>NZ_JBJACT010000038.1:0-59428 GCF_044778005.1 Mesorhizobium sp. IMUNJ 23033
GATGCGCTGCCATTGCCGCTGGCTCAGTTCGTAGCGCGACACCATCCATTGTCCTCCAGATCGAATCTGGAAGCCTATGAATCATGCATCAACGCAATTTTGAATCCTGAATGTCGATTGGTCCTAGGCCGCCAGCCGGGTTCGGCCATCTCGAAGGCGGCGAAGTCGAAGCCCGGCGCCACGGTGCAGCCGACCAGCGTCCATTCGCCAAGGCTGCGCGCCGATTGCCACCAGCCGGCGGGCACCACGATCTGCGGCCGCTCGCCCGCCGCAAGGGCGGTGCCGAGCACCTGCTCGATGACGGTGCCGCCTTCCTCCTGCATGGACAGCGCCAGCGGCGCGCCGGCATAGAAATGCCAGACCTCGGCCGCATCCTTGACCCGGTGCCAGGCCGATAGCTGACCCTCTTCCAGAAGGAAATAGATCGCGGTCGAGTGGCCGCGCGTGCCTTCCGCGCCATCGCGAAAGGTCTCGGCATACCAGCCGCCTTCCGGATGCGACTTCAGGCCGAGCGTGGCGATGATTTCGGCGGCACTTGTCATCGGCTGCAGGCTAGCACCGCGCTCAGAAATTGTCCTTGCGCTTGCGGATTTCGGCGAACACGTCGGCGTCGGTGGCCTTCTCCATGCCGAGATGCTTGCGGATTGCCGGGTCGTGCCAGCGCAGGAACGGATTGGTCGACAATTCCTCGCCGATCGTCGTCGGCAGTGTCGGCTTGCCGTCGGCGCGCAGCGCCTCGATCCGGGCGGCGCGCTCCTTCAGGGCGGAATTGGTCGGGTCGACGGTCAGCGCGAAGCGGGCATTCGAAAGCGTGTATTCATGGCCGCAATAGATGACCGTCTCAGCGGGAAGTGCCGCCAGCTTCTTCAGCGAGTCATACATCACCGGCGGCTTGCATTCGAACAGCCGGCCGCAGCCCAACGCAAACAGCGTGTCGGCGGTGAACGCCACCTTCGAGGCCGGCAAATGGTAGGAGACATGGCCGGCCGTGTGGCCGGGCGTGGCGATCACGTCGATCCGTTCGTCGCCGAGATGGACGACCGAGCCTTCTTCGACCGTCTCGTCGATGCCGGGGATCTTCGCCTGTTCCGCTTCCGGGCCGACGATGCGCAGCTTGAAACGCTCTTTTAGCGCCAGGTTGGCCTCGACATGATCGACATGGTGGTGGGTGGTCAGGATCATCGTCGGCGTCCAGCCGGTGCGCTGGATCGCGGCCAGGATCGGCGCCTCTTCGGGCGCGTCGATGATCGCGGTCTGGCCGCTTTTTGGGTCGTGCACCAAAACGCCGAAATTGTCGCTGCGGCACATGAACTGTTCGATTTCGACCGGCATCGCATCTCTCCATTTGTCGCCGCAGACATAGGGCGCTTGCCGGCCAATGTCATCTGGAATTGAGCTTTGTTGAACTCGGCGGATATCGCGGCTACCGTCCCGGCCATGCATTCCGATATCGTCGATCTCCGTTCCTTCTATTCGACCACGCTCGGCCGGCTTGCCGAACACTCGATCACCATGGCGCTGTCCTCGATATGGGCCGCGGTGCCGAATGAGCGGCTCGTCGGCCTCGGCTACACCTTGCCGTGGCTGGAGCGGTTCGGCGCCGATGCCGAGCGCGTCTTTGCCTTCATGCCGGCAACGCAGGGCGCGGTGGTCTGGCCGGCGACGGGTCCGACGGCGACGGCACTGGTCTTCGACGAGGAATTGCCGCTGGTCGATTCCTGCATCGACCGCATGCTGCTCGTCCATTCGCTCGAGCATGTCGAGAACCCGCGCGAGACGCTGAACGAGATCTGGCGGGTGCTGTCGCCAGCCGGCCGCGTCGTCATCGTCGTGCCCAACCGCCGCGGCGTCTGGGCGCGTTTCGAGCATACGCCGTTCGGCAATGGCCGGCCGTTCTCGCGCGGCCAGCTCACCGAATTGCTGCGCGAGGCGCATTTCACCCCGGCGGCATGGTCCGACGCGCTGTTCTTTCCGCCGTCGCCCCGGCGCTTCATGATGCGGTTCCACAATGTGCTGGAGCGCGCCGGCCGGCGGTTCTGGCCGATTTTTTCCGGTGTCATCGTGGTCGAGGCGCAGAAGCGGCTTTATCAGGGTGTACCGGTCGCCCAGCGTGCATCGCGCCGCGTCTTCGTGCCGGTGCTCTCGCCGCAAGGCGCGACCAGGCTCGGCCGGTCGCGCGGCGGTGAGGCGGCTTCCCCGGGCGGGTGACGCGTTCGTGATCGGACCCGGGCTTTGTCACTCCCTATCTGTCGAGTGCGGTGCCGCCGCCTGAACATGGCCGGTCATGGTTCTGATCGGCTCCACCACTCTTCCGAATGCAGGGATATCGCGCATGGCGGATCAAGCGGATGTCATAGCCGGTGCGGGACAGGCCGCCGTGTCGGTCGAAGCCAGCAGCCTCGGCGACCAGTTGAAGACGATCCGGCAGGCGCTGAAGACCTCGCCGGTACGCAAGCCACTCGTCTGGGCCTCGATCGGCATCGTGGCCGTCATTGTCGCGACCGCGATCGGGCAGGTTCTGCTCAACCGCTGGAACCAGCCCTTCTACGATGCGCTGGCGCGGCGCGACATGCAGGGCTTCCTGCACCAGCTTCTCGTCTTTGCCGAAATTGCCGGCGGGTTGCTGGTGCTCAACGTCGGCCAGACCTGGCTCAACCAGACGATCCGGCTGAAGCTGCGACAGGCGCTGACACTTGACCTGATCGATGAATGGATGCGGCCGGCGCGCGCCTTCCGGCTGGCGCATGCGGGTGCCATCGGCGTCAATCCCGACCAGCGCATGCAGCAGGACGCCGCGCATTTGTCCGATCTGTCGACCGATCTCGGTGTCGGCCTGCTGCAGTCCTTCATCCTGCTTGTGTCCTTCATCGGTGTCTTGTGGACGCTGTCCTCGGGCTTCGTCTTCCACATAGGCGGCCGTTCGCTAGCGATACCGGGTTACATGGTGTGGGCGGCGATCCTCTATGCCGGCATCGCCTCATGGCTGAGCTGGCTGGTCGGACGGCCGCTGATCCGCTTCAACAGCGATCGCTACACGCGCGAGGCGGAACTCAGGTTCTCGATGGTTCGCGTCAACGAAAATGTCGACGCCATCGCGCTGGCGCATGGCGAGGCTGACGCCAGGCGGCAACTCGAGCTCGATCTTGGCACGGTGCTCGGCGCCATGAAGCGCATCTACAGCGCGCAGATCAACCTGTCCTGGGTCACCGACACCTATGGC
Organism: Mesorhizobium sp. IMUNJ 23033; assembly: GCF_044778005.1. Taxonomy (NCBI): domain Bacteria; kingdom Pseudomonadati; phylum Pseudomonadota; class Alphaproteobacteria; order Hyphomicrobiales; family Phyllobacteriaceae; genus Mesorhizobium; species Mesorhizobium sp. IMUNJ 23033. The sequence continues at coordinate 3,221 of NZ_JBJACT010000038.1, forward strand.
TGGATCACCGTGGTGGCGCCGATCCTGGTCGCGTCGCCGGTCTATTTCGCCGGCGATATCAGCTTCGGCGGGCTGATGATGGCGGTCGGCGCCTTCAACCAGGTGCATTCCTCGCTGCGCTGGTTCATCAACAACATCGGCGGCATCGCCGACTGGCGGGCGACGCTGATGCGCGTCGCCGATTTCCGCATCGCGCTTGGCGAAACCGACATCCTCCACGACAAGGAAAAGCGCATCGTCTTCGGCGAAAACCCGGATGGCAAGCTGAGCTTCGAGCGGCTCGAGGTCGCTTCGCCGGATGGGTGCACAAAGCTCGCCGAGCCGCATGTCGAGATCCACCCCGGCGAGCGCGTCATGATCACCGGCGACCCGCGCGCCGGCAAGACGCTGTTCTTTCGCGCCATTGCCGGCCTCTGGCCATGGGGCAGCGGGCGGATCGGCATGCCGGCCGGCGAGGCGCCGATCTTCGTTCCGCGAACCCCTTATTTCCCGCTCGGCACGCTGCGCGAGGTGCTCAACCATACCAATGGCACGGCACCGGTCGAGGATGCCGAGATCGCGGCGGTGCTGGCCGAGGCCGGTCTCGAGCGGCTTGCATCCTCGCTCGACCGCTCGGCGCGCTGGGAGCATGAGCTGGCCGATGAAGAGCAGCGTCTGCTGGCTATTGCCAGGCTTGCGCTCAGGCGACCGAAATGGGTGATCATCGATGAGGCGCTGGATACGTTCGACGGCGCGACGCTGAGGCAGGTGCTGTCGATGCTGGCGCGGCGCCTGCCCGACGCCGCCATCCTCAATATCGGCCGCGGCCAGCACAACAACCAGTTCTTCCCGCGCTCGCTGACGATCGTGAAGGATACCGGCGGATCGGCGCTCAAGCCGGCCCGCGTCAGAGCCGGCGCCATCGAGCCGCCGCCGCCCGCCGCAAGGCGGAAGAAGTAGGCTCGCCGAAGACGCAATCCGGTAAGCTTTATTTTGCCGCGATCGCGGTGAAAATTGTCCGCATCACTCGGACGCACGCAGCCATGCTCGACATGCTCAGCCTGCTTGCCTGTTTCGCCTGTACCCAGGCAGCACCCCTGCCTGTGCCGGCCGACGCGATTGCCGTGGATGTCGAACTGGTGCTGGCCGTCGACATCTCGCTGTCGATGAACGAGAAGGAGTTCGCCCTGCAGCGTGCCGGCTATGTCGAGGCGCTCAGGCATCCGGATTTCATCAAGGCGGTGCGTTCGGGCACGAACGGGCGCATTGCGCTGACCTATTTCGAGTGGGCGGGCACCGTCCGCGACGACGCCATCCTCGCCTGGCAGATCATCGACGGCAGCGACAGCGCCAACGCCTTCGCCGACAGGATCGCGGCCCGCCCGTTCCGCAGCTTTCGCGGCACCTCGATTTCCGGCGCACTTGCCTTCGGCGCCGATCTCTTCGAAAAGACCGTCTTCGCTGGCGCGCGGCGCGTTATCGACATTTCAGGCGACGGCCCCAACAATATCGGCCCGCCGGTCACCGCGACGCGCGATGCGGCGCTGGCAAAGGGCATCGTCATCAACGGCCTGCCGATCCTGATCAGCCCTTCGCCGACCTTCAGCCATCTCGACAGCTATTATGAGCAATGCGTCACCGGCGGCCCTGGGTCCTTCGTGCTGCCGATCTACGCAGCTTCAGAATTTTCGACCGCCATTCGGCGCAAGCTCATCCTCGAAGTGAGCGGCATAGCCAACGCGACGACAGTCCGGATCGACGCCGCGCCTCCCATCGACTGCCTGCAGGGCGAGCGCGACCGGCGGTTTTTTTCAGACCCGTATTTTCCGGAACTCGATCGATGAACCCGGAACTCGATCGATGAACCTTGAGCTTTCCCGAACCTCCGGTTCGGGGTGGTTCAGGCCGGCCGCGTGCCGTATTTCTCGCGGAACTCATCGTAGAGATCGCGGCGCCAGCGCCGGCCACCGACATAGCCGCGCAACAGCTGCGGCAGCGAGTAGCCCAGCGCTTTCGACGACCGGTTGGCCAGATAGCCGGCGAATGCCTGGGAAACCCTGCCTTTCATCGCATCGGCGATGATCTGGCGCGCGATCATGTAGGGCGGGACGTCGGGATAGCGATCGGCGATGTAAGGGTGTTTGTCGATCAGGTTTGCGTAGGCTTCGACATAACCGTCGCGGCGGCCGGAGATCGAATTCTCCGAATTATACTTCTTCCAGTCGATGTCCTCGGACAGCAGCGCCCCGCTGCGGCGGGCAAATCGCAGCAGCAATTCGCGATCCTGCATGCGCGCGATGTCGCTGTCGTAACCGCCGATCGCCAGCAGGGATTCGCGGCGGGCGGTAATCGCCGAGCCGGCGATGAAGATCGTCTGCCCGACCAGCGCCTTCTCCAGCGAACTGCGGGTCAGGAACGCTTCGCGATTGACGCATTTGGTGCTGCGGCCGCCTTTCACCGAGACGAACGAGCTGATGAGGATTTCCAGCGACGGGTTCTCGTCGAAACGCGCCAGCGTCCGCTCCAGCCGGTCCGGCAGGTAGACATCGTCCGAATCAAGGAAGGCCACGATCGGCGCGCGCGCACGCTCGATGCCGGCGTTGCGGGCAGCGTTGGCGCCGCGCCATTTCGCACCGACATAGACCAGCCGTGGATCGCGGATGGCGGCAAGGGCCGCGGCCGTGGCGTCAGTCGAGCCGTCATCGACAACGATGTGCTCAAACTGGGTAAGGCTTTGCGCCAGCACGCTTTCCACCGCGCGCACCACCTGGTCGCGACGATTGTGGGTCGGCGTGATCACCGTGATAAGGGGGGCCGGGTCGATGGTTTTGCCCATGCGGCTATGCCCCGGGTTCTGCGATGTGCGGATAGATTTGATGGCCGCCTTCCATACCACCCCGGGATTGCGTTCGATTCGACCGTACAAAAAAGAAAAGCCTGTGTCATCCCGACTGTCGGCAGGCAAGCCGTGCGCCCGTCGAATTTCACAAGCCGCGCCTGAACTGCAACACCGTCTGCTGGCTGGCAAGCTCATCCGGAAGGAATGAGAGTCGATTCAACTGCCCGCCTAGGGAAATAGCTGCCGCTATTACCTGTCACGTAATCGACCTGCCTACCGCATGTCGGCAAGACTGCCGCGGTTGCAAAAGAGGAGTTCAGCCATGACCGCTTACGCCGTTGCCCATATGCGCCAGGCCACATTGGGACCTGAGATTGTCGAATATCTGCACAAGATCGACGCCACGCTGGAACCCTTCGGCGGCCGCTTCCTGGTGCATGGCGGTGCGGTAGAGGTCGTCGAGAATACCTGGCCGGGACATCTGATCGTCATCGAATTCCCCGACCGTGACCATGTACGCCGGTGGTATAACTCGCCCGCCTATCAGGCGATCCTGGCGCTGCGCACCGAAAACTCGCAGTCCGACGTCATCTTCGTCGACGGCGTCGAGCATCCCCACAAGGCCACCGACGTTCTGGAATAGCTGCGTGGCCGGCAGCTGGCCAAGATCATCGCTTCAGCAGGAACACCGCCTGCTGGCCGAAGAAATTCCAGAACCACCACGGCATCGACAGGCCGATCTTCTGGCCGTTGGCGTCGAGAGCGGTCGCCCTTTCCACCGTGGCGCCGAGCTCCTCGCACAGATTGACGAAGTCGCGGATGGTGCAGAAATGGATGTTTGGCGTGTCGTACCAGGAATAGGGCAGGTCCTTGGTCACCGGCATCCGCCCCTTGACGAACAGCGACAGCCGCACCCGCCAGTGGCCGAAATTTGGAAAGGAGACGATGGCGCGGTTGCCAATCCGCAGCAACTCGTCGAGCACCAGCTTCGGGTTGCGGGTGGCCTGCAGGGTCTGCGACAGGACGACGAAATCAAAACCCTTGTCGGGATAGAATTCGAGGTCCGTGTCGGCGTCGCCCTGGATGACGCTGAGGCCGCGCGCCACGCATTCGTTGACGCCGCGCTGCGACAGTTCCAGGCCGCGGCCGTCGATCTGCTTGGTCGCCTGCAGCAATTCGAGCAGCAGGCCGTCGCCGGAGCCGACGTCCAGCACCCGCGACCGCGCCGGGATGAGACCGGCGACGACTTCGAGGTCGACGCGCTGGGCGCGATTTACACTCATGGCTTCGCCTCCTGCCTGGCGCATGATTCCGGTCCGAAAAGTCTGCAACTTTTCGGGGTCATGCGCTGAGCCCTCGCGCTCGCGCGGCCGAGCCGATGAAGCCGTTGATGGCGGCGAACAGTTCCGGTTCCTCGAGCAGGAAGGCGTCGTGGCCGCGGTCGGTGTCGATCTCGACGAAGGAGACGGAGGCACCGGCGGCGTTCAGCGCGTGCACGATCGAGCGGCTCTCCTCGGTTGGGAACAGCCAATCGCTCGTGAAGGACACCAGGCAGAAGCGCGTCTTCGTTCCGGCAAAAGCATCGGCCAGCCGTCCGCCATGGTCGGCGGCGAGGTCGAAATAATCCATGGAACGGGTCATGTAGAGGTAGGAGTTGGCGTCGAAGCGATCGACGAAAGTCATGCCCTGATGGCGCAGGTAGCTCTCGATCTGGAAATCGGCGTCGAAGCCGAAGGTCAGCGCCTCGCGGTCCTGCAGATTGCGGCCGAACTTGCGGTGAAGTGCTGCTTCCGACAGATAGGTGATGTGCGCGGCCATGCGCGCCACCGCGAGCCCCTTTTCCGGGCGCTTGCCATGCTCGAAATATTTGCCGCCATGCCAGTCCGGGTCGGCCATCACGGCTTGCCGACCGACCTCGTGGAAGGCGATGTTCTGCGAGGAATGGCGGGCGCCGGTGGCGATCGGCAGCGCCGAGAAGACGCGCTCGGTATAGGTCGAGGCCCATTCCAACACCTGCATGCCGCCCATCGAGCCGCCGAGCACGCAAAACAGTTTTTCGATGCCGAAATGGTCGACCAGCATAAGCTGTGCCCGCACCATGTCGCGGATGGTGATGATCGGCAGGTCGAGCCCGTAGGGCTTGCCGGTGGCCGGATTGGTCGAGGCGGGGCCGGTGGAACCTAGGCAGCCGCCGAGGACGTTGGAGCAGATGACGAAGAAACGGTTGGTGTCGATGATCCTGCCGGGGCCGATCAGCGCCTCCCACCAGCCCGGCTTGCCGGTCACCGGATTGGTGCTGGCGACATGCTGGTCGCCGGTCAGCGCATGACAGACGAGGATGGCGTTGGAGCGCGCGTCGTTCAGCGTACCGTAGGTCTGGTAGGCGATCTGGAACGGCGACAAAAGCGTGCCGGCGTCGAGCTTCAGCGGCTTGTCGGCGCCGAACCGCAACACCGGGCTCGACGGTGCGTCGATCTCGTTGTTGGTTCTTCCAGGGCGCGGAACGGCCATCATATCGCTCTTGCAGTACGCATCGTCCGGCCGGCGGCGGACAATAAAAAAACCGGCAATGCCTTCGCAAAGCCGGTTACAGGATGCAAACGGCCCTTTAGCGAGTTGTTTAACGTGGCTGCAAGCCGACCGGCCAAATCACCACGGAACTGTCACATTCTTCTAGAACTCGCGCGCCTTGCCGTCAACGGCCGGCCACTCGCGCCACTGCCGGCTCTCGACATTCCGGGCCACGGCTAGTATTTCCGCTGCGGCTTCCGGCGGAAGAAATCTCGATGGATTTGTTAGACATGAACAAGAGACCGGATCAGGCACGGCCAACGCCCCGCGCGGGGATCATGGACATCGACGCCTATGTGCCAGGCAAGAGCACGGCGCCGGCCGGTGTTGCCAAGGTCTACAAACTGTCGTCGAACGAGAACCCGCTCGGCCCATCGCCGAAGGCGATCGAGGCCGCGCGCGAAGTCGCGGCAAAGCTCGACGTCTATCCCGACGGCACCGCCAGGCGGCTGCGCGAGGCGATCGCCGAGGTGCATGGACTGAATGCGGCGAACATCATCTGCTCCAACGGCTCCGACGAGATTTTGGGCCTGCTGGCACAGACCTACCTGGCGCCTGGCGATGAAGCTGTTTTTACCGAACACGCCTTCATGGTCTACAAGATCTACATCCAGTCGGCCGGTGCAACACCGGTCGCGGTCAAGGAAACCGACGAGCGCGCCGACATCGATGCGATACTGGCGGCGGTGACGCCGCGCACAAAGATCGTGTTCCTCGCCAATCCCAACAACCCGACCGGCACCTATGTGCCATTCCAGGAAGTGCGGCGCCTGCATGCCAGCCTGCCGAAAAACGTGCTTCTGGTGCTCGACGCGGCTTACGCCGAATATGTGCGCCGCAACGACTATGAAGCCGGCATCGAGTTGGCGGGCAGCGCCGAGAACGTGGTCATGACCCGTACCTTCTCCAAGCTCGGCCTTGGCGGGGCGCGGATCGGCTGGATGTATGGTCCGATGCACATTGTCGATGCGATCAACCGCATTCGCGGCCCCTTCAACGTCAATGCCACGGCGATCGAGGCCGGCATCGCCGCCATCCGCGACCGCGGCCATATCGAGCGCAGCGTGGTGCATAACGAGAAATGGCTGACATGGCTGAGCGAGGAACTGACAAAGCTCGGGCTCAGGGTAACGCCGAGCGTCGGCAATTTCCTGCTGATCCACTTTCCCGACGACAAGAAGCATTCGGCTGCGGCCGCGGACGACTATCTTACGGCGCGCGGCTTCATCTTGCGGCGCGTTTCCGGCTACGGCTTTCCCAATGCACTGCGCATGAGCATCGGCACCGAAGAAGCCAATCGCGGCGTCATCGACGCCCTGACGACATTCCTGAAAAGCTAGAACGCCATGACATCACCGCTGTTCGAAAAAGTCGCGCTGGTCGGCATCGGCCTGATCGGCTCGTCGCTGGCCCGCGTCATCCGCCGCGAGGGGCTGGCCGGCCATGTCGCCATCGCGACGCGCAGCCCGACTACACTGGCGCGGGCGCAGGAACTCGGCCTCGGCGATTCCTACACCACCGATGCGAAGGAAGGGGTGCGCGATGCCGATCTGGTCATCGTCTCGGTGCCGGTCGGCTCCTCCGGCGCGATCGCCGAAGAAATCGCGCCAGCACTGAAGAAGGGCGCCATCCTCACTGATGTCGGCTCGACCAAGGCCTCCGTCATCGCGCAGATGCATCCGCATGTGCCGGAGGGGGTCCATTTCATTCCCGGCCATCCGCTCGCCGGCACGGAAAAATCCGGGCCGGACGCCGGTTTCGCCGACCTCTTCGACAATCGCTGGTGCATCTTTACACCGGTTCCAGGTACTGATCCGGCTGCATTGGAAAAGCTGTCGGAGTTCTGGCGGCGCTGCGGCTCCAACATCGATACGATGGACCCGCAGCATCACGACATGACTTTGGCCATCGTCTCGCATTTGCCTCATATCATCGCCTACAACATCGTCGGCACCGCGGACGATTTGCAGTCGGTGACCAAATCCGAAGTCATCAAGTATTCGGCTTCCGGCTTTCGCGATTTCACCCGTCTCGCCGCCTCCGACCCGACAATGTGGCGCGACGTCTGCCTGCACAACAAGGACGCCATCCTCGAAATGCTGGCGCGGTTCTCGGAGGATCTTGCCTCGCTGCAGCGGGCGATCCGCTGGGGCGACGGCGAAAAGCTGTTCGACCTGTTCACCCGCACCCGTGCCGTGCGCCGCTCGATCATCGAGGCCGGCCAGGACATCGACGTGCCGGATTTCGGCCGGCAGGCGGTTGAGCACCCGGCCAAGGGGTAAGGTCAATTGATATTCAGGTGAGGCCGGCCTGCAAATGGCGGTCTCCTGCGCTTCCGGTGCTCACGTACTTCAAGTACGCTCCGCTCCGGTTCTCGGAAACCAACATTTTCGGCTCGGCCTGACCAGAGTCTCAACGGACCTTGGTTGAGGCTATCATGACGCAGGCCAGTGGGCCGCCATCATCGCCAGCGTCTCGGCCCGGTCCGGCGCGCCCAGCCGACCGCCGAAGCGCTGGCATTTGAGCGCGGCGGCAGCGCTGGCAAAGCGCAAGGCCTGCTCGGGAGGCATCGCCTCCGCCATGCCGACGGCAAAGGCGCCGTGAAACACGTCGCCGGCGGCGAGCGTGTCCACCGCCTTGATCCTCGGCGCCGCGACATGGCGCACGCAGCCGGTCGAATGGTCATGCCACCAGCTTCCCTGTGCTCCGCCGGTAACCGCGACAAAGGCATCGGTACGGCTGGCGAGATCGGCGCAGGCGGTCTCCGGATCCAGCGCCTGGCCGCAGACGATGCGTGCCGCCGGCTCCGAGGCGACGATGTGCGTGGCTAAAGGCAACAGCTGTTCCAGCACCTCCAGCGGCGCGGTGTCGGCATCGAGGATCGCCGGACGGCCCATCGCCCGCGCCGAGGTCAGGGCCAGTGCGGCGGCGCCCGGCCAGCGCACGTCGACCAGCACGGCGTCGAAGCCGGAAAGATCGGCGGGCAATTTCTCGGGATCGGCCTGCGCCTTCGGGTCGTAAAAGGGAACGATGATGCGTTCGCCATGGGCGTCGACCAGGATCGCGGCCAGTGCCGAACGCGCGCCGTTGACGCGCCGGACAAAGCCGCAGTCGACACCTTCGGCCTCGATGCCGGCAATGAGTTGGTCGGCGACGGCATCGTCACCCGCACTTGCCCACAGCGAGACATCGGCGCCGAGCCGCTGCGCGGCGCAAGCAGCACTGGTAGCCATGCCCGAGGCCATCTGGGCAGCGTCGGAGGCGATAAACTTGCCCTGATGCATGGGCAGCGTGTCGAGACGAAGGATGGTGTCCAGCGTCAGCGCGCCAACGCTCAGGAGCCTTACCGGTCTGCTCATTCGTTGTTCCTAATCGACCGGCTTGATCTTGCCCAGCGGAATGAAGCCGAGCGATGCCTTGCCCTTGACGATCCTGAGCGGCATCGACGGTTCGTTGCCGAGCATCGCCAGGCCGGCAAAGCCTTGCTCGATCTCACTCTTGCGCTCGGGGATGGCGGCGCCGAGGATTGCCGCCACCGCCTTGGGATCTTTCAGCCTGATCGTCAGATCGGCATCGATCAGGCCCTCGGCATCGACCGACAGAGGCCCGGAGACGGTAACGCGCGCCGTGCCTGACGAGAGGTCCAGCTTGGCGATGTCGACGGCCTGGCCGCGCAGGCTCTTTACCTGCTTTCCGATCAGCGCGACGCCGTTCTTTAGCGTCGCCTCGCCGCTGCCGTCGAGCGCCGGCAGTACGCGGCCGCCGATGGCGTTGGCGTCGATCTCGAGATCGCCGACGCTTCCAGTGTAGGCGATGTCCTGGCCATCGGGCTGCAATTGCCCCGCCGCCGTCCCGGCGCTGAACAGCGAGACGGGATCCGTGTCGTCGGCTGGGTCGGTCTGGCCGGATAGGCCCTCGGCCTTCAGCGCAATGCGCCGCGGCAGCGGCCAGGAGAGCTTCACGTCTGCCCGCAGTCTGTCCCAGTCGATCCAGAGCGGTGTCATGCCCGGCACGGAGGTCCTGAGCGGCCCGCGCAGGTCGGCGACCGGCGACAGAGGCCGGGTGATCTGCGCGACGGCATTGAAGCTGCCGGTCGAGGCGGCGACATTCCTGGTGTCGTCCTCATAGGCCAGGGTGTCGCAAGAAACGGCAAAGCTGAACGGATAGCCGCTGACGGTCAGGTTGGAGCAACCGGCCTCGATGCCGTTGCCGTTGAGCGCGGCCACCGCCTTGTCGGCTTCGCTCCTGACGCGGTCGGCCAGATAGAACCAGCCGCCGCTGTAGATGGCGAACAGCACGGCGATGAAAGCGAAAAGCCAGAACAGCCGGCGGCGAAAGTTCGGCGGGCGCTCGTCACTTGACGTCATGCTGCAGCTTTCATTAACGCCGCCTGTTGCGGGTGGACTGTCGTTTACGCAACAAGCAGATAGACGGAAAAAGCACCGATTCCGATGCAGTGTCGTCACTCTCGTGCAATCAGGCTTGGCGATATGGGCGATTTTTGGGTTTTTGGCTATGGGTCGCTGATCTGGCGACCGGGATTCGCGCATGTCGAAACGCGGCGCGCCCGCCTTTACGGCTACCGCCGGTCGCTCTGCGTCTACTCCTTCGTGCATCGCGGAACGCGCGCGCGGCCGGGCCTTGTGCTCGGCCTCGACCGTGGCGGCTCCTGTGTCGGGCTGGCGTTTCGCGTGCCCGGCGAGCTGCGCGACGAGGTGCTCACCTATCTGCGGGAGCGCGAACTGGTGACGAGCGTCTACCTCGAACGGCAGCTCGATATCCGCCTCGACAAGAATGGCACGAGCGGGGGCGAGACGGTGAGCGCGGTCGCCTTTATCGTCGACCGCGCGCATGAGCAGTATGCCGGCGGGCTCGACGCGGCGCATGCGGCTGATATTGTCCGCGGCGCCGTCGGCCAGTCCGGCAGGAACGAGGATTATCTGCTCAGCACGCTGGAACATCTGGAGGCGCTGGGCATAAGCGACCACTGGCTGGAAGAGGTGGCCCGGCGCCTCGCGCCTTTGTGAAGCGCTGGCCCGCAGGAAAGAGCAGCCAGGCCTTTGACCTTGGCATGACGAGACCTAGCTTAGCTCCAGCCCCGAACCCTCGGGTTTTCGCCCGTCCCATACCAGCATCACGGAGCCAATCTTGCAGAAACGCCGTCTCGGTCGTACCGACCTTTCCATCGCGCCGCTGGTTCTGGGCGGCAATGTCTTTGGCTGGACCGCCGACGAAAAGACGTCCTTCGACTTGCTCGACCGCTTTGCCGGCGCCGGCCTCAACGCCATCGATACGGCGGACGCCTATTCGCGCTGGCATGCCGGCAACAAGGGCGGCGAATCCGAAACCATCATCGGCAAGTGGATGAAAAGCCGCGGCAACCGCGACGAGGTCATCGTCATCACCAAGGTCGGCTCGGACATGGGCCAGGGCAGGCGGGATCTCTCTGCTGCCTATATCGAAAAGGCGGTCGACCAGTCGCTGAAGCGGCTGCAGACCGATGTGATCGACCTCTATCTGTCGCATTGGCCGGATCCGGCGACGCCTTACGAGGAAACGCTCGGCGCCTACCAGAGCCTGCTCGCCAAGGGCAAGATCCGCCATGCCGGCTGCTCCAACCTCGATGCCGGCCAGTTGCGCGCGGCGCTGGACGTGGCAAGCTTGCGCAGCCTGCCGCGCTACGAAGTGCTGCAGCCTGCCTATAATCTCTACGACCGCTCATCCTTCGATGGTCCGCTGCGCAATCTCTGCCTCGCGGAGGACATTGGCGTCATCAGCTATTACGGTCTCGCCAAGGGGTTTCTGAGCGGCAAATACCGCAGCGAGGCCGACCTCGGCAAAAGCCAGCGCGGCGGAGGCGTCAAGGACTATCTCAATCCACGCGGCATGCGCATCCTGAGCGCACTCGATGCCGTGGCCGAGCGTCATTCGGCTACGCAGGCGGAGGTGGCGTTGGCCTGGGTGATGGCCCGGCCGGGCATCACCGCGCCGATCGCCAGCGCCACGACGCTCGCCCAGATGGACAGCCTGGTACGCGCCGCTTCGCTGAGGCTCGGCGTGGACGATATGGCCGCGCTGGACGAGGCGAGTGCATAGCCGCCGGCGGCCTTTCACCGACGCACGATCGTTCAAGACGCGCCGCGCTGCCTGTCATAGCGTTTTCGCATCGTGGCAAGATGCGGGAAGCCGAGATGGCCGGAGAGGTTCTTTCGCATACGCAGCAGTGGCAGCAATTGCTCGCATTGGTGCTGGCGGCAACCGTCGTCATGGGCAGTCCAGGCCCGGCGACGATCAGCGTCACCGCCGTAGGCGCCGCCTTCGGCCTGCGCGATTCGCTCCGTTACGCATCGGGGATCGTCATCGGCACGATCGCGGTGCTGCTGGTGGTGGCCACCGGCATCATGGCGGTGCTTGCCTCGATGCCGGGACTGGCGCCGCTGCTGGCGATCGCCTCGGCCGCCTACATCCTCTACCTTGCCTACAAAATAGCGACCGCGCCGCCGCTGACCGGGCGTGAAAGTGGCGCTGACCGTCCCACGTTCCTCGGCGGGTTCCTGCTCGCCGTCGCCAACCCGAAAGCCTATGTGGCGATTGCCGCCGTGCTCGCCGGCGCTTCATCGGGAGCCGGGGATCTCGGCATCCCGGCCAGGCTGGCGGTCCTGGCCTTGATGATCGTCGCCATCCATGCGCTGTGGCTTCTCGCCGGGGCGGCCTTCGCCCGCTTCCTGCGTCAGCCGCTGGCTTCGCGCATCATCAATCTGGCGTTCGCGGCAACGCTGGTGCTGACCACAGCACTGGCGGCGTGGCCGTGAGCCGACCGGGCGGGATGGCTGGGGATCAGGCCTTCGCCTTGTTCGCCGCGCCGAGTTCTGCCAGCCGCTTGACTGCCGTCGGCGGCATCGGCGGCGGGTTTGGCGCGCGCGAGGCCTCAACAAGCATTTGGTCGCAGGCAGCTTCCGTCTCGCCGATCAGCCGCTCCATGAACTCTTCCCTGTCGAGCCCTGCGGGGATCGGCGGCAGGAAGCGCGCCTTTACGGTGCCGGGGTAGCGCAGGAACTTGCGGCGTGGCCAGTAGAGGCCAGCAACATGCGCCACGGGCACCACGGGGACGCCAAGCTGGGTGTAGAGCTCGACGATGCCATATTTGTAAGCCGGCTCGTCGCCCGGCGCGCGGCGCGTGCCTTCGGGATAAATGATCAGCTGGCGCGGATTGCGCGCCATCTCTTCCCTGGTCGCGGAGACCACCGCCTTCAGCGCCTTTGAGCGGCTGCCGCGATCGACCGGGATCATGCGCATCTTCATGATGTACCAGCCGAAGAAGGGGATCCAGGTCAGTTCCCGCTTCAGGATGTAGAGCGGGTCCTGCAAGAATGGGAAGAAGGCGATCGCGTCCCAGAACGACTGGTGCTTCGGCGCCAGGATGAACGAGCCCTCGGGCAGGTTTTCGAGGCCGGTGATCTCGCTCTTGGTGCCGGCGATCTTGTCGTAGAGCCACATGCAGGTGCCTGACCAGAATTTCGGCACGAACCAGGCACGATGGCGCGGCGAGAGGAAGTAATACGGGGTCCAAAGGACCATCTGGACGATCAGGTTGACGTAGAAGACGAGGTTGAACGCCAGCGAGCGGATGTAGAGCATGCGGGAAGGGCCCGGTGAGGAGGTGTGCGTTGGTTACACCAAGCGCGGGCAAAAAGGAAACGCGATGCCGGGAATGATCCCGGGCTTGCGCGCCATCTACCACATGATCTGCGTCAGGCGCTCCTTCAGACGCGGCGCGGCGAAGTCGAGGAATGCGCGCAGTTTTACCGGCAGCAGGCCCTGGCCGGCATGGACGAGGCTCACCGGCCATGGCTGCAACTCGAACTCCTGCAGGATGGGGCACAGCGTGCCGGAGCGGACCTCGGCGGCGATCTGGTAGGACAGCACCTTCGTCACCCCGACGCCGGCGATAGTGGCATCGATCGCGGCTTCCGCCGTATTGACCCGAAGCCGAGAGCGGACCGGAATGGCAAGTTCGCTTTTGCCGGCGACGAAGGTCCAGGCTGCGGGGGCGGAGAGGTTCTCGAAGGTGATGCAGCTGTGCGCCGCAAGGTCTTGCGGGGTTTGCGGCGTGCCGTGGGCGGCAAGATAAGCGGGGCTAGCGCAGACGACGCGGCGGATCGAACCGACGCGAATGGCGACCAGGCTCGAGACGGGCAGATCGCCGATGCGCACGGCAAGGTCGATATGCTCCTCGACCAACTGGGTGATCCGGTCGGCGAACGTCAGCCGGACTGCCACTTCGGGGTAAGCGGCGAGGAAGGCAGTGACGACCGGCAGGACATGCAGGCGGCCAAAGACGATCGGCGCGGTGATGATCAGTTCGCCGGTGGGCACGCTGTATTCGCCGGCGGCGCTGCGTTCGGTCTCGCCGAGGTCGTCCAGAATGCGGCGGCATGCGACCAAATAGGCCTGCCCGGCATCGGTCAGCGTCAACCGTCGCGTCGACCGGTTCAAAAGACGCGTCTTCAGATGTCTTTCCAGATCGGAGACCTTGCGGCTGACCGTCGCCAGCGGGATGCCGAAACGGCGCCCCGCCGCGGAAAGGCTGCCGGTCTCCACCGCGGCGACGAACAGCGACATGGCCTCGAGACGATCCATAATTCTCCCGAAAAATGGAAGTATGAGTTGCAGATATGCCATCTACATCCGAAAGATGGAAGGTTCTACCTGTCGTGGGCGATGACCACAGGTTCCCCGAGGAGGTTTCCCATGAATGCCCACACCTTCACCAGCGACGTCGCCTTCACACCGACCGTCAAGGCGATCCAGAGCCGCAAGGGTTCGCGCGATGCTTATGCCCGCGTCGAGGGGCGCGGCGGCTGGCAATCGGAAATCACCCCCGACCTTGCCGGCTTCATCGAGGCGCAGACCAGCATCTTCCTGGCGACGGCCAATGGCGAGGGCCAACCCTATATCCAGCATCGCGGCGGGCCGGCCGGGTTCCTGAAAGTGCTCGACGAGCGCACGGTCGGCTTTGCCGACTTCTCCGGCAACCGGCAATTCATCACCCAGGGCAATCTGAGCGACAATTCCCGGGCTTTCCTGTTCCTGATCGACTACGCCCGCAGGCAACGCATCAAGATCTGGGGCACGGCCCGCATCGTCGAGGACGACGTCGAGCTGATGGCGAAGCTGATGCCAGGGGATTACAAGGCGCGCCCCGAGCAGGTCATCCTGTTCACCGTTGCGGCCTGGGACGCCAATTGCCCGCAGCACATTCCGCAGCGCTTCGAGGCGGCCGACGTGGCAGCCGCGCTGGCCGAGCGCGACCGGCGCATAGAACGTCTTGAAGCGGAGATTGCCGGCCTGCGCGCCGCCTTGGGCACTGCTGCTGCAGAGAGATGACCGCCAGCAGCGCTCAGTTGTGCGCTGTCGCGGCTTGCGCCACCGCGATGCTGCCGGTCTGGCGAGCCGGCACGATGCCGCGGGCCAGCGCCAGCACATATTTGCTGTACTCGGTCAAAAGCACGCGCAGCGCTTCCGGCTTGGTCAGCCAGCCACCATTGCCGAGATTGGTGTTGACCACCGGGTAGGGTTCGAGCCTGGCGCCATGCAGCAACCGGCTCATCTCCAGCAGGCTGCGCGGCATGTGGTAGTTGTTGGTGACGAGGATGACGGTACCGTAGGCGTGGCTCTCCACCCATTTGGCGCTCTCCTCGGCGTTGCCGATCGTGTCGAGCGCGGCACGGTCGATGTCGACGCAGCAGGAAAACAGTGCCTTGTCGCCGCCGGTCGCGGCCTGGAGCTGGCGGCGGCTGGCCGAAGGGTGGACGCCGCTGATCAGCAGACGCTCGCCCTTGCCGGAGGCAAGCAGGTCCATCGCCGCGTCGAGGCGAGACTGCCCGCCGGTGAGCACGATGATGGCGTCGGCCTTGGCCGGATTGGCTGGCGTGGTCATATGGCTGACTGTGCTGGCGAACCAGCCGAAACCGCCGGTAAACAACGCGGCCAACACGAGAATGGAGAAAGCGGAGATGCGCAAGGCTCTTGCCAATCGGCTCGGCCAGCCCCGGGCATGCGAAAGGGAACCAACCACTGGCATCTGTCCAGCCGTTCCGGTTGAATCCCTCGCGTCCATCATCCTATGGTTAATCCTGAAATGTGGCCTTTGATAGGAAAAAATGCGCACATTGCGTTACGTCAGTTTTCTGCCCGTGATCGTTCCTGGTTAAGTTTCGTTTTCTTCTGCATGCCGCCATCCCAACCTCAGCCCGCGTCCGGCTGACGGATGTCGATGTCGCTGAGATAGGTGACCACGGTGGCATGCGACGTCGCCGCCGTCAGCGCGCCGATCACCAGGACCATCAGGCCGACGCCGAGATAGCCCGCCGATCCGATGGCGAAATTGCCGAAAAGGGCGGTCGCCTGGTCGGCCTGCGGCGTCGCCATATTGCGCGACGACCACCAGGAAAAGACAATGAATACCAGAATGGCGGCGGCCCCGCCGGCGGCAGCACCCTTCATACCGGTGACCAGGAAGTGCCAGCGGAATTCGCGCGCGATGAAGCGCGCCTCGGCGCCGACGAAATGCAGCACCTCGATGATGTGGCCGTTGCCGGCCATGGCGCCACGCGTTGCGAACACCACAGTCAGCACGGTGGCCGATAGCATCAGCGCCAGCACGGCGATGCCGATGGTCACCGTGGTGCGGGCCATGGCAACCAGCCGATCGACCCAGGTGCGATGATCGTCAAGTGCGGCACTCGGCAGCTTGGGCGTGATCGCGGCGCGCATGGCGGCGAAGTCGGGCGGGTTGTTCTCGTCGATGGTGACGACGACCAGGCGCGGCACCGGCAATTCGTCGATGTTGAGGCCCGAGCCCAGCCACGGCTCCAGCAGCCGGGCGGTCGCGTCGCGGTCGATGATCTTGGTCTCCTTCACGCCAGGGAATTCGCCGGCGATCTGCGAGGCCTGGGCAAGGGCTGCCTCCATATCGAGACCTTCGACCGGTTTGATCTGGATCGTCGCCTCGCGCGAGATCTGGTTCTCCCAGACGGACGCGGTGTCGCGCACCAGCGTCACGGCGCCGAAGGTCAGGCAGGACAGGAAGGTCATGATGGCTATGACCAGCACCAGAGCCCGGCCAGCAATGTTTTGCGCCGGCACGATCGGCGCCATCTTGCGCTGGACGCGCTGCGCCGCGCCGGCCATCTCGGCGGGCTGTTCGTGCAGGTGTTCTGCGGAAAGCTCAGTCATAGACATCAAGCCTCCCGCCGGCCAGGATCATGCGCCGCGCGTCGACCTGCTCCATCAGGCCGAGATCATGGGTTGCGATCACCACCGCGGTGCCGAGACGGTTGAGCTCGATGAACAGCCTGAGCAGCCGGCGCGCCAGCGGTGGGTCGACATTGCCGGTCGGCTCGTCGGCAAGCAGGATCTCGGGTTGCTCGATCAGCGCCCGGGCGATCGCGGCGCGCTGTTTTTCGCCGCCCGACAGCACCGGCGGCAGCACATGCATGCGCTCGCCGAGACCGACCCATTTCAACAGTTCGGTGACGTCGGTGCGATAGCTCGCTTCCTCGCGCCCGCGCACGCGCAGCGGCAAGGCCACGTTCTCATAGGTGGTCATGTGGTCGAGCAGACGGAAATCCTGGAACACGACGCCAATACGGCGCCTCAGATGCGGCAGTTCGCTGCGCGAGATGCGCGAGCGGTCCTTGCCGAAGATGGTGATCAGCCCGCGCGTCGGCTTCAGCGACATGAACAGAAGGCGCAGCAGCGTCGTCTTGCCAGCGCCCGAAGGGCCGCTCAAGAACTGGAACGAGCGCTCCGGAATGTGCAGGGAAATGTCACGGAGGATTTCCGGACCCATGCCATAGCGGAGGCCGACATTTTCAAAGCGGATCACGTTCGACGACCTGAAACTTGCAGCGGCGGCGTGCCAGCCCTTTCTCTCAAATGACCATCGGCCGGCATGGTTAACCGTCGGTTAATTTTCGGTGTTTTTCGGTTCAACAAAGGGGTTCCGGTGGGGAAGCGTTAACCATTTCCGTTTACGCAAAAGAAACGAAGACGAACAAGGGCCATAATGGCTGAAGATCGAACCGCGCGCCCGGTTTCCGGCGAAATCATGACCGGGCTGGGGACAAGTGCCGCGGCGGAACCGCGCGCGCCGGCCGCCGACATCGTCGATGCCGATTATGAGGTGCTGCCGCGCCATGGCGTCAAGGCGGAAATCCTGTCGCCGCCTGCATCGCGCATGAGCGATGCGCCCTCGATCGAAGGCATGGAGATGCTGCTCAAACCCGAAGCCGCAGCAGAGCGCCCGCCGGCCTCGCGCGGCGGGCCGATCTTCTGGATCGCCGGCGTCGGCGCGGCACTTGCCGCCTTCTGGGTCTCGGGCGGCCACGCACTGGTGCGCCAATCGCCGTTCTGGGCCGCCGAGCGGCAAGCCGGTGTCGCGGTCAGCATCTCGGGCGTCACCTCGCGCATCGATGCTTCGGGGCTGAAGCCGGTCCTGTTCGTCGATGGCGAAGCCGCCAATGACGGGGCAAAGGCCGCACCGTTGCCGCCTCTGGAGATTCGGGTCACCGGCAATGACAGCCGGGTAACGCGCTATACGCTGGGGACATCCAGCCGGTCCTTGGCGCCCGGCGAAAGATTCGGCTTTTCCAGCCGCCTCGATGTGCCTAGAAACGGGGTCAAGGCCGTATCGGTCACATTCGCCGGCTAAGGCTCGGTCCAGGAACCGGTTTCCTGAGATCGTGTGCAAAATCAAAAAGGTCTACAGCGCTTCCGCAGGCCCAAAAGGCCGTGGCCCTGTAGGCAGAGCGCCTGGAGGGCCAACAATGCCAGTTGTGCGTGGCAAGGACATCGAGGTCCTGTTTTCGGCGTCGGCGATCGCCCGGCGCAATCTTGAACTCGCCAAAGAGATAGCCGGTCACGACTACCACGACCTCCTGGTGATTTCGGTGCTGAAGGGCTCCTTTATCTTTGCCGCCGACCTCATCCGCGCCATGCACGATGTCGGCCTGTCGCCGGAGGTCGAGTTCATCTTCATTTCCAGCTATGGCGCCGGCACCACCAGCGGCGAGGTGAGGGTGCTGCGCGACATTGACAATGAGGTCGCCGGCCGCGACGTGCTGCTGATCGACGACATTCTCGAATCCGGCAAGACGCTCTCCTTCACCCGTGACCTGATGCTGTCGCGCGGCGCCAAAAGCTGTTCGATCGCCGTTCTGCTCGACAAGCGCATGCGCCGCCAGACGGCGCTCAACGCCGATTATGTCGGCTTCGACTGCCCCGACTATTTCGTCGTCGGCTACGGCATGGATGTCGCGCACGCGTTTCGCGAATTGCCGTTCGTAGGCGTCGTCAAAGGGGATGCATAAAAGCCGTTCGCGGTTCAGGAAAAGTCAACTTTTCACCGCCAAATATGCCGCCCATGGCAAAGCTTCTGATCGTCGAGGACGATGAGTCCGTCCGCACTCTCGCCGCCCGCGCGCTTGAACGCGATGGGCACAGCGTGGCCATCGCCGCCGATGGCGCACAAGGGCTGGCGCTGATCCAGCAGGCCCGTGGCGGCTACGATCTGGTGGTTTCCGACATTCGCATGCCGGAGATGGACGGCATCGAGATGGCGACCGCTGCAGCGAAGCTGTTCCCGGCGATGAAGATCCTGCTGATGACGGGCTATGCCGACCAGCGCGAGCGCGCCGAGGAACTGAACGGCATCATTCTCGACGTCGTGCAGAAGCCGTTTACGCTGGCCGAGATCCGCGCCCGTGTTGGACGCGCGCTGACCTGTTTCGCCTGATCGCCTTTTTGTTTTTCGCAATTTCGGACAGAAAACCGCTGCCCACCTTTCCTGAAATGCTCTAAGCCGCGTCGCCGGTTGCGGCGAGCGCGGGTACGGCACTGCGGCGCCGCTCGCCGTTGAGCGCCAACAGGCCGGCGCCGATAATCAGCGCCGCACCTAGCATCGTGGTTCCCCTGGGCACCTCGGCGAAGAACAGAAAACCCCAGAGCGGCGACCAGAGGATGCCGGTGTATTCGAAGGTGGCGACGCGGTTGGCCGGCGCCAGTCGGTAGCCCTGCGACAACAGGATCATGCCGGCCGAAGCGACGAAGCCGCAGGCGGCCATCTTGAGGAAATCCGGCAGCGCGGGCCACGCCCATGGCCGAACCAGGAATTCGAGGCTCGGATGGACCGCATGGGTGATGCCGGCGAGGTGAAACGCGCCGGCGACCACGATGGCGCCAGTGAGATAGGCGCCGTTCTGGTAGAAGGCCATGACCGTCGACGATTCGGTATCGCCGATCCTGCGCGCCATAAGTTGCGAAAAACCGTAGAGCGCCGCCGAGCCGAGCGAGAGCAGGGCCGCCCAGTCGAACAATCCGGCGCCGGGGCGCAGCATCACCAGAACGCCGACCAGGCCGATCAGAACGGTCGCCAGCGTCTGCCATGAGACGCGCTCGCCGAGATAGGGGCCGGCCAGCGCCATGATGAATAAAGGCGCCATGAAATAAAGCGCCACCGCGTCGGCCAGCGGCAGGGCGGCGATCGCCAGATAATAGACCGTGTAGGACGAGAACTGGATGAAGGCGCGCAACGTCAGCAGGCCGAAGCGCCGCGACAGCAAAGCCCGCAATCCAACATCGGCGTGGACGAGAACGATCAGTATGGGAAGAGCGACGATCGCGCGGATCGCCATCACCTCGGTCACCGGATAGGCTCCCGATACCGCTTTGACGAGCGGGTCCTGCAGCGAAAAGACCAGGACGCCCAGACAGAGGCTCAGGATGCCAAGCGTCATCCGGTTCTGCATATGCTTCGGCCCCCCGCGAGCCACTGCCTACATAAAAAGAACCCGCCACCGTTTTCGGGCAGCGGGTATGAGTGAGGACTCTTCGATTGGTCCGCAACCGATTTCGCGGTCACATATCCAATGGGAGAGGTGACTATCGGCTGGCGTTTGACATGTTGCAAACGAATTGAAATGATGTCAGCGATCAAAAATTCTTATGGCGAATTGCGATGAAGCCTACCCTCGACAGCGACCTCCTGCGCACCTTCGTCGCGGTGGCCGAGACCGGCAATTTCACCAAGGCGGCGGAACAGGCAGGCCGCACCCAGTCGGCTGTCTCAATGCAGATGAAGAAGCTCGAAGGCATGGTCGGCGACAGCCTGTTCGAGCGCGGCTCGCGCGGCGTTTCGCTGACGCGCCGCGGCGGTGAATTGATCGTCAATGCCAGGCGCATCGTCTCGCTGCTCGACGAGACGGCGGCGTCGCTGGTGGCGCCGCCGCTCGATGGCCCGGTGCGCATCGGCATCCCGGCCGAATATGGACATTCGATCCTGTCGCGCGCGCTCGGCGCCTTCGCCAAACGCCATCCGCAGGTCGAGGTCACGGTGCGCTACGCCCATTCCGACTCGCAGATGCGGGCGCTGGCGGCGGGCCAGCTCGATCTCGCCGTGGTGTTCGAATGGGAAGGTCTGTCGGGCGGCGAGGTGCTGATGCATGACCCGACCGTCTGGGTCACGTCGGCCATCCATCACATGCATGAGGAGCGGCCGGTGCCGATCGCGCTCTACAACCGCGGCGGCTGGTGCCGCGACTTCGCCATCAAGTCGCTGGAGCAGCGCGGCGTCGGCTACCGCGTCGCCTATACCAGCGACACGAATGGCGGCCTGACGCTCGCCGTGACCTCGGGCCTGGCGATCGCGCCGATCTCCCGCAGCAACATTCCCGCCGGCTGCCGCGAGCTCGGCGCAGCCGACGGCTTCGGCGACATCGATTCCTCGAATGTCGTTCTGCACCGTAATCCGAGCGTTTCCGGCGAAGCCATCGACAGCATGGAACAGGCGATCCGCGAGGCGTTCATGCTCACCAGTCAGGCGGGTATCACGCCGGATCTGTGACTGTCGGGGCGGGCATGTCCTCGTAGAAGGTCAGGCGGTTGCCGAACGGATCGCCGACGGTGACTTCCTTCGTCCGCCAGGGCGTCTCTTCCAGCCCCGGCCTGGCAAAGCGGTATTTCTTGCCGATCAGTTCGCGATGCAATGCCGCGATATCGGCCACCGCGATGCGTATGTGGGAGCCCGGCGAGCCGTCGCCGTGATGCTCGCTCAGATGCAGTTCGCAACCGTCGCGGGCAATGCCTGTATAGAGCGGCGCATTGTCGTCGAAGCGATGTTCGAACCGCACCTCGAAACCGAGAAAGCCGAGATAGAATTCATGCGCCTTGGCGATGTCGAAGATGCGCAGGATCGGGGTGCTAGCACCGAGCTTCGGCATGGCGTTGCGACCGTTCGAGGAGATTGGGGTGGCAGGACCCGCTATTTCAGGTCCAGCAGCCGCTCGAGATAGCTGCGTTCGATGTCGGGGCTGAGCGCATTGCCGAGCCGCTTGCGGATTGCTTCCAGGATCTGGCGCGCGCGCTGGACGTCGATCTCGTCAGGCACCTTCACCTCGGTGCCGTCGTCGGGACCCCTTGTGGCGCGCGGCCGGCCGAGCGGGTCGCGGTCGGCGTTCTGCTGGCGGCCGCCCTGCTCGCTGCCGCCCTCGTCGCCCTGCATGGCCTGCATCTGCTTCATCATGTCCTTGGCGCCCTTGCGCAGCGCCTCCAGCGCGCGGCCCTGGTGGCCGACGGCTTGGTCGCCCTCGCCCTCGCCGAGCGCCTGTTCGGCATTGCCCATGGACTTGCCGGCCTCGCCAAATCCCTCATTGGGCTGCATGCCCATGCCTTCCAGCCCCTTCTTCAGCTGCTCGAGGTCGCTTTGCAGCTTGCCTTGGCCTTCCTGAAGCTGCTTCAGCGCTTCGGCGAATTCCTGCGGCGTCATCTGCTTCGGGCGGGCGAGCGGATCGCGGTCGTCGCCCGGGCCGGGTTTGTCCTCATCCTGGCCGCCACCGTTTTCGCCGAGCTGCTCGTCGCGATTCTCGCCGCGCTGGCGCTGGCCGCGTTGCATCTGGTCCATGCGGAAAGTGTCGTTCATCATCTCCTGCTGGCGTCGCATGATCTCGCCGAGCTTGTCCATCTGCTGGCGCATCTCGCTGTCCTGCTCGCCGCCGGGCTGGCGACGGCCGGCCTGCAAATTGTTCATCATGTCCTGCAATTCCGACAAAAGCTGCTGGGCGCGGTCGCGGTCGCCTGATTTTGCCAGGTTCTCGATCTCGTCCATCATGCGATCGATGTCGCTCTGGCGCAGCTCCTGGCCGTTCTGCTGCATCTGCGGTGCGTTCGGGTTCTGCTGCGCGCGCTCGGCGAACTCCTGCAGGAACTGGTTCATCGCCTCGCGCAGTTCTTTCATCAACTTGTCGATCTCTGCGTCGCTGGCGCCGTTCTTGATGGCGTCCTGCAGGGCCTGCTGTGCCTGGCGCAGCCGCCTTTCGGCCGCCGACAGATTGCCTTCCTCAATGCCGAGCGCGATCTCCCAGAGATAGGACACCACGTTGCGCAACTGGTCGTCGTTGCCGGCCATCTTCAGCCGGCTGTGGGCGCTCATGATGGCGAGATAGTGCGCCATGTTGTCGAAGGTGTCTTCGGGGCGCAGCGTGATGGCATCCATCAAGTCGAGCACGCGCGGCTTGGCATTGGCGTCGAGCGCCAGCATGCGGCGCTGCTCGATCACGGCTCTCGCCAGCGGATTGGAGAAGGGCCGTTCCGGCATGACCAGGGTCTTGGTTTCACTGCTCGCGGTGTGTCCGGCGTCGTCGGTGGCGACAAGCGTCAGCTTGATGTTGCTGCCGGCCCAGACGTGCTCGGTCAGGTCCTTGCTGGTCTTGGCGGCATTGCCCTTGCCGCCGCGGCGAGGCAGCACCAACGGTAGATCGGGCGGGCCATAGAGCGGATGCGCATTCGGCGGCTGCGGGTCGGCGGGCACGATAACCGCCTTGGCGGAGGCTGCGCCATAGTCGTCGTCGATCTGGTAGTTGAGCTCGAAGGCACCGTTGACGGCACGCTTGGGTTCGCCGACGAAACGGATCGTCGGCGGCTTGTCAGGGATCACGGCGAAGGCCCAGTGGCCGAGGTCATCCTCGCCCGACTTCAGCGTCAGCGTGCCGTCGCTGGTCAGCTTGCCGGTGAACCGGCGCACCTTGGGCGCCGCCGTGTTCGCCACAGGCTTGGCTGCAGGGGGCCCGGCGGGGTCTATGGCGCGGGCATTGCCGTCCTTGTCGGCGTAATCAAGCGTTTCCTCGCCCGAGCCGCCGGTGACGCGCAGCGAGACATCGCTGCCTTGCGGAACGGTGAAGGTCGGAGCGGCCTGGTTGGCGTCGGCGGTGAGGAAGATCGGCGGCTTGCCGGTATAGGCTGGCGGCGTCACCCAGGCATCGATGCGCGGCGGCACGGTGTCGCGCGCCGCGCGCGCCACGAAGCCGTCGCTCAACTTGCCGCCCGAGGGGCCGAAGGAGAAGGCAAAGGCAGTGACGAGCAGCAGCACCGCCACGGCGCGCAAGCCCCAGCGGTCGCGCTCCGGCACGCGTGTGCGCGGCCGGTCGCCGCCAAGGTTGCCCAGCCGCTCGGCCATGCGTTTCTGGTGTTCGCGCCACAGCGCCTGCGAAAAGATGCTCTCGCGCCCGCTCGGCCGGTCGGTCTGCACCAGAACCGGGCTGTGCAGAAGCTCGTTGGCCGCTTCGATGCGCCGATCGATCTCAGCGGCGGAGGGCAGGCGGAAGAAACGCAGCGGATAGAGGGCGGCAAGGGCGGCGATGGCGAACGCTGCAAGGACGCCGATGCGCGCCGGATCGGGCAGAAGCGAAAACAGGCCGAGCCATGAAACACTGAGGAACAGGCTGGCGATAATGATCAGCGGCAGAAGCAACGGCCAGCCGCGTTCGACAACCATTGAGACCCGCGTCGCCAGCCGGCTCAAGGCAAGACGCCCGGCCAGTCCGCGATCGCCGCTGGAAGTGGGTCGTTCCGTCATCGGCCCTTCCTGTCCGGGCGGGATAGCCCGAACCTTACGGACAGAAGTTTACCAGCAAACACGGCAAAGGCGAGGCGGTTCCGAAAACGAGAAGAATTCTTGACCGGTTATGGTCAGAATTTTGCGGGATTGGTGTTCGCGCCGCACACCAGAACCGCAATACGCTCGCCCGGCGCCGGCTGGTAGCGGCCGGACAGCACGGCCGCGAAGGCCGCCGCACCGCCCGGCTCGGAGATGATTCGCACCCGGTCCCACAGCGCTTTCTGGGCGGCGATGATGTCGTCGTCGCTGACCAGAAGGGAAAGTTCGACATAGGCTTCGGCGATCGGGAACATCATTTCGCCGACCCGCTTCGGCGCCAACGAATCGGCGGCGATGCCTTCGGCCGGCGCGTCGACGGGCCGTCCGGCCTCGAAAGCGCGATGCAGCGTTGGCGCGCCTTCCGGCTCGATGGCGACGATCCTGATGCGGCCGGCAAACCAGGCGGCGATGCCGCCGATCAGGCCACCGCCACCGACGGCGACGAGCAAGGTATCGATCTCGGGCAGGTCGGCTTCTATCTCGAGACCGAGCGTGCCTTGCCCGACTAGCGTCTCCTCCTGGTTGAAGGCGTGGATTTGCAGCGCACCGGTTTTCTCGGCGAAGCTCTCGCTGGCGGCCAGTGCCTCGGCGTAGCGGGCGCCGCCGACGACCAGTTCGGCGCCGTAGCCGCGGATCCGGTCGAGCTTGGCCGGCGGGCTCACTTCGGGAACGAAGATGGTGGCCTTGTGGCCGAGCCGCATGGCCGCATAGGCGACAGCCGCGCCATGATTGCCGCCCGACGCGGCGACGACGCCGGCCTCGGGCACGGGGCGTTCGAGGAGGTTGGTGAAGGCGCCGCGTGCCTTGAACGAGCCGGAATGCTGCAGGCATTCGAGCTTGAGGTCGACGGCCAGGGACGGGCGGCCGAAATCGGCCATGTCGACGCGCAGCACAGGCGTGTGGCGCACGAAGGGCCGGATGCGGGGCTCCATCGCGGCAATGCGTTCGCGGGTGATCAAAGTGCTGCTGGCCATATCTTGCTCTCTGGGGTTTGAAGTGGACCCCGGTTCGGGACCGCAGCCTATTTCAACCAGTCGGGCACCGAGTCCAGTCCGATCAGTTCGTCATAGGTCTGGCGCGGGCGCACGACATGGAAACGGTCGCCGTCAACCAGCACTTCCGGCACCAAGAGCCGGGTGTTGTAGGTGCCGGCCTGCACCGCGCCATAGGCGCCGGCGGTGGCAATCGCGATCAGGTCGCCGGCCTTCAGCCTGGGCAGGTCGCGGTCGAGGCCGATATAGTCGCCGGTCTCGCAGACCGGGCCGACCACGTCGACCGTCATGCGCGGTGCTGCCGCCGGCTGCTGCACCACCGGCCTGATGTCGTGGAAGGCGTCGTACAGCGTCGGCCGGATCAGGTCGTTCATGGCGGCGTCGACGACGAGGAAATTCTTGGCGTCGCCTTCCTTCACGAAGATCACTTCCGAGACCAGGATGCCGGCATTGCCGACGATCAGGCGGCCCGGTTCGAACATGACCTTGAGGCCGAGCTTGGTGACGTGCTTCCTGACGATCTCGGCATAGGCGTCGGGCAGCGGTGGCGGGCTGTTGTCGACTCGGTAGGGAATGCCGAGGCCGCCGCCGAGATCGACATGCTCGATCGCATGCCCGTCGGCGCGCAGCGCGCCGACCAGATCGACGAGCAGGGCAAAGGCATCGTCGAAGGGCTGCAACTCGGTGATCTGGCTGCCGATATGGGTGTCGATGCCGGTGACCTTGATGCCGGGCAGCGCTGCCGCACGGGCATAGACCTGCCGCGCCTTCTGCCAGGGAATGCCGAACTTGTTCTCGGCCTTGCCGGTGGAGATCTTCTTGTGGGTCCTGGCGTCGACGTCCGGGTTGATGCGCAGCGAGACCGGCGCCACCTTGCCGAGTGCCGCTGCGCGGGCCGACAGCAGCTCGAGTTCGGGCTCGGATTCGACGTTGAAGCAGAGGATGCCGGCTGACAGCGCAAAGTCCATTTCGCGCGCGGTCTTGCCGACGCCCGAAAACAGGATCTTGCTGGCCGGGATGCCGGCGGCCAGCGCGCGGCGCAACTCGCCTTCCGATACGACGTCGGCGCCCGCACCGAGCCTGGCCAGCGTGCGCAGCACCGCCTGGTTGGAATTCGCCTTCATGGCATAGCAGACCAACGCGTCGAGCCCGGCAAAAGCCTGGGCAAAGACACGAAAATGCCTGGTCAGCGTCGCCGTCGAATAGCAATAGAACGGCGTGCCGACGCTTGCGGCGATGTCTGAAATCGCCACGTCCTCGGCGTAGAGCACGCCGTCGCGGTAGTCGAAATGGTTCACGAGAGTGGTTCCGGAAGTTGGAGCACGATGAGATCGGGTGATCTCATCGGCTCTAGAGCAGCGGGTCGAGAATGAACTTCTTGTCCTCGACCGGTTTTTCCGGCTCCGGCGGCACGGGCTGCTTGGCTTTCTCGGCGTCCTTGCGGGCCTGCACGGCGGCCTCGTAAGGGGTGTCGAGGCCGGCCTTCCTGCCGCAGGCCGTCACGGCGGCCATCGCCGCCAGCAACGTCAGCGTCACCAAAATCCTGCTTCCGGTCATCGATCCATCCGTCCGAGAAAAATCCGTTGCCTGCTTCTAGCGAAATTTTTGGGCCTTTGCACCCCGGCAAATCAGGCCGCCGCTGAGGTCACGCCTTGGCCAGACGCTTTTTCCAGTAGCGGATCTGCTTCCTGACTTCCGATGGTGCGGTGCCGCCGAAGCTCACGCGGCTCTTGACCGAGTTCTGCACGGCCAGCACCGAAAAAATGTCCGCGGTGATGCCGGGATGGATCGATTGCAAATCCTCCAGCGAGGTCTTCTCCAGACCTACCTTCTTTTCCTCGGCCAGCGCCACCGCGCGGCCGGTGACGTGATGCGCCTCGCGGAACGGCAGGCCGAGCGTGCGCACCAGCCAGTCGGCAAGGTCGGTCGCGGTCGCATGGCCGGAGCCCGCCGCCTTCTTCATCGCGGCAGCATTCACTGTCATGTCGCGCACCATGCCGGTCATCGCCGCCAGCATCAGGTCGAGCGTCTCGGCGGCGTCGAAGACGGATTCCTTGTCTTCCTGCATGTCCTTGCCATAGGTCAGTGGCATGCCCTTCATGACCGTCAGCAGGCCGACAAGATGGCCGGTGACGCGGCCGGTCTTGCCGCGCACCAGTTCGGCGGCGTCGGGGTTCTTCTTCTGCGGCATGATCGAGGAGCCGGTGGAGAAGCTGTCCGACAGCCTGACGAAACCGAATTGCGGCGTCGACCAGATGATAATCTCCTCGGCCAGCCGCGACAGATGAGTGGCGCAGATCGCCGCCAGCGCCAGGAACTCGAGCGCGAAATCGCGGTCCGAGACGCTGTCCAGCGAGTTGCGCATCGGTTCGCGGAAGCCGAGCGCCTTGGCGGTCAGGTGGCGGTCGATGGCAAAGCTGGTGCCGGCAAGTGCTGCCGCGCCGAGCGGGCTTTCGTCCATGCGCTCGATGGCGTCGCGCACCCGCGACAGGTCGCGCGAGAACATCTCGACATAGGCCATGCAGTGATGGCCGAAGGTCACCGGTTGCGCCGCCTGCATATGGGTGAAGCCCGGCATCACGGTTGCCGCATGCTCCTCGGCCCGCTCCAGGAAGGCGGCGATCAGTCCCTTCAGCGCTTCGGCGACACGCAAGCACTCGTCCTTGACCCAAAGCCGGAGGTCGACCGCCACCTGGTCGTTGCGCGAACGGGCGGTGTGCAGGCGGCCGGCGGCCGGGCCGATCAGATCGGCGAGGCGAGCCTCGATATTCATGTGGATGTCTTCCAGCCGGGTCGAGAATTCGAAGCTGCCGGCCTCGATCTCTTTCAGAATCGTGTTCAGCCCGTGAGCGATTTTTTCTTGATCGGCCGCCGAAATAATGCCCGTTTGCGCCAACATATCGCTATGCGCGATCGAGCCTCTGATGTCCTGCGCGTAGAGCTTGCGGTCGAACGAGATCGACGCGTTGATCGCTTCCATGATCGCGCCCGGACCCGAGGCAAAACGTCCGCCCCACATCTGGTTGCTGGCCTTCTTGTCGCTCATCGCTATAAACCCGTGCTCCGGAGCAGTTTTAAGAAAATGGCAGACGGCAATAGATTATTCCCGGCCCCGCGCCTCATCCTCGCCGCCTTGGCGGCGGGCGTGCTGGCCGGCGCGGTCGCGGTATATGTCAGCGAGAGCGGTTCTGGCAACAACGCCGGGCGCCAAGCCGCTGCCGGCGACGGCAAGGACGATGCCGTCTGCGCGGCAAAGGCCGACCGCGCCAAGAAGGTTGCGGCTGCCGCCACCGGGCAGGTTGCAGCACTTTTGCCGGCCGACCCGCCGCAATCGCTGAAAAGCCTTGCCTTCAACGATCCCGACGGCAAGCCGATGACGCTCGCCGACCATGCCGGAAAAACGGTGCTGCTCAATCTTTGGGCGACATGGTGCGCGCCATGCCGTGCCGAGATGCCGGCGCTCGATGCGCTGCAGAAGGAAAAGGGCAGCGATGCCTTCCAGGTCGTCGCGGTCAATGTCGATACCGGCGACGACGCCAAGCCGAAGAAGTTTCTCGGCGATATCGGCATCGAGACGCTCGGCTATTACCGGGATTCGACGATGGGGCTGTTCAACGACGTCAAGAAGCGCGGCCTGGCGTTGGGCCTGCCGGTGACGATGCTGATCGATGGCGATGGCTGCCTGATCGCCCATATGAACGGCCCGGCCGAATGGTCGAGCCCCGACGCCAAGCGGCTGGTCGAAGCCGCACTTGGCCCGTCAGATTGAGCGCAGCGCAGCGGCCGGCTCCAGCATCAGGATGCTGCCGCCGCGTTGCCTGGCGTCGTCGTTGACCGCTGGCCCCGTCACGCCGGTCAGTTCGCCGAACGTCTCGATCGGGCTCGGCCTGCCAAGATAAAAGCCTTGTCCGATCTCGCAGTCCTCGGCGTCGAGGAAGCGCAGCTCGCCCAATGTCTCGACGCCCTCGGCCAGGACAGGCAAGCCAAGGCCGCGACCCAGTCCCAGCACGGCGCGAACGATCGCAGCGACCTGGCCGTTCCTGTCGACCGATTTGATGAAGGAACCGTCGATCTTGATCTTGTCAAAGGGGAAGGCGCGAAGGTTGGAAAGCGAGGAATAGCCGGTGCCGAAATCGTCCATGGCGACGCGGACGCCGAGCGCCTTGACCTGTCGCAAGGTCGCCAGCGCGCGCGGCATGTCCTTGACCAGCGCGGTTTCGGTGATCTCCAGCTCGAGCCTGCCCGGGGCCAGGCCGGATCGAAGCAGAACTTCGTGCACCTTGCGGCTGAAATTCGGATTGTGCAGCTGCACGGCCGAAACGTTGACGGCGACCGTCAGCGGGTTCTTCCAGCGGGCGGCTTCCTCGCAGGCCGTCGCCAGAACCCACTCGCCGATCTGCAGGATGGCGCCGCTGTCCTCGGCCACCGGGATGAACACGGCCGGGGAAACCTCTCCGCGCTGCGGGTGCTGCCAGCGGATCAGGGCCTCGAAGCCGATCATCCTGCCGCTGCTGATTTCCTTCTGCGGCTGATAGACGAGGCGAAATTCATTGCGCGCCACCGCCTGGCGCAAATCATGTTCCAGCACCCGCCGGTCGCGCGCCTCGGCGCCCATCGAGGCCTCGAAATAGCGGTAGGTGTCCTTGCCCTCGGCCTTGGCGCGGTAGAGCGCGGTGTCGGCATGGCTGACGAGGGCTGCCTGGTCGTCCGCGTCGAGCGGGTAGAGGGCGATGCCAATGCTGGCCGAGACCAGGCCACCGCCGGGCGACAGCTTGTTCTCCTCGCGCATGGCGGCAAGCACTGCCTCGGCGATACGGCCCGCCGCCTGAGGATCGGGAAGGTTCGGCGCGATGATGGCGAACTCGTCGCCGCCGAGGCGCGCCAGCATCTGGCCGTGGCGAAGCACGGCGGAGGCGCATTGCGCAACCTTTTGCAGCATGGCGTCGCCGGCGGCATGGCCGAAGAGATCGTTCACTTCCTTGAACCGGTCGAGGTCGAGCAGCAGCAGCGCTAGATTGCCGCCCTTGCCGCCTCGGTCCGCCGCGGCAATTTCGGCTTCGAGGCGGCTCGTGAAGCTGCGGCGGTTGGCAAGCCCGGTCAGCGGGTCGAAATGAGCGAGGCGGACGATCTCCTGCTCGGCCTTCTTGCGTTCGCGGATGTCGCGAACAGCGACCACATTGTGCGGCTTGCCGCAATAGTCGATGCTTCTGGCGATCAGCTCCACGGGTATGTGGGCACCGTCGTGGCTTCGCAGTTCGGCTTCCTGCGCCTGTCCTTCGATCATGCTCGACGCGGCACGCTCGCCGAACAGATCGCCGAGCAGCATCGTGTTCAGCGTACCGGCCGCGATGCCGGTCAGCGCCGCGATGCTGTCATTGGCGCTGACGATGCGAGCGCCGTCGCAGACGATGAGACCCTCCACGGCGGCATTGGCCAGGCCATGCATGCGTTCGGCCTCGACCTTGTGACGACGGAAGCGCAGATCGATCCAGAGTGCCGCGGCCGAAAGCACGAGGATCACCAGGCTGACCGCGGCGGCGGCGAAGGCCTGTGACATCGGTTCGACAGTGTATTTCGATATTTCTATGGAGCTGTCCGGATAGATCGACACCGCGGCCATGGCGATGAAATGCAAGGTGCAGATCGCCAGCGTCAGAAGCACGGCGGCGACGATTGTCCCTGATGTCGAGGGCCGGCGCAGCACGACGAGAAGCGAGAGTGCGGCAAGCGTGATGCCGGCCACCAGCGAGACGGCGACGAGGAGCTGATCCCAGACGATCCGGCCCTGCACCTCGAACGCCGCCATGCCGGTATAGTGCATGGTGGCGATGCCGCCGCCGAGCACGGCGCCGCCGACAAGGTAGTGATCGATGCCGCCG
This sequence comes from Mesorhizobium sp. IMUNJ 23033, assembly GCF_044778005.1. NCBI lineage: Bacteria > Pseudomonadati > Pseudomonadota > Alphaproteobacteria > Hyphomicrobiales > Phyllobacteriaceae > Mesorhizobium > Mesorhizobium sp. IMUNJ 23033. The sequence continues at coordinate 34,472 of NZ_JBJACT010000038.1, forward strand.
CGCAAGGTGGCGATCCACATGCCGACGGCGGTCAGGATGACGGCGGCGGCAAGCGAAAGCACGGAAAGTTCTGCATTGTATGCGTTCGGAATTCCCGGCGAGAATGCAATCATGGCGATGAAGTGGGTCGCCCAGATGCCGAAACCGGTCGAGGTGGCGGCAATCATCAGCCAGGCGTAGCGGTTTCTGTTGGTCGACCGGTCAACATGGCGAAGCAGATTGATCGCGGAGAAGGAAGAAATGCCACAAATAAGCGCCGCCAGTGCAACCAGTCTCAGATCGTGTTCGTGCACGATACAATTATAGACGGTCAACATCTCGCTTCACCTGATCTTCCCGCAACAATCAAGGCAATGGTATTGTTTAGGGCTCGACGGTTGAAGAATCAGTTATCGCGCATGCAACCGCAGCGTGCTGTGCCGGGTTGTGGTAGCGGCGGGAGGTTCATGTTGTTGCTGCAGGGCAGCCGGATTGGCAATTCTTTTGAGATCGGTTGCCTGCATGCAAACGAACCTCGCACGCGAAAGGGGCGAAGTTCACCGATCCGCAACAAAACCGTTGTCCGATCGTCATGAGCGACACATATTGCCGTTGCGGGAGCGCCCCTTTCGCCAATGACAAACGGGAGATGAAACATGAATTTGTTCGGCTTCGCGGCCGGTGTTGCCGCCACCTTGACCCTGCTTTCCCCCACCTCCGCTTTAGCCGTCACCCAGATCAGTTGGTGGCATGCCATGACCGGCGCCAATGCCGAGGTGGTCGACAAGATCGCCAAGGATTTCAATGCCAGCCAGAGCGACTATGAAATCCTCCCCGTCTTCAAGGGTACCTATCCCGAAACGCTGAATGCCGGCATCGCTGCCTTTCGTGCGGGCCAAGCGCCCGACATCATCCAGGTGTTCGACGTGGGTACCGGCGTCATGATGGCCGCCGAAGGCGCGATCAAGCCGGTGGCCGATGTGCTGACCAGCGCCGGCATGACCTTCGACAAGAGCCAGTATTTGCCCGGCATCGTCGGCTATTATTCGAAGCCGGACGGCACCATGCTGTCCTTCCCCTACAATTCCTCCTCGCCGATCCTCTACTACAACAAGGATATCTTCCAGAAGGCCGGGCTTGATGTGAACAACCCGCCCAAGACCTGGAACGAGGTGTGGGAAGACGCCAAGAAGATCAAGGCGAGCGGCGCCGCCTCCTGCGGCTACACCTCGACCTGGCTGACCTGGATCCACCTCGAGGCCTTCGCTGCCTGGAATGATGTTTCCTATGGCACCAACCAGAACGGACTTGCCGGCACGGACGTCGAGCTCAAGATCAATGCGCCGATTTTCGTCAACCACTTCCAGGCGCTCGCCGATCTCGCCAAGGACGGCACCTTCAAATATGGCGGGCGCACCTCGGAAGCCAAGCAGATATTCCTCGCCGGCGAATGCGGCATCTTCACCGAATCGTCCGGAGGTCTCGGCGATATCGTCAAGTCGGGCATGAACTACGGCATCGGCCAACTTCCCTATGATACCGACGCCAAGGGCGCGCCGCAGAACACCACGCCGGGCGGCGCCAGCCTGTGGGTATTCGGCAACAAATCGGACGAGGAGTACAAGGGCGTCGCGGCGTTTTTCGCCTACCTGTCCAAGACCGAAGTGCAGGAATATCTGCATCAGAAGTCGGGCTACCTGCCGGTGACGCTCGCTGCCTATGAGGCGACCAAGAAGTCCGGCTTCTATGACAAGAACCCGGGCCGTGAGACGCCGATCCTGCAGATGCTGGGCAAGGCGCCGACCGAGAATTCGAAGGGCGTGCGCCTCATCAACCTGCCGCAGGTGCGCGACATCGAGAACGAGGAATTCGAGAAGATGCTGGCCGGTCAGCAGACTGCCCAGCAGGCGCTCGACAACGCGGTCACGCGTGGCAACAAGGCGATCCAGGAAGCGATCGGGAACTGAAGCGGTTCGCCTCGGTTGAATCTCGTCCACGCAGACACGCGTGGACGACTTCCTGAATAGCGAGGGAAATCCCCCTGTCTCCGCGCGTCGTCTTTCCCAACAAGACCCTGCCTTACCTGCTGGTGGCGCCGCAACTCGCCATTACGCTGATCTTTTTCTACTGGCCAACTGGTCAGGCGCTCTACCAGTCGATGCTCAGAGAAGACCCGTTCGGGCTGAAGAGCAAGTTCGTCGGGCTTGCCAATTTCCGGAAGGTACTGGCCGAACCGGCCTACCTCAATTCGATCAAGGTCACGGTGGTGTTTTCGCTGGCGACCGCGATCGTCGCCATGGGGGTGGCACTGCTGCTTGCCGTCATGGCCGAGAGGGTGGTGCGCGGCAAAGGCCTCTATCGTACGCTGATGATCTGGCCGTATGCGGTGGCGCCGGCGATTGCCGGCATGTTGTGGCTGTTCCTGTTCAACCCATCGATTGGTTCGCTGGCCTACGCCTTGAGAGGTCTCGGCATCGACTGGGACCCGTTGCTCAACGGTGACCACGCCATGATCCTGCTGGTGTCTGCGGCTGCCTGGAAGCAGATCAGCTACAATTTCCTGTTCTTCGTCGCTGGGCTGCAAGCGGTGCCAAAGACGCTGATCGAGGCGGCGGCCATGGACGGCGCCGGAGAGACCAAGCGCTTCTGGACCATCATCTTCCCGCTGCTTGCGCCGACGACCTTTTTCCTGCTGGTCGTCAACACCGTCTATGCCCTGTTCGACACCTTCGGCATCGTCCATGCCGTCACCGGCGGCGGGCCGGGAAAGACGACCGAGACGCTGGTCTACAAGGTCTACAATGACGGCTTCGTCAACCTGATCCTCGGCGACTCGGCGGCGCAGTCGGTCATCCTGATGGTCATTGTCATCTCGCTCACGGCCATCCAGTTCCGCTATGTGGAACGCAAAGTCCACTACGGCTGAGGGCGAGCGATGATCGGCCAGTCCCCGCTCCGCACCTTCATCGCCCATGCCGTGCTCATCCTTGGCATACTGATCGTCGCCTTCCCGATCTACTACACCTTCGTCGCCTCCACACAGACGCTGCAAACGATCCTCAAGCCGCCATTGCCGCTCTTGCCCGGCGACCAGTTCTGGAACAATTACAGCGAGGCACTGTTCGGCGGTGTCGGCCGCATCGGTGGGGTCAGTGTCGGCCGATTGCTGCTCAATACCACGATCATGGCGCTCGGCATCGCTGCAGGGAAGATTTTCATCTCGATCCTGTCGGCCTATGCGATCGTGTTCTTCCGTTTTCCGCTGCGCATGGTCTTCTTCTGGCTGATCTTCATCACCCTGATGCTTCCCGTCGAGGTGCGCATCCTGCCGACCTACAAGGTAATGGTCGATCTCGGCATGATCGACACCTATGCCGGCCTGATCATCCCGCTGATCGCCTCTGCCACCGCAACGCTGTTGTTCCGCCAGTTCTTCATGACCATCCCGGGCGAGCTGGTGGAAGCGGCGCGTGTCGATGGCGCCGGGCCATGGCGCTTCTTTTTCGACATCCTGTTGCCGCTGTCGCGCACCAACATCGCTGCGCTGTTCGTCATTCTCTTCATCTATGGCTGGACGCAGTATCTTTGGCCGCTGCTCGTCACCAACAGCAACGACATGAACACCATCGTCATCGCGCTGAGGAAGATGGTTTCCTTCGCCGATGCCGACACCCAATGGCATCTGGTCATGGTCAGCGCGATGCTGGCCATCTTGCCGCCGATCCTGATCGTGGTGCTGATGCAACGCTGGTTCGTGCGCGGACTGGTCGATTCCGAAAAGTGAGAAGCCGATGGCGACCGTTGCTCTGAAGGATGTGAAGAAGGTCTATCCCAGCGGCGTCGAAGCGGTGAAGGGCGTCTCCATAGCCATTCCCGACAAGGAGCTTTGCGTGCTGGTTGGCCCATCCGGCTGCGGCAAGTCCACGCTGCTGCGGATGATTGCCGGGCTGGAAACCATTTCTTCCGGTACGGTCGCCATCGACGGCAAGATCGTCAACACCATCGGCCCGACCGAGCGCGACATTGCCATGGTGTTCCAGAACTATGCGCTCTACCCGCATATGAAGGTCTATGACAACATGGCCTACGGGTTGCGTAACCGCGGCACGCCGAAGGACGAGATCGACAGCAGGGTCCGCTCGACTGCCAGGGTGCTCGAACTCTCGGCGCTGCTAGACCGGCGCCCGCGCGAGCTTTCCGGCGGCCAGCGCCAGCGCGTCGCCATGGGGCGTGCCATCGTGCGCAATCCGAAAGTCTTCCTGTTCGACGAGCCGCTCTCCAACCTTGACGCCAAACTGCGCGGCCAGATGCGGGTCGAAATCAAGAATTTGCAACGTTCGCTCGGTGTCACCTCGGTCTACGTCACCCACGACCAGTTGGAGGCGATGACGCTGGCCGATATCCTCGTCGTGATGAACGCCGGATTGGTCGAGCAGACGGGCGCGCCACTCGACATCTACGAGAAGCCGGCCTCGACCTTCGTCGCCTCCTTCATCGGCGCACCGCCGATGAATCTTCTGCCCCTATCGCAAGGGCCGGCTGGTCTGGCGCTGACTGACGGCAAGACGATTGGCTTTGCCCCTGCGAACGCTGCCACGCTTGGCTTCCGCCCTGAGGATGCCGACGTCACCTTCGGCGCCGAGGCACCGTCCGGCGCGTTCATCCTGCCGGCAATGGTCGAGGCGGTCGAACCGGTGGGAGCCGAGAGCTTCCTTCACTGCGCGGCAGGCGGCAACCGTATCGTCGTGCGTGTTGCCGGCCGTGCAACTGCCAAGCCCGGCGACCAGTTGCGAGTCGTGGCCAAGACCGAAAAGCTGCATTGGTTCGACAGTGCGGGGAAGCGGGTCGATTGAGGACAGCCTCTCGCTCTAACCAGCACCACCCTACAACGAATGGCCAACAGCCGTTCAGGCAAATACATGCGCCTTGCCTGAAACCGTCAGCCGGACGATCTCGCCAAGGGCCGGCGCGTCCATGCCGGGCTTGCGCAGGATGAGCGGCGTGTTGCCGATTGCGGCAGCGTCCGGCGGATCGGGGCTGTTCAGGAGCCGCACGGCGATGGTGCATATGGAACCGGCGAATTCGGATTCCGTCACTTCGCCGAACAGCATTTCCGGCGTGCCCGACATGCCTTCTCGCGACGTCCTTTTCAGCATCACCTGCTCCGGCCGCAGCATGATGCGGGCGACATCGCGCCTGTCTGCCGTGTCGACGGCAATACGGCCGAGCGGCGAGGTGGCGAAGCCGTCCGCTATCCTCGCCGGCAGGATGATGGCGTCGCCAAGGAACTCGGCGATCATCCTGTCTTTCGGCTGGAAATAGAGCTCTCGCGGCGTGCCGACCTGCGAGAACAGGCCGTCGCGCATGACAGCGACCTGGCTGGCGAAGGACAGCGCCTCGGCCTGATCGTGGGTGACCAGGATCGTGGTGATCCCCGCGGCTTCCAGAAGCTCGGCCACCGCCTTCCGCATCGAGGCGCGCAGGCCGGTGTCGAGGGCCGAGAACGGCTCGTCGAGCAGCATCAGCCGGGGCTTCATCGCCATGGCGCGGGCCAGCGCCACACGCTGCTGTTGGCCGCCGGAGAGCTCGTGCGGGCGGCGTTTGAGGATCGCCTTGTCCAGCCCGACGATATAGGCGAGCTCGACGATGTGCTCGGTGCGCTTGTCGGCGCCGCGCGCCATGCCGAAGCCGATATTGTCGGCGATGGTCAGATGCGGGAACAGGGCGCCGTCCTGCGCCACCACGCCGATGCCGCGGCGATACGCCGGAACGGCGGCGCCGCCATTGGCCAGCACCTCGCCGTCGAGCACGATGCGGCCCTGGTCGGGCGCCTCGAAACCAGCGATCAGCCTGAGCAAGGTCGTCTTGCCGCAGCCGGACGGTCCGACGATCGCCGTGCGGCTGCCGCGCATGACACTGAGGTCGACGCCGGCAAGTGCGGCCACCGGGCCGTAGTGTTTTTGCACGCCGCTGAGTTCGAGAAAGCTCATCGTCCAGCCATCCTTTTCGACTGGACGTAAAGCAGCCAGGTCAAAGGCAGCGACATCGCCACCATGATGAAGGCGTAAGGTGCGGCCGAGGCATAGTCGATCTCGCCGCTATAGGACCAGAACGCCATCGCCAGCGTGCGGGTGCCGTTGGGCGCCAGCATCTGGGTGGCGGTCAGCTCGTTGGTGATGCCGAGCGCCACCAGTGCCATGCCCGCCGCAGCCCCCGGTGCCGACAGGCGGATCGTCGTCGACCACAGCGCCTTGAGTGGCGGCCGGCCGAGGCTCGAGGCAGCGCGTTCGAATTCGATCGGCGCCTGCGCGATCGATGCCCTGAGGCTGATCAAAGCGCGTGGCAGGAACATCAGCGCATAGGCGAAAAGAATGGTGAACAGGGTCTGGTAGAGCGGCATGGCGATGCGCACGGTGATGGTGACCAGCGCCAGCGCAATGACGACGCCGGGCAGGGAGCCGACGATGTAGTTGCAGCCTTCGAGAAGCCGCTGCAGCGGACCCGGCGCGCGGATCGAAATCCATGCCATCGGCATGGCGGCGATCGTAGCGAGCAGCGCGCCGCCAATCGCCAGGAACAGGGTCTGGCCGAGTGCAAGGCCGATCTCGTCGAGGCGCCAGACATCGGCGCCGCCGGCGATCAGCCAGCGGCCGATGGTGACGAAAGGCACGCCGAGCGAAAGCAGCGCGGTGACGGCGGGCAGCGTCAGGCAGGCAAGCGTGGCGCGGCCGAGCCTCGTGCGCTGCTGCTGGCGCGCCGCACCAGAGCCGACGCGGGCATAGCGCTCCTCACCGCGCACCAGCACTTCCAGCGCGAGCAGCACGAAGCAGCACGTGACCAGCACCGCGGCCAGCATGTTGGCCGCCGGTCCATTGAAGGTCGACTGGAACTGGTCGACAATCGCCGTGGTGAAGGTGTCGAAGCGGATGAAGACATAGAGGCCGTATTCGGCAAGCAAATGCAAGCCGACCAGCAGCGAACCGCCGCAAATGGCGAGCCTCAGCTGCGGCAGCACGACGCGGGCAAAGACCCGCCACGGGCCGAGGCCGAGGGCGGCCGCGGCATCCTCAAGCGCGGGGTCGAGACGACGCAGCGCTGCCGCAATCGGCAGATAGAGGAACGGGAAATAGGCAAGGACCGAAACCAGCACCCCGGCCCACAGGCCGTGCAGCCCCGGCACCAGGCTGATCCAGGCATAGGAGTGGACGAAGGCGGGGATGGCGAGCGGGGCAACCGACAGCCAAGCCCATAGGCGAGCCCCGGGCAGGTCGCTGCGTTCGGTCAGCCAGGCCAGCGTCACCGAAAGCACGATCGAAATCGGAACCGACACCGCCACCAGAAGGACGGTGTTGACCAGAAGCTCGCCGACGCGTGGACGAAAGACCAGCGCCGATGCGGTTTCCCAGCCGGTCTGCACCGCCACCCATACGATGAAGGCAAGCGGCAGCAATGCAAGCAGCGAGACAAGGGTGGCCGCGAGCAGGATCCAGGAGAGGGACCGACGGCGCGTTCCGTGTCCGGTCTTGAAGCCGGCCGGCAGGCCCGGACGCGAAAGATCGACTGCAGACTGCATCAGGCCGGACGCCGCGCTGCTTCCGCCTGCTGGCGGAGGTCATCGAAGGCACGCCGAATGCGGCCGGAAACGCAGCTTGTCGTCATCGACGAATGCCACCTCGAAAACAGAGCGCTCCCGCGGAGAGCGTATCCCGCGGGAGCGCAGTCGGTTGCCCTTTTAGGACGAACGCGAACTAAAGCAAGCCGGCTGCCGTCATCAGGTCGGTGACCTTCTTCGAGTTCAGCGTCGCCGGATCGACCTTCGGCGCCTGCAGATCGGCGAGCGGCACCAGTTTCGCATTGGAATCGGCGCCTTTGCCGACCGCATATTCAAAGGACGTGCCGTTCTTCAGCACCTCCTGGCCACCCTTGCCGGTCACCCACTTCAGGAAGGCCTGAGCTTCCTTCTGGTGCTTGCTCGAGGCCAGCACGCCGCCGCCAGAGATCGAGACGAAAGCGCCCGGATCCTGGTTCTTGAAATAGTGCATGGCGACGTTCTTGCTGTTCTCGCCGGTCTTGGCCTGATCGCCGAAATAATAATAATGGTAGATGACGCCGCCTTGGATCTCGCCGGCATTGACCGCTTTCATCACCGTGCTGTTGCCCTTGTAGGCGGTGAAGTTCGTCTTCATCGCCTTCAGCCAGTCGGCCGTCGCGGCCTCGCCCTTCAGCTGCAGCAGAGCGCTGACGATGGCCTGGAAATCGGCGCCGGAGGGGGAGGCGGCCCAGCGGCCCTTCCAGCTCGGATCGGCGAGCTCAAGCAGCGACTTGGGCAGCTGGTCTTCCTTCAGCTTGGTCTTGTCGTAGGCAAAGACGGTGCTGCGCGCGGCAACGCCGACCCATTTGCCGGTGGTCGGCTGGTATTCCTGCGGAACCTGCGCCAGCGTGTCGGCATCGACCGGCGCGAACAGGCCGGCGGCCTCGACCAGGGCCATGGCCGGCGAGTTTTCGGTCAGGAACACGTCGGCCGGCGAGGCAGCGCCTTCGGCGACGATCTGGTTGGAGAAATCGCTGTCGCCGCCATTGCGCAGCGTGACCTTGATGCCGGTCTCCTTGGTGAAGCCCTCGGCCCATTCCTTGGCCAGGCTCTCATGCTGGGCGTTGTAGACGACGATGCCGGCATCCTCGGCCGTGGCTGGGGCGGCGATCAGGCTGATCGCCAGCGCGGTGGCGCCGGCGAGGGCGGAAAGGGCGTATCTCATGGGGCGTCGTCCTCGATCTTGTTGGCTGGTCTTGGCACGGCTGCACCTACCAATACCTGATTGTCCGAGTCAACATTGGTGAGCTGGTTCAATCGGCAGCCGGGGCGCAAACTTTCGTGATTCTCCGGCAGTTTGGCTTGGACATTATTTCGCCGGCCACGTAACAAAACAGCGCCGAGACGCGAACATCGGGGGAGTGAACTCTTGTGACCGGCAAGGATGAGGCCGAGCTTTCCCGGCTGCTCAAGGCCGCAATCGCCGGAGATGAAAGGGCCTACGCCGACTTTCTGCACCGGACGGCTGCTCTCGTTCGCGGCTTTGCCCGGCGCAAGATCGTACAGGGCGGGGTCGACCCCGAGGATGTCGTGCAGGAAACCTTGCTGGCCATTCATGTGAAACGGCATACCTGGCGCGACGATGCGCCGGTGCTGCCATGGGTCTATGCCATAGCGCGCTTCAAGCTGATCGATGCCTTCCGTCGGCGCGGACGGCGTGTCGAGATCGAGATCGACGAAATCGCCGAAACCTTCGCCGAGCCTGAGACCGAGACCGTCAGCGAGCGCGACATCAACCGGGTGCTGGACAGCCTGCCGCCGGCGCAGCGCTCGGTGGTCTCGGCGGTGTCGGTCGAGGGCCGTTCGATCGGCGAGACGGCGGCGAAATTCGGTATCACGGAGACGGCGGTGCGGGTGTCGCTGCATCGCGGCCTTGCCGCCATTGCCAGGCGTTTCGGGCGGGAATGACATGAGGACCGAGGATCTCATCAAGGCATTGGACGCCGACGCCCGCAGCAAGGCGATGCCGCTGCGCTCGGCCTGGTGGATGGCCACCGCGGTTGCGGCGGTGATCGCGGCGGTGGTTTTCTGGTTCACCATCGGTCCACGTTCCGACATCATGATCGCCATGCACACGATGCGCTTCCTGTCGAAGTTCGTCTTCACCATCGTGCTTGCCGGCACCGCCTTCGCGCTGATCCACGCTTTGTCGACGCCCGGCGCGTCGGCGGGAAAAGCAGCAGCCTGGATGGCCGCAGCGCCGCTGCTCGTCCTCGTGGCTGTGGTTCTGGAACTCTTCGCGGTGCCTGAGACGCAATGGGGCACGCGGCTGGTCGGCTCCAACATGATGCTCTGCATGGGCTTCATCCCGCTGATCGGCATTGGCCCGCTGGCGATTTTCCTGTGGATGCTGCGCTACGGCGCGCCGACGCGGCCGGTGCTTGCCGGCGCGGTTGCGGGCCTGCTCGCCGGTGGGCTGGCGGCGACCTTGTATGCCGCGCACTGCGTCGACGATTCGCCGCTCTTTGTCGCCACCTGGTACACGGTCGCGATCATCATCCTTACGGCGCTGGGAGCCCTGGGCGGGCGGCTTTTCGTGCGCTGGTAGGGGAACGCACACCGATCCTTAATCATGCCGGCAATTGTTTGCCGGTTAGCATCGTCGCCGGGACCGCCAGCGCAACCTTTCCTTAAAATCGATCCGCCAGGGTTGCAGCAACGTGCAATTGCGCAACGGGGTGGATCCGCATTGTGACGTGGACTTGGAAAGGCCTGCGGGCCGACAGACATGCTGCGCTGGTTTTGATGGTGGTCGGCCTTGTCGCCGTCCTTGCGTCGATCCTGCTGTCGCGCCTGGAGCTCGGCGCCGAGGCCCTGAAACTCTGCCTGCAGATAGCGGTCGCCATGATCGCGGCGTCGCTTTTCCTCACCGCCCTGTTCGTTCGCCAGATCGTCGAGGACCGCCGGCAGATCGGCGAGAGCGAACAGCGGTTCCGCCGCGCCATGGAGGATTCGGCGATCGGCGTCGCCATCGTCGGCCTCGACGGCCGCATCCTGCAGACCAATCCGGCTTTCGCCACCATGCTTGGCTATAGCCGCGAGGAGATCGAGGCGCTGACCTTCTTCCAGATCACGCATCCCGACGACCTGCAGATCGGCAGGGACACGATGATCAGCCTGAAGGAGGGCAAGATCGACGCCTTCCACTTCGAGAAGCGTTACCTGCGGAAGGACGGGACGCCGGTTTGGGCGCAGCTTGCCGGCTCGGTCATCCGCGACGAAGACAGCGGCCGTCCGCTCTACCTGGTTTCACAGATTGAGGACATCGACGCCCGCAAGCAGTCCGAGGCCCGCATCGCGGAAGCCGAAACGCGCTGGAACTTTGCGCTGGCCAGCGCTGGTCAGGGCGTCTGGGATCTCGACATGCGCAAGGGCGGCACGACCTACTCCGGTACCTGGGTGAAGATGCTCGGCTATGCAGATGGCGAACTGGACGGCGACCCCGACCGTTGGCTGACGATGATCCATCCCGACGACCGCGAGCTCGTCGCCGAGGCCGACCGCGCCCACCTCGCCGGCGAGACGCCGTTTTTCGAAGCCGAGTTCAGGATGCGCCACAAGGACGGGCACTGGGTCTGGATCCTCGACCGCGGCAAGGCCATCGAGCGTGACGCCGTCGGGCGGCTGATCAGGGCCATCGGCAGTCTGACCGACATCACTCAGCGCAAGGAGGCCGAAGCGCGCCTCATCGTCTCGGCGGCGATGCTGGCCGACGAGAAGGAACGGCTGCGCGTCACCCTGCAGTCGATCGGCGATGCCGTGATCTGCACGGATGCCGAAAACCGCGTCACCTTCATGAATCCGGTGGCCGAAAAGCTGACCGGCGTCACCAGCGGCGAGGCGCTCGGCAAGACGCTCGGTCATGTCTACTGGGCGGTAGACGAAGAGACCGGGCAGAGGATCGGCGTGGCACGGGCTTCGACCGGCGGCACAGGTCCCGCCGAGCAGAACAGTCGCGCCGTGCTGGTCCGCCGCGACGACACGCGCTGCAGCATCCGTCAGGTCGTGTCGCCGATCATGAACGAGCGAGCTGAATTCTGCGGACTGGTCATCGTCTTCCAGGATTTTACCGATGCGCGCGCCCTGCAGCGCCAACTCGCCTATGCCGCCGCCCATGACGCGCTCACCGGTCTCGCCAACCGTTCGAGCTTCATCCGCACGATGGAGGAACTGGTCGATCGGAGCGGCAAGGCCGACGTGGCCGACACGACGGGGCCGGTCGGCGGCACGACGAACTCGGCCGGCGATACGACAGGGTCGATCGGGGAGCATCAGTTCATGTTTGTCGACCTCGACCACTTCAAGCTGGTCAACGACACCGGCGGCCATGCCGCGGGCGATGCCCTGTTGAAGCGGGTCGCCGAGGCGATCCGTGGCGTGCTTGGACCTGAAGACATCGTCGCCCGCCTCGGAGGCGACGAGTTCGCCGTCATCCTGAGGTCGGGCTCGGCCGCCAGCGGCATGATTGCGGCACGATCCATCATCGATGCGATCCGCAGCCTGAATTTCACTTGGGACGGACGGGCGCATTCTATCGGCGCCAGCATCGGCCTGGCTCCGATCCGCGCCGGCTGTGGCGAAGTGGATGAGATCATCGCACGGGCCGACGCCGCCTGCTACGCGGCCAAGGCCGCCGGAAGGGGCTGCGTCTCAACGGCGGACGAGGACATCAAAGCCGACGAGACAGCGTCGCCCAAGCCGCTTGCCGCAGCCTCCTGAAGGACGCTTGCTAAGTCTGTGAGCTGCCGCGCCGAAGTCTTCGGATTCTAGCGCGTCGGAACCGGATGCTCGCCGCGATAGTCGTAGAAGCCACGCCCGGTCTTGCGGCCTAGCCAGCCGGCTTCGACATATTTCACCAGCAGCGGGCAGGGGCGGTATTTCGAATCCGACAGGCCGTCATGCAGCACCTGCATGATCGACAGGCAGGTGTCCAGGCCGATGAAATCGGCAAGCTGCAGCGGCCCCATCGGGTGGTTGGCGCCGAGCTTCATGGCGGTGTCGATGGCGTCGACCGAGCCGACGCCCTCGTAGAGCGTGTAGATCGCCTCGTTGATCATCGGCAGCAGGATGCGGTTGACGATGAAGGCCGGAAAATCCTCCGAGACTGTGATCGTCTTGTCGAGCTGCTTCACATAGGCCTTGGCCGCCTCGAAGGTCTGGTCTTCGGTGGCGATGCCGCGCACCAGCTCGACCAGCTTCATCACCGGCACCGGGTTCATGAAATGTATGCCGATGAAGCGCTCGGGACGGTCGGTCTGCGCGGCAAGCCGGGTGATCGAGATCGACGAGGTGTTGGTCGCCAGGATCGCCTCGGGATTGAGCTGCGGGCAGAGCTGGGCGTAGATCTTGCGCTTGACCGTCTCGTCCTCGGTCGCTGCCTCGATCACCAGATCGGCGCCGGCAAGATCGGCCATGGCGGGCGCGGCGGAAATGCGCGCCATCGCTTCGTTGCGCAGCTTTTCCTCGAGCTTGCCCGAGCCGACCTGACGGGCCATGTTGCCGCTGACGGTGGCGATGCCCTTCTCGATGCGCTCGGGCGAGATGTCGTAGATCAGCACCTTGTAGCCGGAAAGCGCGGAGACATGGGCGATACCGCCGCCCATCTGGCCCGCGCCGATGATGCCGATCGTCTCGATCTTGCTCATTACACCGATCCCGTCGAAGAAAGGCCTTTGCGGCCTGCTTTTTGTGCGGTGCAAACTAAAAGGGCGGGGCAGCTTCGTCTACCCCACCCTTCACAATTTAATACGGTTCGGCAGATAGCGTCAAAGCGCCTTTTGCAGTTCCGGCAGAATGACGAAGAGATCGCCGACGAGGCCGTAGTCGGCAACCTGGAATATTGGCGCCTCTTCGTCCTTGTTGATGGCGACGATGACCTTGGAATCCTTCATGCCGGCGAGGTGCTGGATGGCGCCGGAGATGCCGACGGCGATGTAGAGGTCAGGGGCCACCACCTTGCCGGTCTGGCCGACCTGCCAGTCGTTTGGTGCATAGCCGGCGTCGACTGCCGCGCGCGAAGCGCCGACCGCCGCGCCGAGCTTGTCGGCGACCGGCAGGATGACTTCCTGGAACTTTTCCGAGGAGCCCAGCGCGCGGCCGCCCGAGATGATGATCTTGGCCGAGGTCAGCTCCGGACGGTCGGTCTCGGAGAGCTTGTTCTCGACAAAGGAGGACAGGCCGGGATTGGCGGCGGCCTTGACGGTCTCGACCGCGGCCGAGCCACCCTCGGGCGCTGCCTGGAAGGAGGCGGTGCGCACCGTGATGACCTTCTTGGCGTCGGTCGATTGCACGGTCTGGATGGCATTGCCGGCATAGATCGGCCGCTTGAAGGTGTCGGGTGACACGATCTCGATGATCTCGGAGACCTGCGCGACATCGAGCAGGGCCGCCACGCGCGGCGCGACATTCTTGCCCGACGAGGTCGCCGGGGCGACGATCGTGTCGTAGGACCCGGCCAGCGAAACAACCAGCGCCGCCATTGGCTCGGCGAGGCGCTCGGCCAGTTCGTCGGCCTCGGCCAGCAGTACCTTGGTCACGCCCTTGAGCTTGGCAGCGGCGTCGGCGGCGCCCTTGGCGCCCTTGCCGGCCACCAGCACATGCACGTCCGAACCGATCTGCAGGGCTGCCGACAGCGCCTTGGCGGTCTGGTCGGAAAGGGTTGCGTTGTCGTGTTCGGCGATGAGGAGAATTGCCATGTTCTTGTTCCTTTCCTGACCGCTTACAGCACGCCGGCTTCGTTCTTGAGCTTGTCGACCAGTTCGGCGACGCTCTTGACCTTGACGCCTGCCTTGCGGCCGCCCGGCTCCTCGGTCTTGAGCACCTTGAGCCGCGGCTTGACGTCGGCGCCATAGTCGGCTGGCGATTTCTCGTCGAGCGGCTTCTTCTTGGCCTTCATGATGTTGGGCAGCGAGGCATAGCGCGGCTGGTTGAGGCGGAGGTCGGCCGTCACGATCGCCGGCATCTTCAGTTCCACCGTCTGCAGGCCGCCGTCGACTTCGCGCGTCACCTTGGCCTTGTCGCCCTCGACAACGACCTTGGAAGCAAAAGTGCCCTGCGCCCAGCCGAGCAGCGCCGCCAGCATCTGGCCGGTCTGGTTGGAATCGTCGTCGATTGCCTGCTTGCCGAGGATCACCAGGCCGGGCTGTTCCGCTTCGACCACGCCCTTCAGCACCTTGGCGACGCCGAGCGGCTCGGTCTGCTCGTCGGTCTTGACCAGGATGGCGCGGTCCGCGCCCATGGCGAGCGCGGTGCGCAAGGTTTCCTGCGCCTGCTGCGGGCCGATCGAGACGACGATGATCTCTTCGGCCTTGCCGGCTTCCTTCAGCCGGATCGCCTCTTCGACCGCAATCTCGTCAAACGGGTTCATCGCCATCTTGACGTTGGCAAGCTCAACCGCCGAACCGTCAGCCTTGACGCGCACCTTGACGTTCGCATCCACAACCCGCTTCACGGGCACAAGGATCTTCATTTCCTGTCACCTCTTTCAAGAATATTTGGGCGCGCTATAGCAGCGCGCGCCCTTTCTGAGTTGTCGAAAGCCGACATTCCGGACGGAATTCTGCTCTTCAAACGCCTAATGGTGGCGCTTCCGTAGTTGCGACAACCCGGCGCGTCAATATGCGTGACGCAGTCAAATCGGTTCAGTTCGGACTGGAAGCGCCGCCACGGCCCCATTGCGGCGCCTGCTGGGCTGCAGGCAGATCGCTGGCGACCTGCTCGGCAGCAACATGCGCTTGATTGGCTTCCGCCGCAGGCTCACCGTCGGCGCCGGCAAGCAGCGGCACGCCGCGGCGGCGCAGGACAAGCACCAGCACGGCGCCGGCGATGATGCCGCCAATATGGCAGGCCCAGGAAACCTGGTCCTCGCCGCCGGCGGCGAACATCACGATCTGGAAGACGATCCACAGGATGAGCGGGATGAAAGCCGGGATGCGCAGCGGGATGCGGGCGAAGGCGAGAACCCACACCTTCACCCGGGGATAGAGGATCAGATAGGCGGCAACGACGCCGGCGATGGCGCCGGACGCTCCGATCAGCGGCACCTGCGAATCCCACGCCACCAGGCCCTGGAAGAAGGCGCCGGCAGCGGCGCAAAGCAGGTAGAAGATAAGGTACCGGATATGGCCGAGCGCGTCCTCGACATTGTCGCCGAACACCCACAGGAACAGCATGTTGCCGCCGAGGTGGAAGATGTCGGCATGCAGGAAGGAATAGGTGAGGTAGCTCAGGCTCTCGGGGATGACGACGAATTCGGGCGACAGCTCGACCCTGTCGTGGACGACGGAGGGGATGAAGCCGAGGCCGAGCACGGCAGCGTTCCTGAAGTTTTCGCCGCCGATCGAGGTGATGAGAAAGACCAACGCGTTAACCGCGATCAGGCCGATCGTCACATATTGCAGCCGGATGTGCCGCAGCCTGTTGGTATCGTAGAGCGGGATGAACATGAGGTTTGAACTTGCCCCTTCCGCTTCGGCCGATTCAGCGGTTCTTGCCGGGCACCCATAACACGTCGGCGTTTCCGTTGTCATTGACCGCGCGGGCGGCGACGAACAGAAAGTCCGAAACGCGATTGATGTACTTGATCGCCTCGCGGCTGACGTGCTCGCGCGGATCCTGCGCCAGCGCCACCATGATGCGCTCGGCCCGCCGCGCCACCGTGCGGGCGAGGTGAAGGGTGGCGGCCGCCGGCGTGCCGCCGTTCAGGACGAAGGATTTGAGCGGCTGCAGGTCCTTGTTGAGAAGGTCGATATCCTTTTCGACACGGTCGGTCTGCGAAGCGATGATACGCAGCGGCTCGTATTCGAGCGGCTTGCCATCGTCCGGCACAGAGAGATCGGCGCCGAGGTCGAAAAGGTCGTTCTGGATGCGAGACAGCATCGCGTCGATCGCCGGATGGGTGGCAGCGGTGTGGATGCGGGCCATGCCGATGCAGGCATTGGCTTCGTCGACCGTGCCGTAGGCGTCGACGCGCAGGTCGGACTTCAGCCGCCGCTCGCCCGTGCCAAGGCCGGTGGTGCCGTCGTCACCGGTGCGGGTGTAGATCTTGTTGAGCTTGACCACGCTCTACCTCCGGAATGCTCACTTGCGGGTGAAATACACCGCCAGCAGGATCAGCACCAAGGCCACGAACTGCAAGAGCACGCGTGCCTGCATCAGCTTGTTCGAGGTCATGCCGTCGCCGCCACGCATCATGTTGATGAGGCCGCGGACCAGCACGATCACCACGGCGACCATAACGAGGACGGCGAGGACGTTGAAGACGGTTGCCATAGTCTGTTCCCAGTTCGATTGCATTCAGGCGCGTTTGGCAAGCAAGCGGTAGAGCATCGATGCCGGCAGTATGCGTTTGAGGATCACGCCGATTCTGGCCGGCACTGTTACCACATAGTGCGGTCGCGGGCGCCGCGACAGAAGCGCATGGCGCAAGGCCGTATGGACCAGCTCCGGACCGGGTTTCAGCTTGGAGATGCTGCCACCGGCCCTGAGCCGTGCCAGTTGCGCCTGATAGTCGGCACGGTGAACCGAGTTCTCGTGGTCTATATTCTTGAGGAACCAGAACAACGCATTGCTGGCGATCTTCGAGGTCACTGGTCCCGGCTCGATGAGCGAGACGTGTATGCCGCTGCCCGCGAGTTCCTGGTGCAGGCAGAGCATCAGCCCTTCCAGCGCATGCTTGGAGGCGGAATAGGCGCCGCGAAAACGCACTGGCGTCAGCCCGAGGATCGAGGAGCAGTGCACGATGCGGCCATGGCCTTGGCTGCGCATCACCGGTACGATGCGGCGGGTAAGGTCATGCCAGCCGAAGAGATTGGCCTCGAACTGTTCTCTCAACGCCGCGACCGGCAGATCCTCGACTGCGCCCGGCTGGGCATAGGCGCCGTTGTTGAACAGCGCGTCGAGCCGCCCGCCGGTGCGTTCCAGCACCGAGGCGACCAGCGCTTCGATGGAGCCGGGCTCGCGATAGTCGAGATAGAAGGTCTCGATGCCGTCGGCCTCGAGCGCGGCGATGTCGGCGGGCTTGCGCGCCGTCGCGAACACCCGCCAGCCTTCCGCCTTGAGCGTCCGGGCGCAATAGGCGCCTATTCCGGAAGACGCACCGGTGACGATGATGGTGCGCAATTCTCTCGCGGCGGGATTAGCGGTTTGACCAAGGGTTGCCATTTGCCGCATTCCCTTCCCATATTCGCGGCGTCGAGACAATCGAAGGGAACGCGGGACTTGTTGCGGAAAATCGTCGTCCTGCGCCGCGTGCTCTATGACGCGATCGGTCATTTCAACACCGACGACGGCTGGGCGATGGCCAGCCATCTGGCGATCACATCGCTGATGGCGCTGTTCCCGTTCCTGATCTTCGCCACGACCCTGGCGAGCTTTCTCGGCGCGCAGGCCTTTTCCGACACCGCCGTGCACCTGGTCTTCGACACCTGGCCCGAACAAATCGCCAAGCCGATCGCGCGCGAGGTGCTCAACGTGCTCACCGTCCGCCGCACCGACTTGTTGACCTACGGCGTGCTGCTTGCCGCCTATTTTGCCTCGAACGGGATCGAGGCGCTGCGCACCTCGCTCAACCGGGCCTATCGCGTGTCAGAGACACGCGGCATCATCTATCGCCGGGTGCAGAGCATCATCTTCGTGCTGATCGCCACGGCGTGCTTCCTGGTGATCAGCGTGCTCCTGGTGTTCGCGCCGCTGCTGGCGCGGCTTGCCGAAGCACATATCGAAGGGATCAAGCCCTATATGGGCACGATCACGCTATGGCGTTACGTCATCGCCTCGACCGTCATTGTTGGCGGGCTGTTCGCGGTTCATTTCTGGCTGCCGGCGGGCAAGCGCCGCTTCCTTTCGATCGTGCCCGGCATCATCTTCACACTGGTCGCCTGGCTTGCCGGCTCGACCATCTTCGCCACCTATCTCGATCATTTCTCGTCTTATGTGACGACCTATGCCGGCCTCGCCTCGATCATGATCGCGGTGGTCTTCCTCTATATGCTCTCGGCGATCTTCATCCTCGGCGGCGAGCTCAACGCCGCGATCAGCCGCTATCTCGAGGCGCGCGCCCGCGTTGGTTGATTCCTGGTTGGCTGGGCGGTGGCGAGCCCGACGCCCAGCGTGGCGATCGCCATGCCGATTATCTGCACAAGATTGAGCTGTTCACCGAACAGCGCCCAGGCGATGACCGCGGTGACGGCCGGGACGAGGTAGAACAGCGAAGCGACCTTCGACATCTCGCCGTCGCGGATCATCACCATCAGAAGGAAGATGGCGCCGATCGACAGCACCAGCACCAGCCAAGCCATGGCGAAGATCAGCTCGCCATTAATGGTGACGGTGCGAGTCTCGAAGGCGAACGAGGCGAGCGCCATCAGCGCGGCGCCGCCGACATATTGCCACATCGTCGCCGCCACCAGGTCGCCACCGGAGGCGAAGCGCTTCTGCCAGATCGTGCCGGCGCTCATGCCAAGCACCGAGATGAGCGAGGCGGTCAGCGTCGCTGCCGTTACGCCGCCGCCGAGCGCTCCGAGCTTCGGCCACAGCACTATGACGACGCCGGCAAGGCCGACGGCGAGACCCGCCCAATGGCGCGGCAGGATCGCTTCGCCGAGAAACCGGCCGGCAAGCACTGCCGTGACCAGCGGCTGCAGACCTACGATCAGGGCAGAGAAGCCGGCCGGCATGCCTCTGTGGATCGCCCAAAACACGGCGCCGAGATAGACGCCGTGCATCAGCACGCCGGCGCCCATCGCATGCAGCGCTTCCGCCCGGGTGGCTCCTTTGGAGCCGAGCACGACCGTCAAGCCGCCCAGCAGGATGGCGGCGAGAACGAAGCGCACGGCCAGGAAGGTGAACGGTTCGGCCCAGGGCATGGCATAGCGCGCACCGATGAAGCCGGTCGCCCACAGGACGACGAAGGAGGCGGGGATGAACCGCTTGATGCTGTGCATTTTCGGGGGCCGTTCGTGAACCGGGTGGAGACGTATTCGATGAAGAACTGACTACGGCGATTGCTCTAATGCCGTTCAATCGTGCAAGCAAAATGAAACGATTGATCCATAAGCTCATTCGAATTCAACAACGGCATCGGGACAATCGGTCAACCGATTGATCCCAGGGGCATGGCGGCTCGGTCGCCATGGGTAGGCATGCTTTTGCACCTCGACGCCAGCTGGCTGCTGATGACGGTCGCGACGGTGGCCGTCTTCGGCTTCTTCTTCGGCACCGCACTCGACGCCATCATGAAGGATGATGGCTTCGGTTCGACCGGCAACACGCTGCTGTTCACGCTCGGCTTCTTCGTCGCGGTGATGGTCGCCAACGAGCATGGCATCAGCCTGCGGGATCTCAAGCTCGCGATCGCCTGGGGCCTGGGGGGCGCCTTTACCTTCATCAGCGCGATGGCACTGATCAAGGCCGGTCTGGCGCGCTGGTGATGTTTCTGCAGTTCAGGTGATGCCGACGAGCTGCCTGACGTCTTCCGGCGAGACGCCCGCCTGCCTGAGCGCGGCAAGGCCGGTATCGCCAAAACTCTTCGACAGCTTGCGCCCGTCCGGGCCGGGGATCAGGCGATGATGGAAGTATCCCGGCTGCGGCAGGCCAAGCATGTCCTGAAGCAGGCGTTGCACGCCGGTCGCTGAAAACAGATCCTGGCCGCGCACGACATGGCTGATGCCTTGCAGGGCGTCGTCGACGACGACGGCCAGGTGATAGCTGGTCGGGATGTCGCGGCGCGCCAAGATCACGTCACCCCAGTCCTGCGGCCGGGCTTCGACCTGTCTGGTGCCGGAAAGCGTCTCGTCGGTGAATTCGGTCCATGACAGATCACCCGAGGCGCGCGCCATCGCCGTGTCCATATCCAGCCGCCAGGCAAAGGGCATGTTCTCGGCGATCCGGCGCTGGCGTTCCCTCACCGGCACTGCCTTGTCCACTGGGGGATAGAGCGGCACGCCGTCGGGGTCGCGCGGCCAGTCGCGGCCGCGTTTTTCGCTGCCGGCGATGAAGGCGCGGATCTCACTTCTGCTCATGAAGGCCGGATAGACAAGCTCTTCGGCAATCAGCCGGTCGAGCACCGTCCGGTATTGCGCAAAATGCTCGGACTGGCGGCGCACCGGTTCCTCCCAGTCGAGCCCGAGCCATTTCAGGTCGTGAAGGACGCCGGCTTCGAATTCCGGCGTGCAGCGCGTGATGTCGATGTCCTCGATGCGCAGCAGCAGGCGCCCGCCGGCCGCAGCCGCCAGTCTCTGGTTGAGCAGCGCCGAATAGGCGTGGCCGAGATGCAATTGCCCGTTCGGGCTCGGCGCAAAGCGGAATGTCAGCAGCGTCATCTCTCAGGCGGCTTGTCGGTTGTCAGGCGCTTTCGCCGATTGCTACCTTGCGCCCGGCCCAGGCGGAAGGGAACATGCAACGCATCGCCAATCTCGACGACATCGCGCAAGGGCTCGACGCGCTCTGCCGCATCGACCCGCGGCTTGAAAAGGTGCGCGGCATGGCCGGCGAGGTGCCGCTCAGGCTTTCGGAGCCGGGGTTCAGGAGCCTTGCCTCGATCATCGTCTCGCAGCAAGTGTCCCGCGCGAGCGCCGATGCGATTTTCGGGCGGCTGACGACGCTGCTCGATCCGCTGACGCCGCAGGCGATCCTTGCCGCCGGCGAAGACGTCTTTCGCGAGGCCGGGCTGTCGCGGCCGAAGCAGCGCGGCCTGATTGCCGTGGCAACAGCCGTGGCCGATGGGCTTGACCTCAACCATCTCTGTTTGCTCGACGCCCCCGCGGCGATCGCGGCGATGACGGCGGTGTCGGGCATCGGCCCGTGGACGGCGGAAGTGTATCTGCTGTTCGCCGCCGGCCACCCCGACATCTTCCCCGCGCGTGACGTTGCGCTGCAGAGCGCCGTCGGCCACGCGCTCGGCATCGACCCGCGTCCGCCGGAGAAAACGCTTATCCGGCTCGCCGAATCATGGAGCCCGTGGCGAGGTGTCGCGTCGCGACTTTTCTGGGCCTATTACCGCGAATTGAAGGGGAGGGACGCTGCACCCCCCGCGTGAATCCACAAAAAAGCCTGAAAATCAGGCGTTTTTGACGTTTCTGGCGAGCGACAATCCGCTTCACATCCCTGTCATGTCGGGCTTACAGTATCCCGGCCGATCGGTTCGCGAGACAAGGAGGTCAACGCGTGACGATTGCCGTATCTCCGGATGGGCTTCCAGCGCTGGTGCTGAATGCGGACTACCGTCCGCTCAGCTATTACCCGCTGTCGCTCTGGTCATGGCAAGACGCCATCAAGGCGGTGTTCCTCGACAGGGTGAACATCGTCGCCGAGTACGAGCACGCCGTGTCGTCGCCGACCTTCTCGATGAAGCTGCCCAGCGTCGTCAGCCTGAAGGCCTATGTGAAGCCATCGAGGCATCCGGCCTTCACCCGCTTCAACGTCTTCCTGCGCGATCGTTTCCAGTGCCAGTATTGCGGCACGCCGGAGGACCTGACCTTCGATCATGTCATCCCGCGCCATCGCGGCGGGGCGACGACGTGGGAGAATGTCGTCGCCGCCTGCTCTCCCTGCAATCTCAGGAAGGGCGGCATGATGCCGGCGCATGCCAAGATGTGGCCGCTGCAGAAACCCTTTCAGCCGACGGTGCACGATCTGCACAACAACGGCCGCCTGTTCCCGCCCAACCATCTGCATGAAAGCTGGATGGATTATCTGTACTGGGATGTCGAACTCGAACCATAGAGTTCGGCACAAATCCGCCATGCTGGCCGCCTGACGCGGCTTCCGGCCTTCGCCGGCCGAAGCGCTTATGGGCGTTCGTGGCAGTTGCAGTTAAGGCTACGGTCGGCGTAGGCCGGTGCTCACGGACTTGAATGTCCGCTCCGCTCCGGTTCTCGAAAGCCGCGCCATCCGACTCAGCCTGCCGAATTTCTGGACGAACTCTGCGTCGGGGCAGATCAATCCCGCGCGAAGGCGCTGCGGAAGGCGACGGCGGCCAGGATGAAGCTGGCGATGGCGTTCCAGCCGGCCAGCGACAGGCCGAGGATGCGGAGGGCCGCCTTGTCGCAGGACGGCGGCACGAATTTGTCGAGCGCGTCGAGCACGCCCTTGCCGCCGGTGTCGACCGGGCCGGCACCGGCGGTACAATCGGCCGGGCCTTGCCACCATGCCCATTCGACGCCGGAGTGATAGACGCCGAGATAGAGGCCGTAGAGCATCAACAGTCCGCCGATGGCGAGCAGCCCGCGCGTTACCCAGGCGGGCGCGCCCAGCACCGAGGCAAGCGCCGCCAGCAGCATCAGCGGTGCGCCGATGTAATAGGGCGTGCGCTGCTCCAGGCAGAGATGGCAGGGGATGTAGCCGCCTATGTACTGGAAGGCGAGCGCCGAGCCGACGGTGGCAGCCATGACGACGGCAAGGAAAAGTGCGGCCCGCGTGCGCTGGCGTCCGGTATCGGCATTCATGGTCGCTGTCATCGATGATGGTCCGTCTGCTTCGTCGCCTAGAGCGTTGCATCGTTTCACGGCAACGCCGAACCGCTCTATCTGTTTGTTTTGACGCAATTCCGGACGGAAAACCGTTTCACACTTTTCCTGGAATTGCTCTAGTGAGCGTATCTGACCGCGATATAGAGCAAAATCAGGGCGGCGGCGGCGGCGCTGGCGATCAGGCCGAGACGCTTTTCGATGAACTCGCGGATCGTTTCGCCATAGCGGCGCAACAGCCAGGCCAGCAGCAGGAAGCGAGCGCCGCGCGCGACGATCGCCAGCGCGATGAACAACAGCAGATTGACGCCGATGACGCCGGAGAGAATCGTCACCACCTTGATCGGCGGCAGATGGGCGGCGCCAGAGGTGACCAGCATCAGGATGATGAAGCCGATACCGGACGAGGTGCGCAGCGCCTCGAACTCATCGTACTTGCCGTAGAATTCGAGAATGGGTTTGGCTACCGCTTCATAGGCATAGTGGCCAATGAACCAGCCGGCGATGCCGCCTAGAACCGATGCGACGGTGGCGATCAGCGCATAGCGGTAGGCGCGGTCGGGCCGCGACAATGCCATCGGCAGATAGAGCACGTCGGCCGGCACCAGAAACACCGAGCTTTCGACGAAAGCGATGAAGGCCAGCCACCATTCGGCGGATTTCCGCGCCGCCAGCGACAAGGTCCAGTCGTAAAGTCCGCGAAGCATCGGCTCTCCTAATGCATGTCGTCCAAAAGTGCGCAGCGGTTTTGGGAAAACGACATGCATGAAAACAAAGACCAGAAGCACGCCGCATCCATTTCCTGGACGCCAGGCGCTTCAACGCGCCGTCTGTCTAGAAAGATTTTCCGCGCTGCACAATGGCTGAAGCTTCGCGAAACAGAAAGGTGAGGTTTGGTCGCGGGTCGAGAATTGGCCAGTTGACGAACAGGCCTCCAACCGTATAGTCCGCGCCCATCCAGGCCGCCCGGCCTGAGCCCCTATGGCGGAATTGGTAGACGCGCTCGACTCAAAATCGAGTTCCGCAAGGAGTGCTGGTTCGATCCCGGCTAGGGGCACCAATTTTCTAGAAAAAGCGCTTGTTTTCCAATAAGATATAAGAACGGAGTGAATTTGCATCCACCCGCAAATCAACCTTAGAATGCGCGGTTAGGTTCCCTTTCGCCCTGATAGGATTGCCGTTCATCACGATGGTAGGGGTATCAGGTTGTCCAATTGGTCGCCCTTAGTTTCCAGCACAACTACTCTGGATAGGACTGTTTTCGGTAAAATCGCGCCATGCAGGCGAGTGAGCTTTTGAAGAGCCCGGGACAAAGCAGAATTGCACCGCCGAAATGCTGAACCCCGCAACACCAATGCCGGCGATGACATCCACGACATAGTGGTTGGCAACGATGGCCGCGGAAGTTGCCATCAGCACGTTGAGGAGACAGATGGGGTAGCGGAGCCATTTCACGCCCCACGCCGCCCATGCACTAAGAACCGCGATGGCGGCATGGACCGAGGGGAAGGTCATGATCCCTTGGGCCTTTGTCAAATCGAGAACGAAATCCGCTTGGTCCCGGACGGCGTTCAATTGCCGCAGGAACACGGTGCCCCATGCCCCTTGCAGATTTTCGAGGTCGCTAGGATCGACATTGTAGATACTGTAGGTTCCAAGAGCGGGGTACCAGATCGAGACAACGCATGAAATGAAGCAGATGACCGCCCAGATGAGGGTCATCTGATATGAGCGCAGGACTTGCCCAGCCGAAGCCAGGATCAACGGCAGCGCCAGAAGCTGGTATGGGAAGCTACCGTAGGCGACGTTCAGGGCGTACGAGAGAAATTTTCTGTCGTCAACGAATGTAACCAGCGCTACCCAATCGAGGCCAAGCAGCGCCTGATCCATCTTTTGAAGCTGGTCGTCAGCCCACGGCATGTT
>NZ_JBJACT010000039.1:0-49020 GCF_044778005.1 Mesorhizobium sp. IMUNJ 23033
CGACAACTCCGCAAAAGGAGTGACAGCCGCCAACGCTGCGTCGATCATTTCTTCGGTAATTTCGGTGCCGGCCTGTCGAGAATCTGATGACATTTTCGGTCCTAGTACGTCAAGTATATAATTAGGAATTTATTCCTCTGCGATTGCGCGCTTAGCGTTGGCCGCCGAAGGCCAGCCGGGCCGCAAGCCCGGCAAAGACGGTTCCCAGCAGGATCTGAGGCGCCCGCTGAAACCGCGTGCGCTTGGACAGTGCCGCACCGATCCGGCTCGCGGTCAGGATGACCAGGCCATTGACCATCAGCCCGATCAGATTGAGGACGGTCGCCAGCACCAGGATCTGCGCAGCCACCGAACCCGCCTGCGGCTGCACGAACTGCGGAAAAAGCGCCAGCACGAACAGCGCCACCTTCGGATTGAGCAAATTGGTCAGCAATCCCTGCCGGAAGATGCGGGTTTGCGAGTAGCGCGGCAGGCCGGCGACCGGTGTCAGCGCCGTGCCGTCGGCACGGAACGCTTTCCAGGCGAGATAGGCGAGGTAGGCCGCGCCGACATAACGCACGATGTCGTAAGCGATGGGAGCAGCAAGGAACAGCTGCGACAGGCCGAAGGCGGCGGCCAGCGCATGGCAGTATGTCCCGGCGGCGATGCCGATATAGGTTGCCAGGCCCGCCGCGCGCCCCTGGCTGGCGCTGCGGGATGCGATCAACAGCATGTCCGGCCCCGGCGTCGCGGTCAAAGCGAGGCAGGCAATGGCGAAAAGTCCGAGTGTGGAAAGGTCCGGCATGAGAGCTCCTGATCCATGGCCGGAACCGACCCGTACGCGATTCCCCGGCGGTAGCAAAGGATCTGAAATACGAATTGCCGCTCATTTGCCTGGACCGGCGTGAAAGCCTATATGCCGGGATCAAAGGACAAAGCATGGCCCGCATCTACAAGACCCGCACCTGGCACGACCAGCTTTCGCCGTCGATGGAGGAGATGGAGTTCCTGGCGCTGGAGGCCTACGCCCATCTGCCGGAGGAATTCCGCAAGCTGACCGGCGAGATCGTCATCCAGATCGCCGACTTCCCGACCGACGAGATCATGGACGATCTGTCGCTGGAGACGCCGTTCGACCTGCTCGGCCTGTTCGAGGGCCGCGGCATCGCCGAGCGCTGGAACCCGCAGACCGGCGAGGGCCCGAACCGCATCACGCTCTACCGCCGCGCCATCCTCGACTACTGGGCGGAAAACGAGGAGACGCTGGGCGACATCGTCACCCATGTGCTGATCCACGAGATCGGCCACCATTTCGGCCTGTCGGACGACGATATGGAGCGAATCGAAGAGGCGGCCGAATAAAGCCCCGCATCCTTGTCGACATTCGCTGGCTTCCACCCTGTGCGGCTCAGGACGGGCCGCTCAGGCGCGGCGGCGCGGGCGGCAGCACATCATCGGCGGAAATCGTCCGCGCCTCCGAGGGCAGCATGATCGGGATGCCGTCGCGAACCGGATAGGCGAGCTTTGCCACCCTGGAGATCAATTCGCCGCGCTCCGGATCCCAAGCCAGCGGCCCCTTGGTCAGCGGGCAGGCCAGCAGCTCCAGCAGCTTCGGATCGACCTTCTTTTCCTCACGCCCTTCCGCCACCATCGTGTCCCCTTCCCAGCGAGTTGCAGACCCCAGGATGTGTTGAGATTCAGGTCAGGCCGAGTCGAAAATGGTGGCTTCCGAGAACCGGAGCGGAGCGTACCTAAAGTACGTGAGCACCGGAAGCGCAGGAAGCCGCCGTTTGCAGGCCGGCATCACCTGAATATCTGCACATCCTACTGAAGACTGGAGCCAAAGTCCTCGTTCTCGCGCGCCAGCGCCATCTCGGTGATGGCGATCAGCGTTTCGGCGCGCGTCTTCAAATCCGCCGCCTCGAGCAGCGCCTGTTTTTCCGCCGGTCCGTAGGGCGCCATCATCGACAGCGCGTTGACCAGCATGGCGTTTTCGGCGCGGCTGACGCTTTCCCAGTCGGCCTCCAGATCATTGGCCTGCAGATAGGCGCGAAACGCCTTGAGCAGCGACGGCCTGTCGACCTCGCCCCCGACCTTGTCCTCGTCGAGATCAGTCAGAAAGGGGGTGATCCGGCACTGGCGAAACGGCGTCTTGGCGGCGGTTTCATGCGCAATGCGGAAGCGGCACACGCCCTGCAGCGAGATCAGGTAGCGGCCATCGCCACTCTCGGCCAGCGAGATGATGCGCCCGGCGCAGCCGACATTGCACAGCTCCGGCTCGCCGTCGTCGCGCAAGGCGCCATCGAGACTGGGCTGGATGATGCCGATCAGCCGCGATCCGGCGATCGCCTCGTCCACCATCTGCAGATAGCGCGGTTCGAAGATGTTGAGCGGCATACGGCCACCGGGCAGAAGCAGCGCACCGGCAAGCGGAAACACGGGGATCGTCGACGGCAGATCCGCGCCACGCCGGTAGTGCGCATTTCCCACCTGCACGTCAGTCCTCCCTTCGCCTCGGCAGTCCCAGAGCGGTTCACCGTTTCACGGAAACGCAGAACCGCTCTATCCACGCAATTCCGGACGGAAAACCGCTACGCACTTTTCCTGGAATTGCTCTAATCTGGCGCGCCGGCCGCCGGCCGCAAGCCCACCAGGCAAAAACAGCTGGCAAAGCGCCTCAGGAAAACAGCAGCGACGACAGTTTGCGCCGCGCCGCGAGCGTCGCCTCGTCGGTCATGCCCCAGGCTTCGAAGAATTTCAGCAGCTGCGCCTTGGCGCCGTCGTCGTTCCAGGTCCGGTCGGCCTTGATGATCGCCAAAAGATTGTCGGCCGCCTGCGTGCGCTCGCCCTTGGCGTTCTGGATCATGGCGAGGTCGAACCGTGCCTGATGATCGTCCGGATTGGCGGCCAGGCGCCGTTCGAACTCGGCCGGATTGCCGAGCGAGGCCGCCTGCGCGGCCAGCGCCATTTTGGTGCGCAGCGCGGCAAGCGCCGGCGCATCCTTCTTGGCTTCCGGCGCGCGGGCCAGCATGGCTTCCGCGCCTTCCGCATCGCCGGCCTCGAACAAAAGCTCCCCCAGCCCGGCGATCGCCTCGATCGTCTCCGGCGCCTGCTCCAGCACAGCATCATAAATATCGGCCGCGGTCTGGATGTCGCCGGCCTCGCGCGCTTCCGCAGCCGCGGCAAGCGCCTCGGCCACTTGCGGGGCGCCGCCAGCCTTGCCGCCGATCTTCTTGATGAACTCGCCGATCTGGCTCTCGGGAATGGCGCCCATGAAGCCGTCCACGGGCTGGCCGTCCTTGAAGGCGATGACTGCCGGTATCGACTGGATGCCGAGCTGGCCGGCGACCGAGGGGTGCTCGTCGATGTTCATCTTGACCAGCTTGACCGCACCGCCGGCGGCTTTGACCGCCTTTTCCAGCAGCGGCGTCAGCTGCTTGCACGGGCCGCACCAGGGCGCCCAGAAATCGACCAGAACCGGCTGCCTGCGCGATTCCTGGACGACATCTACGGCAAAGCCGGCCGTCGTCGTATCCTTGATGACGTCCGCCGGCGCCTGGCCAAGCGCGGCTTTCGCGCGCTCTGCTTCAGTGCCGCCATATTGCACGGTCGTGGCATACTGGCCGGCATTGCTGCCGAATTGGCCGCCGAACGGATTGTTGTCGCTCATGTCGTCGCCCTTCCGGTCGCGCCGCCCACCAGCGGAGGGACGCAACGTCCTTCCTAGAGATCAGTTTTCGCCATCCATGTGGCGATCATGCCGAGACTTTCAAGATAACAGCATCGTGTCCGGTTGCCTCGACGAATTTAACGAGATCGGCGGCAGCTATCGAGGTCGTCGCCTCATTGGTCATCGGATGGGCATTGATGACATCATGCCCCATCAGCTCCTGGTCGAGCACCACCTTGACCCGCCGCTCGGTGTCGTTGATCAGTCCGAAAACCGTGACCGCGCCCGGCGTGACGCCGAGAAGCTCCATCAGCATCTCAGGCTTGCCGAAGGAGACCCGGCTGGCGGCGCCGATCAGCTGGTGGATCTGCTTGAGGTCGACCACAGCCTCCTCGCCGACGCTGACCAGGAAGAAATTGTCCTTCTTGTCCTTGAGGAACAGGTTCTTGGTGTGGCCGCCGGGGATCTCGCCGCGCAGCGCCTGCGAATCGGCGACCGTATAGAGCGGCGGGTGCCGCCGCGTCGAGACAGTGATGCCGAGGTCGGCGAGAAAGGTGAAAAGCTCGGCTTCGGTCTTCGGCATAGGTCTTCTCTTCATCTCCAGCAGGGCCATGCCGTTTACGGCCAATGGTACCCTCCCGGCAAGGCCGTCCTGGAACGGACCGGCGAATCCTCGGTACCGCAAAACGGAGTCGGTCGCACTTGAGAGCTAGGCCAAAAAGCTCGTCATTTCCCTGTTGCAATCGCCGCGCTCTTCAGCCATATAGGCGCGGCTTGCGGCCCTAAAGCCGCGCGAGCGGGTGTAGCTCAGGGGTAGAGCACAACCTTGCCAAGGTTGGGGTCGAGCGTTCGAATCGCTTCACCCGCTCCAGTTTCCTTCCGGGGATCAAGCATCGAAAAGCCGCGGTTCGCCGCGGCTTTTTCGCATTTGGCACCTGCGAGGAACCTGGATAGTCAGGCATCTGTCAGAGTGTAAGGTTACCAGCAGGTTACCACCCTGACCCCTGTACCCGAATATTCTCACAAGGCGCTTTCTCTCAGCCGTTGTACGGCCCCTTCTCTTTGATGTGACGCTTGAGCTTAGAGTACGCTGACCCGAGGCTGCCCAGTGGATCCTTGGGGTTGAAGGTGTAGGTGATTGTTGTCATGCCTAACGTGTCGCTCGGCAGTTTTATCCCTTCTCCCCGAGGCTCGACCAGAATCGCTCTTTCGCGACCAAGCCGGCCCATGAACAATCCCAGTTCAAGAATGACATTGTCACGAGGGGCCGGCCACTTCTTCTCCCGGCTCTCAACGGAGTCTTCGCCAGTCGCGATTGCAACGCCAAAGTCACATTCGTCCAGTTTCGCTTCCAGAGATTCGAGGGCGTACTCAGACAATCTGAACACTCCGTCAGTCCAGAGAGAGACCTCGATGCCGTCATCATGGTCAAATCTCTCCCTGAGCGCCTCGGCTACGTCGAGGCCCTCCTTGGATGAGATTAGGAATACACGGGTTATTTCGTGGTGTTTTCCCACGTGCTTGTTGCGTTCCCGAAGGCGCTTTGCAAGCGATCGGGCGATAGACTGATAGATGATCGGGTGCTTCTGCCCGAGGGCGGCAAATGCCTCGCCCGAAACTTTCAGTGCGACCGTCGACTCTAGCGCCCGGATGGTAGCGGAGCGCGTTTGCGAGGGCTCGATTGCAGCCATTTCGCCAACGGCGCTCCCTCGACCCCGCGATGCTATGCGCCGACCGTTTACGATGATCTCGCATGCACCGGAGACGATAAAAAAAAGATCGTCGGTTTCATCGTCTTGGACGATGATATCCTCGCCTTTTTCGAACGATTTCACTTGTCCAGAGTTTATCACAGCCTCGATTAGCGGGTCCGATCCTCGCAGAATTTCTTGATCCTGCAGGGCAGCCCGCAACCGCCGCTCACCATCTTTCGTGTCGAAGCGCGTTCCCAATCGGTGCCTCCTTAAGCCGCCTTCTTCAAAGGGCAATCGTTCATCGTTCCGCAGCATTCATGGCCGGCGAGCTGCCTGTTGAATTCCGCCTCGGCCTTTTCCATTTTCTGGAGAGACAGCACGAGCAATGCGGCAGCCGCCGCGTGCTCGCCGCAAGAAACCATGGCAAGCGGCCGCGCTTGGCTCTCGCAGATACATGGGCGACGCAGTGCCACTACTCGCTTTGTCTCCTCCCATATCGAGACAACCCGCCTTTTCCCCCGCAGCAACCGCAACGCCCGCCCATTTGCCCGGCGAGTGCCTTTTGCGACGCTGAGGTTGCCTTCCCGCATAGCGCGTTCAATCGTACCCCCGATGATATTCGCAGCTTCCTCAGCGGCATGCTGATAGTGGGCAGCGTCTCCGTGGGCGCGCCCGCGCCTATTTGGCCAGCGACGCAACCGTGCCGCGCGAGCCTGCAATTTCAAAAATGCCACGACTGTAGCCCACCATTCTAAGGCGGCATCCCGAGTCTCGATCGCAATACCATCGACCGGTTGCCAGTAAAGGCAGAAGGTCCCGTCCACATTGATATGACGTTCGGGGCAAAAGCCTGGCAGATTTGTCGGCGACACCTCCCTAACAGTCGCCGACTGCCCACCGACCTCTACGTGCAAACCGTAGGTGATAACATCGCCACCAGTTCGAGCAACCGGCAAGCTTACTTCGAACCCCGATTTGGATGTTGAAAGCACGGTGGCGTGAACTTCACTAGCGGTGCCAACGAGAAGATCGCCTACCGTCGTTCGGGTCGCGTTAAACGACATGCACGTGCGGACGAATTGAAACCTCGGCAGCCCTTTTTATTGCAGGCGCTGCGGATGCCAATGCTTCGCTCCGCGATGCTTTGGCAGTCTCGTCCCCGTCATCTGCAAGGCCGTCGACAGCCTCATCGTAGCCAAGGCCCCTAATCTTACGATTTGAGCCAAATAGAGTGCGGATGGCCTCGGTCCCACTTTCGTAGGCCACAGGACCAATTGCGGTTTCCGAACCTGTGCACCGCAGTTGTTCAGCCTCGGCAGCGAAGGTGCCCCTACTGATCGAGCAGCGAAGTCGATCGCCCTGGACGCCTAGTCGGGTCGCTGTCATCCAACCATGCTCAAACCCAATGGCAAGGCCGAGGCCGTCTACATCGACCTCGGCGTCCGTAAGTTTCGTAAGCGCCAGCTCAAAGCTAGATCGAAGCCCACCCGCGCACAACGTTGCGGTGCTGATCGTCTGCTCTACACCCGTTGATTGCGCTGTACCTTCACAAAGTAGGGCATGGATGCAGTCTCCAATGAAGCGAACTCGACGACCTTTGAATTCGGTCGTAACGACCCGATCCAATTCGGCCCGAAGGACATGAAGAGCCTTCACGATATCTTTTGGCGATTCATCGATGTGCCGATCCACAAACTTAGTGAACCCGTCGATATCAGCGTATATGTTGATGGCCTCCTGTCTACGAGACGTCTTTGGCCCCAGCTCATCAAAACGGAGATCGTCGAGAGGTGGCGTGTGCCGGCTGAATTGAAAATCGTTGATAGAAGAATTTTCGAAATCCTTCCTCCAGCTACGGACTATCTCCTCCTTTGAAACTTCCAGCTTGGCTTTCTGTTGAGCGTCTTCAATCTCGCTTCGGGTAAGCCGGGTCGCCGCAGGGTTGTCCACTTCGTTTAGGCCAATTGCAAGCCGCGCATTGTTAGTTAGGAAGATTCCCTGGCGAGATCCGCCGCCCGCCATTTTTGCAGCCTTGTTAGCAGGTGATCCCAAGAACAAAGGCTCACGGCTGCCACGGCGTCCATTATTTACAGCGAGCGCTTCCCCGGTGTCGATTCCGACCCGAACTTCGGCGCTATCAATATGCTCATCGGCGTCGCCCGTTTCGGCGAGTACGTCGATTATCAGTTGGCCAACAGCTACTGCACGTCTGACGCGTTTCGCTTCGGCATCAGTGTCCGTATTGTACGGCTTCGCCACCACGGCGTGCAGGCGTTGGTTGTGGAAGTCGACACGTTGCACCTCGCACTCGGTCAGAATGCGTCGAACGGCGCGTTGATGGAGATTGAGGAAGCGAAGAGTTCGACGATGGCAGGTGACGCCCTCCTCGTCTGTGCAGTTCAACATATCGCCTATGTTCAAAATGTCGGCGTAAACATGTGCCCCAAAGACCTTGTACGCCTTGTTTGTGGGGATAGCCTCCAGAGACTTGTCTTTGGTGTACTCCATGACCTCGACGTTCTCGACGTCGTCGATCTTAGAGCCAATATGCTTCTCCGCACGCCCCTGGTTCCACGTCCGCGCCATCGCTGCGTTCCTTGTTTGGTGCATCAGATATCTCAGATTCGTCGGAGCGATGCGACTCTCGGAGGGACATTTTCACGCTCTTCTGCTCTAGCCAGCAGATGGGGGGATGTGCCCGTAACTTCAAGTAATGGCGCTGGGGTTTATACGATTTTTTGTTTCGAGCTTTTAGCAACAGGGCCCTGCTACACTGTAAAATGGCGACCCTCTCAACGACCTATCGTCTAGATTGGCTGCCAGGCATTGGACGGCAGACGCGACGGGCGATACCCATTAAGCCCTAGGATCCCCCACGAGAGCCTCAAGCATTACAGCCACACGCTCAATGTCATCTGCACGCAGCGCATTGACGGCTGCTGTCGCACGCTGCCGCACGAGCTCGTCGGGACTTAATTCCGCACCTCTGGCCATTAGCAGCGCATTCGGTGTCGTCGCGAGCACCGAAGCTATTCGGACAAGAGTTGATAAGTCCGGCTCCCGCCGCCCACTAACATAATTACCGTAACGCCGCTCGCTTAGTCCCGCCCGACGAGCCACTTCCGCGTTGGAAAGCCCAAGCTCCTCGGCACGGCGCCGGAGATTCGTCGCAAACAACTCCATACGAACGAAATGTTCATGACATCCCCCACGGGTCTATGTACGTTATGGCGTGACGAAACACGTCATTTCGTGGGTGCGAATGAAGCATCAATACGTTGGGGACATCAGCGACTACCGAAAATATGCGTTGCTGCGGGCGCTGTCGTGGGGCGGCGCCAATCGCATCGGCGTGTGTTGGATGCTAACGCCTTCCGACGGAAGTGCCGACGGCGGGAAGCTTGCCTATCTCCGGCAACCCGAGCGGTATCGGCAATTCGATCCGCAGCTTTTCGACATCTTGGCGCACGCGGCCGATGAGCCGGATCGTCGCCGGTTGCAATCGATCGAAGAAAGCGGCGCTATTGCGGGAGCTGCGTACTTCAACGAGCTTTTGCCCGACCATACGCCGGGCCGCGCCGCTTTCATGGACCGATGCTTTTCCGCTTTCGAACGTGCCGATGTCGTCTTCTTCGATCCGGACAACGGTCTGGAGACATCGCTGCCAAAGGGCCGCAAGAATTCCTCCAAATACCTCTACCTGGACGAGGTGGCCCGCTTCTACGGTTCAGGGAAATCCATGCTTGTCTACCAGCACTTTCCCAGGGTGGAGCGGCGGGCATTTCTTGCCTCTTGCATCGAGCGTTTGCGAAGCGTTGCGCCTGAAGCCTTGATCTGGACATTCACCACCGCCCACGTCGCGTTCTTTCTGGCTGTCCACCCTGAGAGCCCCGCTCGACTTGCTGCGGCAGCCAACGAGGCATGCGGGCTTTGGGACGAGGGTTTTATTGCTGGCCAATATGTCCGCTCAACGCGCCACGGGCGTCCGATAATTGACAGCGAAATTCGCATGTGATTTTTCAAACATCGCAGCATTTTCAATGACATGGTCTAACCACGATGCGTTTTCATGCTACTCTTATGTTGTCGGCACTGACGCTCGCCGCCTGCACTCCAGTTGAGACAAAGACGTCCTTGCTCTCACCGGCTACCGGCGCAGTCCGTTCGGCAGGTCCCGGCGATATCGTGATGAACTTCCAGTCCAGGCGTTCTCTACCCAACATCGTCGGCAAGGCCGACCTGTTTGGCCGCACGACCGATGCCGGCCACATGACAGTCCGCTATATCGGCACGCGTGGCGCACAAGCAGTGTTCGAACGGTCTGACGTAACAGTCGAGAGCAACGCAACCACGATGAGCGAAACGCCGCTCATTCTCCCCAATACCACCAACACCAACGTGAACGGCACGATCGGTGGAACTCCTGTCTCGGCGACCGCGACATCAACCTCCTTCCAATACATTCCGCCGCGTGGCTCATCCCAATACGCAACTGCGACGCAGCCGATCCAGATCGCGCTCGGGAAGGGTCAAAGCGTAAATGTCGAAGGCAGAACGCTGCGAGTTATCCGCGTGTCGCCTACCTCTGTCGACTATCGGATCGAGTAACAGTCGGCGTAGTGCGTAGCGCGTATTCGCTGTCGACCCTGACGAGGGCCAAACGGGTCCCATCGATCCATTGTACTATTGCCGCTGCAAGGGGGGAGGGTCGAGGTGCGCGCCTGGAGATGATGCGCATATACGAAAATGCGGCGATCGAGAGACGACCGCCGCATCGGGGAGGCGCAGCTGTGGGGTGGTGGGGGCGGCTTATTCCGGCTCGATGGCGATGTGATCGACCGACTCACACTCCCCAAACTCTTCGAGCGCCCATTCGATCTCGGTTGGGTCCAGTTCCATGACTTTCGCAGCGGCTTCGAGCGGCATCCATTCCTCATTGCCGGTTCGCTTGTCCCTGATCAGGATGTGCATCGATCTCTCCTACTGTCCAACAGGACAGTAAAACACGGCGAGAGCGTAGGCACAATTATATAAGCAATATCAACGTGTTGGCGTGATTCTGCTTGTTGCGCGCCTGCACTACCTGCTGCGCCGAGGCGTGTGCGGTGAGGGCCGGCGCTGCCCGCCACGGCTGCAGGCGTATAGCCGGCGGCGCGGGGCGTAGCCATGCGTAGTCCTAGCCGCTGTAGGCGCGGTCCAGTGCAGCGATGGCCGCGCTGCCGTCGCGCACGGCCTGGGTGTAGTGGCCGAGCGTCACAGTCGGGTTCGCGTGGCCAGCGATCTGAGCAACCAGGCCGATCTCGATGCCCCGAGCCTGCAAGGTCGAGATGAAGGAATGTCGGGCAGAGTGCGGTGTAACGTAGGGCAGGCCAAGCACCTTGAAGACGGGTGCCCAGTAGCGCTTTCGAAAATTCTGGTAGAGCAGCGGACCACCCCCGCCGATGCGAGGCTTCGGCCATTCCTGTAGTCGGCCAGGGCCGGGGAAGACGCGATACAGTTCCTTACCCGCCCTTGGGCAACGAACCCGCCATGCCAGCAGCATCTCGCGAAGCACGGCGCTCATGGGGATCTCACGGGTGCCGGCCTCTGTCTTTGTCATCTCGGTCAGCGAGCCGTCCCGCTCCTGTATGCGACGGATGCGGATGACGTTCTTGTCGAAATCCACCTCGGACCAGAGAAGGCCCAACTGCTCGGAGGGCCGAGTGCCGGCGAGGAAAGCGAAGGCGTAGTAGATGCCTTGCTCCAGATCGTTCTTGGCCGCTACGATCAGCTTGGCGATATGTTCGGTGGTCAGGATTGCCTTCTTGACCTTGTGGCGCGCCCTCGCCAGCCCGGTCGGCATGGAGGGCGCGCGGATGGAGAAGTCTTCCTCTGCCAGCGCCAGGATCGATTTGAGGTGCGACTTCGCACGGTTGGCGGTGTAGCTTCCACACTGCTCCGTGACGGTCTTGTGCCAGACGCGGATCACCGCAGTTGTCAAATCCGACAGCTTGATATGTCCGAGCAATTTGATGAAGCGGGCGTTCTTGGGTGCAGTGCCGGTCTCGGTGAAGTCGGCACGTTCTTGCCTGGTGCCGATCAGCAACGGCCCCCGGATTGCACCATACACCACCACCTTGTAGCCCATCAGCGTCGACGACTTGACGTTGCCCTCCTTGGTCTGGAGCCAGTGCTCGATGGCCTGTGCAACGGTTGGAGCCTTGCGCTCGTCCCTGTAGCTGCCTTCCGCGACCTTCAGCAGCAGCGAGTTCCGGAACGCCTCGGCGTCCTTCTTGCGGTTAAAGGCGCGGCGGCGGCGCTTCCGGGTAAGGGGCTCGCGATACTCACAGTAATATTGTGGATAGAGAGCGACTTTGCCGTCGCGCAGCTTGCGGCGACGCGTTGCGGTGGTGATGGAAACGTTGAAGTCATTCATCGCGTTGCTCGTCCAAAAAGAAAAAAGCGGGAACGAAAACACGCGTCGGTAACCAGCACAAGTAATCGCCGGAGCGGCCAGCGAGCCCGTGAAACGGCCCTAACTGTAACCAGACGCGTAACCTCGACATGTTGGGAAGGCCGAAGCCGCGAGATAACGCGGCCCCGGATATCTCGGATTCCTCGACCACCGAGGTTGAAATCGCGGCGGGCGAAGACCTCAGGTCGGACGGACGGACGCCTGTAGGGCACCGGCATAGGGGGCTGCAGTACACACGGCAGGCATATACCTCTCTCCCTCCCATAGTGTGTAGGTGTCCGTCCGTCCGGGGCGATCAATACGGTGCGTCCACACTCGGCAGCGGCTCCTCGGGCAAATAGGAGAGCGGAATGCCCGTCGCTCGCTTCTTCCCAAGCATCGCGAACTGCACCGGGTTCCGAGGGATGAAGGCACCGTCCAGCTTGCGTAGGGCGCGTTCCCAAGCCCGCTGCGCCCACGGTGTGCCCTGAAACACTTGCTCCATCGCCGGAGCGCCGTTGACGATATAGAACCCTGCCGCCTCTCCCTCGGCATCTAGCCGCATGCCGTAGCTCGCGACGATCCGCTCTGCGTTCGCAAAATCGTTGAGGCGATTCCGCTGCTTGTCGCGGAGGCAAGCGAGCCAATGGCCGAGGGGATAGCCGTCCACGACATGAGACAGTAGGTGATCGAAGCATTCCTGCGCATCGTCCCGATAAACCTCAAGCGCATGACGCTCGATTGCCGGCGCATACTCAGCGGCAAGTGCTTGCGCTTCCTCGTCTTTGGGAATCCTGCCATTCAGAGCGACGAAGCCCGCCCCGATCAGAATGCTCATGTTCTGTCTATGCCGCCGATCTCCCGTCAGGTGAATGTCGATGGCGTCTGCGGCGGGCTGTACCAGATGGGCGAACCCGATCATGTGGTGACACCATGCCGAGCCCGTCGTGCGGAAATATGCCTCATCCTCGGCGATGCGCTTGGATGCCTCCCGGTCGTTGTCGTGCATCAGCAGTTCCAGCATGGTGATGCGCGACTGGTCGGCCGGCGACATACCACGCGGATTGATAGCGCTGAACAAGAAGGTGGTCCGCAGGCTGAAGCTCATCGCCTTACCTTCAGGCGTCCCCTTCAAGACCGGGGTGTCGGCTGACGAGGCGCTGCGGGCAAGCCGGAGGATGTTCCTCAGGGTCGAGCCGTTCTGGTCGCTTTCGAACTCGTCCAGCAGGATCGGCAGGCTATCCGGTCCAAGGGTCTGGCGGATACCAGCTTCCGTGCTTTGACCGTCGGCTGACACCGCGATCGGGTTCAGCACGATGGAAGCGATGGTGTGGATGGTTGTCTTGCCTGACCGCGCGGGGCCGTAGACGAAGGCATGGGGCCGCCACACCAGAGCGCCGCAGATCGGGGCCATCGCGAGCCAGCCGAACAGCAGGCCAGCGTCCTGAGGATTACGCCAGTTGTAGAGGTTGAGGTTATTCCTGAGACGCTGCGCATCGAAGGACTGTCCGTCGTCAAGCGGAATGTCCTCAAAGCAGAGGTAGAGGAACTTCGAACTTTCGACGGGCTGGCCGAGATTGGTGATGACCTTGCCATTCTCAAGCCAAATGCCCCGACCACGAATGCGCAACGGATTGAACGGCCCGGCCCTGCGGCAGGCTTTCATCAGCGCTTCACCGGCGGCACTGAAGTTGGTCGACCCTGGCTTCGGTCCTGGGAACCGCCGACGCCAGAACCCCGACTCTGCCAGTCCGAGCAAATATTGCCCGGAGAGAAGCTGCTGCGCGGATGCCAATATGACGATCTTGCGCACTGGGTCGAGCAGCGCAAAGTGCCCTTCCTTTGTGAAACCCAGCGGCTTCGGGCCAAAAGCACCAGGGTCGTATACGATGCCAAGCTGTATCGGTGATGTGATGCTGCCGCGATGCGGGCAGCTGTCACAGAAGCGCTCGTTGCCGAGTTCCGAGCGGATCGAATCACAGGTGCGGGGGCCAGCTTCCTCAAGCGCGCGCCTGAGTTTCTTGTCAGCCTCACGCTGGCTATAACCGGGGTGGTGACCGCTATATTGATGGAAAATCCGCTCACCGTCCTTGCAGCGCGCCGTAATCGAGGCGATGGCATACCAGTTGGGCTCATCAGCTGTTGCCGCGCCGTCCTTGGTGTAGTGATTGTACCAGGGACATTCTTGCCGAATCACCGAATATTGGCGCGCGCGCCGCGAGAGGGACTTCAGGTGGCCACGGCATATTGGACGGCACGGAAGATCAACAATCTGGCTACCGACGTCAGTTCTAATACGCTTAGACAAGTGCGGAAATCGGTAAACGGTGGAGTGATAGGTCTTGACCACACCCGGCTTTGGCTAGCCAGAGCCCGTCAAGCATTTGGCCCAGCATTGAGTGCTGCTCATCTCGAGTCTGCCGGGGTGGAAGGGGATGCTGCTTCCGAGGAGCTTGAAGCAGCGCGAGATATCCTCGGGGAGTTGGGCTTCCTCACCGTGCCGCAGGGCGCCTTGGAGGCCGCTGAAGAATTAGAATCGGCCGTAGACTCCGCGGTGAAAACTATTCAACGTTCCGAGGGTCTTCCTGACACGGGCCTTGAGGAGTCTAAGCTTGAGGGGGTCGACGTGCCGGCGTTGCCGGAGGAAGTACTGTACGACATTACAGATCCACAACTTTTGGCCGTGGATCCTGAAGAAATCATCGACGTTCCACCTCAGTAGCGGACCATACAGCTTATAATGTATACCGCCCCGTGGGATCCACTAGCGTCGCGACAATTTCAGCTAGTTGCAATTTAGATGCCAGCTGCGAGTTTCAATTGTTTGCGCTCCAAATAGCGTTTGTCGCATCGATTGCCATCCTAACGATATACGGATTCTGGCTTTACTATCGGTCAGTCGGTTTATTTCCAGGAGAGCCTCTAACGCGACGTCAACACTGGCTTCAAATATCCACTAGTATAAGCGACGCTGCTATATTGCTTCTGATTCCACCGTTTATTGCCGCCAATGGCACCGCACCATTCCTAGTCTCCTATTTTGTCGGGCGCCTGGTCATACCGGCGTTGGTACCACCAGGCTATGACAGCGAAGGGTCCTTGCTACAACGCGTCGCTCAAACTATCCAAGACTTCGTCTTTGACAGCGTCTTTTCAAAGGCTGCTGCGTTGATTTTTGTGGTCATAATCCCCTGGGTGATGGGACGCCTAATCGGCGAGCCACCACTGGTTCAAAGTCATCTGGTTTTCCTTGCGACACACTTCCCCCCGCCATCTTTACAGGCTTATTCGAATTTCAGTCCTCACTCATTCTCCATGAGCGGGTGGTTTTATGTTGCATTGATGGCATGGCTCCCGCATCGCTTCGTAGTACAACTCGGGCTTCGTCGTGCGATTATTGCCAGCATGGCTGGTATACTCATGATTGGGCGGATCGATCTCGCGACCCAAGCTGCTCTCGATATTGGCGGCGGTTGGTCCGTGAGCCCCTTGGACGTGGCAGTTGCGCTATTTAGGGTGCCTGTTAGCGTTTGTAGTTGACGCGGCAGTTCGATCAAACGGCACGCCGACAGGCGCCCCCCGTCATAATCCATAGGGGTTACTCCGGGTTGAGATAAGCCGCTAGCACAGATCGGGTACTCACTTGCACTCCGAAGTTGCTCAGCACACCGAAGTGAACTGTGACGACAATTCAATTTCTCGCTTGCCAAGGTTGGGGTCGAGCGTTCGAATCGCTTCACCCGCTCCAGTTTCCTTCAGGAAATCAAGCGTTTAAAGCGGCTGCCGAGAGGCGGCCGTTTTACTTTGGCGCCCGTGTCGCCACCATGTCGCCACCATGTCTGTTTTTGAACAATATTCTGTCCAGCGTCTTGCCTCCGCAAACTCGCGACACTGATTTAGGCCGAGAGCTCACGAAATGTTGCGAATTGTTACGAAAGTTCATGTTCGCACTCAAGCCATTGATTCATATCGTGAATCTTACAGCGACGAAGTTATAGGTTCTTTTAGGACTATCCTCCTATCCGCGCTGTTGCCAACAATCTGAAATCGGTACTTCTATCCCTCGGTGTCATGGAGAAACACTGATGGTGACATCGCAAACGCAACTTACCCGCCACATGCTGCGTACCGAGCACGTCGCTCGAATTACCGGGTTGTCCGCCTCGACACTCACGAAACTCCGCCTCACTGGTGGCGGACCGCACTACATCAAGCTCGGCCGCACGGTTGTGTATGACCCGGCGGACATAGAGGCCTGGCTCAGCGCCAATCGGCGTAGCTCAACTTCTGCTTCTCTGAGAGATCACAGCGGCCCGCCTCATTCTGACGCAAACAGAAAGGCCGGGCGTTCGGCAGAGCGCTCGTAGCTTCCCGCACAACAACTGTGGAGAAATCTTGTTGCCCAAGAAAAGACGTAACTTGCCGCCCTTTTTCACCGAACTTTACCTTCGCGCTTTGGAAAGAAAGAAAGATCAGAAAAAGCCGAGCAAGCCGGCCGTCCTCAACGTTGGCGAACCGTCGGCCGATAATAAAGCGCCGAAGCGAAGCCGCGTTAGACTAACTGATCACAAAGGCCGTCCATCATGAGCGGCCATTGCCGAAACGTAGACCTTCCATGGTTCGGGCAAGCGACAATCGGCTACGACCATATGCTGATTGGAACCGACACCAAATTTGACGACCTTGCGGCTGCGCTGCCCCTGCCTGAACTGAGTCCGGCATTCCACCAATTCCAGTTCTATCAGCATATGGAGAACCCTTACTACTGGTCCGAAATCAACCTAACCTGTTCCCCGGATCACGATGGTTTGTCGGTCTTGCAGCTGTACGAGTCGGCACTGGGCAGCAGATACGCCGCCAAGGAAGTCGAGGTCGCATTGGATATCGCTTGCGAGTCATTCGAACAGGTTGCCTCAACCTTGCTGCGACTGGTTGGGCTTGTATTCAAACACCACCACCGGCGACGCCACATGCGGGTGGCATATGAGAAAGATCAGGAAAGTCCGCCGCCGGGGTGCCTGCCGCTTCCGACATTCTACTTCGAGATGGGAAATCTGGTGTTTGCCTGAAGCTCTACTCGCGGGAAGTGAAACGGCTGGGCGACCAGTATGGCGGCCATATCGCCAGGATAGAATGGACGCTCAAAGGTCAGGCCATCACCCGTCAACTTGGCATCGCCTCAAGGCGGGTGAGCGACCTTATCAAGGCCGACCTGTTGGACTTCGTTCGGCGGAACCTTGTGGTTGCGGAAACTGATCATGCGCGCTTTGGTGCACTTTTGTTACCAGGGGCAAAACTGAAACGCTTGGCGGCGCGACCGCCCGACTCTCGATACATGCCACGTGGAGTGACTGCGAAAGAGTACTGGTCGCGGCGTGCAAGCTACCTGTACCTGTCCACACGAGCGGCACGAGACGCCGACCTGCTTGGCGGCGAGGAATGGCAACAACGGTATGTCAGGAAAGCCCGGCGCAGATCAGCAAAGAATTGCAGGCAGAGGAACAGGCCCGCCTACCGAACCGGCCGAAACACGGACCCAAGCCGAAGGTCCGTTTCTCAGACTACCAGCTGGGAAAAATCATCAAGAAGCGCCGTATCGTGCTCATACTTTAATAATAGAGAGCCACGATTCACAAAAAGCCTTATCATGCCCTTGCTAATCAGACACTTAGTCAATTTAAGACCGACTACGAACACGCGATAGATGACTTTCTAAGAACGACGGCCTAGGACATGACGCTCACCACAGATCGCCATCACCCACCGACGATTTTTGGTCGTGTGGGCGTCTGGAAATTCCCTTCCAAGGAAAAGAAACATCCACTGGAAGGGATTGTACCCTTCACTTCATGGGAGATTGCCCGGTCTCACATCACGCGCCGAAGCTCGCATTGAAGCATGCTCTTTTCTTACAGGTCAGAAAGAACTGACCGGCTATGGTAGGTAGGCTTGGGGGCTCGGCTGCCCTGTGGCAGCGACAAATGCCCTGACAGGGCGTTCGCTACTCGGCTGCTGCCTTGCAGGGTCAACGGCCCCTTCAAACTGCCTGGCGGGCTTGTATGAGCGCAGCGCCCGCTCGCCTTAGAACAACTCCCGGCGTGTGCTGCGTACCCCAACGGGGGTCTAAGACCATGCAGCGCAAGAAAGCACCAATGGATAGAACCACCAATGCCATGAAGACACACTGTCCGTCATCAGCCTTCGCAGCTTCCACGCTCCGACCTCAATGCCTTGTTGCGCCAACTGAGAGACCTCCACATGCTTACCCGAATGCACGGGGGGAGCACATGGCTGCTCAGCGGGAACACGCCGGCGAACCAACTCTTGGCTAAATCTGGAAACGGCTCGGCTACCCATTTGGATTGTTCTGTTGTCGTGCCAGCGCGGCGAGTGGAATTGCTGCACCGAAAAAACGATCACGCCTGAGGGGGCTTTCACGAACACCGGCGGCAATTCAACGACGCATCACCCCGGTCGTTCGCCTCGTTGATCAAGACCTATGTGCTTGATGCCACATGGCGTCGGGCACCACGACGAGCTTTCCGACGAAAGACTTCCTCATAAAATCTTCTTGGGCACGATGTAGGTTGGACAACCGATAGGTCGCCGCGACGACAGGCCGGAGACGGCCCTGCTCGATAAAGTGAATCACGCGGTCGAACGCATGCCGCGATCCTTGGGACGACCCGTGAAGTTCGAGATGCTTGATGTAGAGGGTTCGCAGGTCGAATTGGACCACCGGCCCTCCGATCGCCCCCGCCGTGGTGTACCGGCCGTGGGGTCGAAGTGCCCTAAGAGCAAGGGTGAAGAACTCGCCGCCTACGACATCGGCAACGACGTCCACGAGTTCGCCTCCGGTCGCCGCCAAGAGTTGCTCGAAGAGGTCGCCTGATCCCCGAGTGATGACCGCCTCGGCTCCGAGCCCAAGTAAGGCTTGCTCTTTGCCGGACGAGACGGCTGCGTATGGAACGGCGCCGCGTGCACGGCAGAGTTGGACGAGGGCCGACCCTACGCCGCCTGACGCGCCGGTGACGAGTACTCGTTCTCCCGCCGAGACCCTGGCCCGGTCGAGCATATGCTCGCCAGTATGATAGGCACAGCAGAAGGTCGACAATTCGACATCAGACATTCGGGTATTGACCTGACGCGCGTTGAGCGCTGGAACTGTCATGTACTCTGCATAGCCGCCATCCCTCCCATGGCCGATATAGTCGATGTCACCGAGATAATCGGGATTGGGTCCATACATGTTGAAGTCGACGAGCACCCGCTCTCCGACACGCGAGGAAGACACGTCAGGCCCGACTGAGACAATGGTGCCTACTGTATCGCAACCCTGAATGCGGGGGAACGGCAGCGGGGGTCCGTCGCGACGCCAGGACGAGGCTGCCGTTGGGTCGGCATCGGAACCGTATGCAGCCTGCCGGACCCATATATCTGTGTTGTTAACGGCGCAGGCCGATACCCTGATCAGCACTTCATCGTCGCCTGGTCGGGGAACTGGATGATTGTCGACATAGACCAACTTGTCCATTTCCCCGTGGCCCGTAAGAATCATGGCCTTCATCACGTCGGGCGTCGCAACAGGCATCGCATCTCCTCCTGCCCTTCTAAGGGTGGCCGTGCGCCCTACGTCACTCTTGCGGCGCAGCCACCAGTATCTTTGCATGGACCGGGTGATCTCGCAGCGTAGCGAGATCGGGGTCAAGCCGGCACCAATCGGACTCGTCCGATCCGAGTGGCCGCAGGTAGTCTGAGAGAAATTGCGCAGCCTTGTCGCTTTCTCCGAGCAGAGCATAAGTGCAGGCTGCATTGAACTTCGTGTTGTGGTCGTCCGGGTCGAGTGCCAAGGCCCGCTCGATCCATTCGCGGGCCCGGTCGGAGACGCCCAGGGCTGCCAGCCCGCAG
The DNA here is from genome assembly GCF_044778005.1 of Mesorhizobium sp. IMUNJ 23033. Lineage (NCBI taxonomy): Bacteria > Pseudomonadati > Pseudomonadota > Alphaproteobacteria > Hyphomicrobiales > Phyllobacteriaceae > Mesorhizobium > Mesorhizobium sp. IMUNJ 23033. The sequence goes on from NZ_JBJACT010000039.1 coordinate 19,685, forward strand.
GCGCCAACCTGCAAAGGAGCGGGATTATTCTTGTCCTCATCGAGTTTGGTGCCGGCACGGTCGACGATGATGTGGGCAACTGCCTTGGCCTCAGCGGTACGGCCCAGAGCCGAGAGGGCCTTCCTGAGGAGGTTGGGTGATCGGAAGTCGTCCGGGTGGAGTGTCACTGACCGTCGGAACAACTCTTCGGCCCGCTCATAGGCCCCGCGCGCAAAGGAGAACCTGGCAACCGCCAAGCAGACCTCGTGCGAATCCGGATCGATCGCAAGGGCACGCTCAAAGGCTACAGCAGCTTCATCTGGCCGACCGGCGAAGAAGAGTGCGTAGCCCTGGGCCGTATGAGCCTCGGCCAGACTTTCGTCCAGGTGGAGTGCGTAGCCGCAGACGCCCAAGATCGTTGCGACCAGGACGTCTTCTCCATGCCAAGACCGCAGATAGACATCGCAATCAGCGATCCCAGCAAAGGCCCGCGCGAACAAGGGGTCATGCTCGACGGCCTGACTGAACAGAAACCGGGCCATGCGGAGGGATTGATGGGTTCGCATGTGTAGCGATTTCCGGCCCTGCAGGTAGAGGTCGTAGGCTACAAGGTCGGTCGTAGGTTTCTGGACGAGCGTGCCCTTCTCGTGAGGCATAAGGCGCACCTTGAGCTGTTCGACAATCTTCCGAGCAATTTCATCCTGGATCTCGAAGATATCGGTAAGGTCGCGGTCATAACGCTCTGCCCACAGGTGGCTTCCGTCGCGGCCGTCGATCAACTGGGCGGTGATCCGGACTCGCGCCCCAGCCTTCCGGACGCTGCCCTCAAGGACGGCGGCCACGTCAAAGCGGCGGCTCACCTCCTGCACATCAACCGCCTTGTTCTTGTACGTGAAGACCGAGTTGCGTGCGATAACGCGAAGGCCGGCTAGTTTGGAGAGATCAGTGATGATGTCCTCGGTGATGCCATCGGAGAAGTATTCCTGTTCCGGGTCGCCGCTCATGTTGTCGAAGGGAAGGACCGCGATCGAAGACTGCTTGTTCCCTGTCGTCGATGTCTCGGATGCGGCCCGAATGGCCAAAGGGGTTTCGACGACGTGGAAAACACGTACGGGACGCTCAATGTTCTTAAGGGTCATGTCTCCCGCGTCCTCAAAGGTCGCATCGGTGCGGTTCCCAACGTGGTCCCGCACCGTGCCCGAGATGGCGATGCCACCTGGCCTTGCGACGCCTTCAATCCGAGTGGCTACGTTTACACCGTCCCCGAAAATGTCGCCGTCCTCGACGAGGATGTCTCCGAGGTTGATGCCAATACGGAAATCGAGACGATGGTCAGCCGCCGCGCCGACATTGCGCAGCCGCATGCCGCTCTGAATCTCCCTGGCGCAGGTCAGCGCGCTCACTATACTCGGAAACTCGACTAGTATGCCGTCGCCAGTTAGCTTGAATATTCGGCCCAGATGCCGAGCGACGCTCTCTTCGATGAGTTCGGTCCTGTGCGCTTTCAATGCGGAAAGTGTCCCGATCTCGTCATTGCCAACGAGGCGGCTGTAGCCGACAACATCCGCGGCCAAGATAGCACTGAGACGGCGTTCCATGATCGTCCCGAATAAGGTTCAGGCGATGGTAGCACATTTTGCGCCCTTGGGCGCTCCTGGCGAGTACACGATGTCTCTCGGGAGTTCGGTCTGACGATGGCACGTCATTGCACGCTGTTGCCAACCGCACCTACCGCAACGGCGCCCTTGCCCTCACTCGTCAACAGTACGATCCGCGCCCGCCAAACCACCTTCTGCGGCGTATTGCGACCACGAACCCAACCCTCAAGTCTTGCCCGGTCAGCGGCCGAGAGCCCTCGCTTGAAGCGTGTGGGAGACACGTCAAGATGCGCGCATCGTTCTTGCATTGTTGGCCTATCGCCCACACTAGCGCTTGAGGGTTCTCTGTGATCGCGACGACCAGTTGCACTGGAGCGTGGCCTATGGAACGTCCCTTCCAAGGAAACGAAACATCCACTGAAAGAGATTGTACCCTTTGTCGTGGGGATTGGCCGATCTCCCACCACGCGCCTGAGCCCACTTTAGAGCATGCTCTTTTCGTCGCGACTTCTGCGCTGCGGAGAGGAACGATACTGCACTGGTGGGCTTGGCGGGCTGTTGGCCTTGTCTTGGGCCGACAAATGAAATTCCGAGTGAAATCAGCTCTGACGGAGGCGACTCGCGCGGTGTGGTAGAGTCCATTTTGGGGCCGCCAAGGCTCATCTCGAAGTCATTTTCGAAGCTTCATCGAAACGGATCCTATCGGGCGTGATTGTGGCGACGACTAAGAAAATGGACAGCCCGCCGCCACCATCGGACGCGATCTGCTTAGCACAGGTGAAGGACGCGCGGACGGGATTTGGAAGGACAATCTTCTCGCACTGAATGAGTGCGGCTGAGACGGCGACACCCTCGTTACTATCGGGGCCTGCGCGGATTGTCGCGGGCCCCATTAGCGGGATTGATCCTCCGCGATTCGCATGAACTCGTGAAGATCCGCGCCAATAGCGCGACTAATCCAAATGAACTCGGCCACATCGAGTCGGCGCTCCACCCAATTCAAACTTCGAGACGAACGTCGGGCGACCGAGGCGCTCAGTGACGGACCTGCCGACGAGCAGCCTACAGCCTGCGCCCATCTCCACTCTACCCAATACTCACGACTTCCATTAGCATTCCCTAATGTCCGCTCTCTCGTTCAGCCCCAAGGTCCCTGTGAAGACCAATGCCGGTCACCGACTTCTGATCAGCGACGTACAGGCTGCGTCCAAGGAACTCCTGACATGGACCGAGCGTGGCCCGCACTGGAACCGAGCGGCACGCGTTTGCACCGCCGCCCTGACTGGCAATGCGACTCCGCAGGAGGCCAGGAGGTGCTTCAGGATTGCCGCCATAGAGAATGGTCGCCTCCTTCCCCGCATTGAAGAAGAAAACTGAATACCTATGCCGCCTCTGCCACCTTCGTCGGTCGCCGTTTTTTCCTGGCACTATGGTTGATTACGATGTTGGCCGTGCGGACGAACGACAAGACGGGCCCAACGGCCGCCGGCTGGCATATCCATAGGCCCTTCGCGCATCTTTGCTAATTTGCCAAAATGGCCATGGTCCGAGGCGATAAATCGGATGAACCCCGAGTCAAATCCGGTTGAGACAGAACGCTTGCGTCTGGCGCGGTAAACCCGTCAACGGCCGCAGGCATCTGCGCGGCGAGGAAGGCTTGCGACACGCCTCGCCGCAGGATTTCCGGGAGGTATCGGTGGCACAGGCCACTGGGCCATTTGGTCACGTCCTCACGATCCTCAGCCTCGAAGAACCCCATGGATCAGGACCAAATAGACGACCGGGGCAACGAGCAACCAGCAGATGGCCATTCCGATAACCACGGCAATGCCCAAGCGCTCCGCTCGCCTGGAGATGTCAGCGAAATCAGCCTCACTTGGGATGAGATCAAGGATGGAGCACTCACTGGCGCCAGGGGTATGATTGTCGTTTGCAGGTTGGCATGCGGCATCAACGTTTTGATTGCGCGACGAGATATGGTTCACACTTCGGCCTCGTTAAATCGGTGCCCGCCGCCGGGGGACAACAGCGGGCACCGCGGTTAACCGCCGATGAAGGGACTTCATACTCGGCAGTCCATTCCAATGTCTTGGCGAGGCATCGGTTTCCACCCTCAGGCCTTTGCCGCTGAAGCTGAGACTTCAGTCGGACCCTCATAGGACCGTAGCCCACAGGCGGAACGAATGGCCTTCAGGCGCCGTTTGCATCCGGTCTCAGGAACCTTTCATGCGCGAGCCGCTTTGTGTGCATGTCCAAAGCCGTCGAACCCCCCTTATTGCCAAAGGGTAGCCCAGATCGGGAGGCCAACTGCGAAGTCGCCATGGAAGCGGCATTCGCAGCGCTGGTGACTGCCTCAGAAGCGCAAGGCTGGACGCCGCGCGAGACGGCTGCATCCTTGCTGAAAATCGCTACGGAGCATGCCCGGCAGTTCAGGCTTGCGCCGGCTGAACCGCCAAGGTGGCAAACGCGAAGAGGTATATTGATCGCGTGTGCCGCGCTCGTGTTTTTGCTGTGTGCCGCCACCGTTTGGTGGATGCTTAGGTGAAATCGGAACAAATGGGATCGACGCCGGTTAACAATCGAAGGGACTGCGACGAGTGCGGGAAAATGGTTGATCTCTTGAACTTGGAATTGGCTAAGGCGAGACAGCGCGTGAAACGAGCCGAGAACTCTCTGAAGCGCGCGAATGAGTTGCTGGACGAGGATTGCGGCGTCGGAATCAACATCGCGTTGTGCAGCCGGATAAGGTCCGAGCAAAGGCGTGTGGTCGAGGCGAGGGAACGCCTGACGAAGATCGATCCCGTCAGCATTGACAGCGTCCGCGCGGGTTGAACCATCCGGTCGCCCAGGGGGCGACTGGCCCCAACCGGCCTGGCTGCCTCGACGCCCGGTGAAACTCTCCGTCTTTGTCGGCATGTTCGTCGACGACGGCAGTCTGGCGCGGCTGGCGCTGGTCCTGATTGCCGCGATCACCGCGGCGGTAAAGCTGCTGGCCTTGCCGCCGCTCGTCGGCGTCCTGGTGCTGGTCGGCTGCCTGGCCATCCTGCTGCACAGCGTTCGCCGCGCCGCGGAGCACAAGCCAATGATCACTGATCAATAGAGGGTGAAAAACACCGGCAGCATGGCGCATCTGTCACGCTCGAGGATCGCCATCCCGGTCGACGGTCGCTTTCCCCGAGCGCCGATCACTCAAAGCATGTCGTCGAGGCTCCAGTGATTGTTCCAGCGGGCATCGATCTCGTCGTCGACATTCTGGTAGCGGATATCGGTCGAAAGGCGGATGCGCCTGTCGGCGCTTCGATTGGTCGTCGAAGCGTGGATCATGAACGGTGAGTGCAGAACCACGTCGCCGGCCTCGTAGTCGGCGACCAGCCATCGCGTGTCGAAGCGCTCGGCCATGTCGGGAAGATCCTTGGACACCCAGCCGCCCTCGGTCATGTTGCGATTGAAGGCGCTGATCCGCTCCTGCGGCGCCAGAGCGGCATTGTCCTTTTCGAAGCGGGCCTCCATCGCCGTCCCGATCGCATGGGAGCCTTCCAGATAGGCAAGGCCGCCCATCTCGACCGGCGTATCGCCGATCGGTATCCAGGCGGTCACCACGCGGCTCGTGCCGCCGCGCAGATAGACCAGATCGTAGTGCGCCGGGGTTGCGGCCGGCGTTCCGGGCTGCGTGAACCGCATGAGCTTGCGCTTGTGCAGATAGGACAGACCGCCGAGGAATTGGTCCATGAAGCCGGAAAGGCGCGGCTGGGCGCAAAAACCTTCATAGGTGGCCGAGCGCACCAGTGACATCAGCCGACGGTCGGCGAGGCCCTTGTCGAGCATGCCGTCGGCCGCGTTGCCCAAGGCAGGTTCCGAGCCGGGCTCGATCAGCCCGGCATCGCCGAGGTGGGAAAAAACCCAGCCGCGAAAATCGATGACATCGGCCCGGTTGAGAAAACCCTTCAGCCAGACATAGCCGTTTGCCTCGTAGAGTGCGCGGATTGCCGCGACGCCGACACAAGGATCGGTCGGCACGAGATGGCCGAGTCGATCGGGCGCGCTTCGACAGCGTCTTGCCATTGGCGACGAGATTGGCCGGCGCGACGGCTCGAGATCCGAACATCTAGAGGACGGAATAGCCGGCGCTCGCACGCTCGCGCCTAAAATCCGATGGCGACATGCCGGCCAGCTTGCGGAACGACTTGTTGAAGGCGCTCAGCGAACCGAAGCCCGAGTCCATGGCAACGCGCAGCACATTGGCGTCTTCATGCATCAGCAGCGCCTGGGCGTAGCTCAGCCGCAGCAGGTTGACATATTCGTTGAGCGTCATGCCGGTCGACTTCTTGAAGATGCTCATGGCGTATTTCGGATGGATGTCCGCCGCCCCGGCGATGTTCACGCAGTCGATCTCGTAGAGGAAGTTTTCGGCGATGAAGTCGCACATGCGCCCGACATTGCGCGAGGATTGCTGGTCGAAGGGGCTGCCGGCGGCCTGCCCGGCTGGGTGTTCGGGCACCAGCCGGTAGGGCTCGAACCGCATCCGCTCCAGCCTGAGCAGCAGCTCGTTCACCGCGTGCTCGGCCTTTGCCGGATCGCCCGAGCGGACATAGCGGTTCCAGCGCTCGAAATTGTCGTCGTCCGACCGGTCGGTCGCATCGCTCACCAAGGTAGCACCCGTCATCAGCCGGTGCCGGACATCGGTCGGCAGATGCAGCCGGAAGAAATGCACCAGCGGCAGATGCGCGCCGGCATAGATGGCATCGTCGCTAAGATCGTCCATCTGGTGCGGCAGGCCGCCCCAGAACAGGCACATCTCGCCGGCCGACAGCGAAATCTCATGGTCGTTCATGCGGTAGTGCACGCTGCCGCGGACGATGAAATTCACCTCGACCTGGGCATGCCAATGCGGTTTGAGCATCACCAGGGGTTCTGTGTGGAACATCTGCAGCAGCAGCGGCAGGCCCTCCACGCTGCTGGCGCCAGGCTGATAAAATGGCCTTTCCGGCATCTTACTTTCCGCCAATTTCTTATTCCCTTTGTCGGGGACAAGCCTTCCGCGCTGCCTAATGTAGCCACGCTCACCAAAAGAGAGCAAATGAAATGGGAGGATTTCAATGCGCACCATACTGACCTGCGCCGCGCTCGCGCTTGCCCTGGGCTCCGGCCCGGCCATGGCGCAATCCGGCGAAATCACGATCTGGAGCTGGAACATCGCGGCTTCGTCGCTGAAAGCCACCGTCGCTGGCTTCAACAAGCAATTCCCCGATATCAAGGTGACCGTCGAGGACCTCGGCAACCAGCCGACCTATGACAAGTCGATCGCCGGCTGCGCCGCCGGCGGCGTCGGCCTGCCGGATATCGTCTCGGTCGAGAATGGCGAGGCCGAGAACTACTGGAGCCAGTTCCCCGACTGCTTCGTCGACCTGCATACGCTCGGCTACACCGCCGAGGACCAGAAGAAATTCCCCGATTTCAAGCGCACCGAGCTCGAAGTGGGCGACAAGGCCTATGCGATGCCGTGGGATTCCGGCCCGGTCGCCGCCTTCTACCGCCGCGACTTCTATGAGAAGGCCGGCGTCGACCCCGCCTCGATCAAGACCTGGGACGATTTCATCTCCGCCGGCAAGAAGATCCAGGCCGCCAATCCGGGCGTGACCATGACCAACGCCGATTTCAACGGCGACACCGAATTCTTCCGCATGATCGCCAACGAACAGGGCTGCGCCTATTTCGCCGCCGACGGGCAGTCGATCACGGTCAACCAGCCCAAATGCGTCGATACCCTGACCAAGATCAAGGAAATGAAGGACGCCGGCATCATGGCGTCGGCCGACTGGGGCACCAAGATCACCAACAACACCGCCGGCACCGTCGCCACCCAGGTCTATGGCGGCTGGTATGAAGGCACCATCCGTACCGAATCGGCCGGTGAAAACGGCAAATGGGGCGTCTATCTTATGCCGAGCCTGACCGCCGACGGCCCGCGCGCCGCCAATCTCGGCGGCTCCTCGCTGGCCATCACGTCAGCCAGCAAGAACAAGGAAGCCGCCTACGCCTACCTGAAATACACGCTGGCGACCAATGAGGGCCAGATCACCATGCTCAGGGATTTCGGCCTGGTGCCGTCGCTGATCTCGGCGCTCGACGACCCCTACGTCTCGCAAGGCCTGCCTTACTGGGGCGGCCAGGCCGTGTGGAAGGACATCCTCGCCACTCTGCCCAAGGTCGTGCCAAGCCGCGGCACGCCGTTCCAGAGCGACGCCGAGATCATCATGCGCGCCGTGCAGACCAAATATCTGGCCGGCGGCTATCCCGACGCCAAGGCGGCGCTCGACGATGCCGCAAGCCAGATCGCCTCGGCGACCGGCCTGCCGATCAAGTGACGAGACGGCGAGCTGAGTGATGCGTCCTGAAGGAATGTCGGCGCTGCCCCTCATCCTCTGCCGGGACCTTCTCCCCGTATAGTGACGGGGAGAAGGGAGATGGCCGCAACGACGCCGCCTTCCTGCGACGGCGGTGATTGGCGAAACCACCGATGACAGCGCCCCTCTCCCCGTCACTATACGGGGAGAGGATGCCGGCAGGCAGGTGAGGGGCCGCGCAAACATCGACGATTGAATACCAGTAACGCCACCTATCGGGCGTGACACAGAAGCAAAAAGGAGGAAACGATGCGCTATCAGAACGCCACGGCCTATCGTTTCCTGGCGCCCTATCTGCTGATCTTCTCGGTCTTCTGGGTCTGGCCGATCATCAGCTCGTTCCTGATCTCCTTCCAGGCGACCCGCACCGTGCCTTGGCGCTGGGCGCCGACCTTCAACTGGGGCCGGCTCATCGGCGACCCGGCCTTCTTCAATGCGCTGAAGAACACGCTGCTCATCCTCGTCATCCAGGTGCCGGTGATGATCTCGCTGGCGATCGTGATGGCGGTGCTCCTGAATTCGCCATTGCTCAAGGCGCGCGGCCTCTACCGCTTTGCCTTCTTCGCCCCGGTCGTGGTCGGCGAGGTCGCGTATTCGGCGGTGTTCCGGCTGATGTTCAACCTCAATTTCGGCATCATCAACAAGCTGCTGAACAGCGTCGGCCTGCCCAGCATCGACTGGTTCTCCAACGTCACGCCGGCGATGGCGCTGATCATGATCGCGGTGACCTGGCGCTGGGCCGGCTACAACGCCATCATCCTGCTCGCCGGCCTGCAATCGATCCCGGATGACGTCTATGAGGCGGCGACGCTGGATCGCGTCAGCAAGGTCAAGCAGTTCTTCTACATCACCCTGCCGCTCTTCAAGCCGATCATCGTCTTTTGCGCCGTGCTGTCGATCATCGGCACGATGCAGCTGTTCACCGAGCCCTTCCTGATCACCGAGCGCGGCGGCCCGGGCGGCGGCACCGAGACGCTCGGCCTGTTGCTCTACCGCCAGGGTTTTCGTTCGCTCAATTTCGGCTATGCCTCGGCCGTCGCCTACACCATGGCGGGGTTGGCGATCGCCATCACGCTGGTGCAGCTCTGGCTGACGAAGGAGCCGAAATGAGCTCGCGTTCGCAGGCAAGGCTCGGCCGCAGCATCGCGCTGCATCTCTTCCTGACGCCGCTGGCGCTGATCTGGCTGTTTCCGCTGTGGATGATGGTGGTGTTTTCGACCATGCCCGACAACGGCATCTTCAGCCCCGGCATCGAGCTTCTGCCGCACGACAATTTCATCGACAATTTCAACAATCTGCAGCGCGACACCAACTTCGTCGGCGCCATCGGCATCTCGGTTTCGGTGGCGGTGACCTACACCTTCCTGTCGGTGCTGCTTACCTCGATGGCCGGCTGGGCACTCGCCCGCTACAATTTCGTCGGCAAGGGCGTGGTCGTCGCCATCATCCTCGGCACCATCACGCTGCCTTATGCGGTGGTGCTGATCCCGCAATTCATCATGGTGGCGCGCGACTTCCAGCTCGCCAACACCTGGGTGGCGCTGATCGTGCCGCCGCTGTTCAATTCGCTCGGCGTGCTGTTCATGCGCCAGAGTTTTTCGATGATGCCGGGCGACCTGTTCGACGCCGCAAGAGTCGAGGGCGTCAAGGAATGGCGCATCTTCCTGTTCGTCGCGCTGCCTTTGGCGCGGCCGATGCTGGCGGCGCTTGCCATCATCCTCTTCCTTGCCTCCTGGAATAATTACCTCTGGCCGCTTTTGATCAACAGCCAGCCCGGCGCGATGACGGCGCCGGTGGCGCTTGGCACGCTGATCGGCCTGACCAAAGTGTCATGGGGCGGCATCATGGCCGGCGCCGTGATGCTGACCGTGCCGATGCTCGTCGTCTTCGTGCTGCTGCAGCGTCATTTCATCGCCGGCATCGCCGCCGGCGCCATCAAATAGGATAGGACGAGATGGCCGCCGTCACGCTTAGCAATGTCGTCAAGCGCTTCGGCGTCTATGAGATCATTCATGGCGCCAACATCGACATCGCCGATGGCGAGTTCGTCGTCTTCGTCGGCCCTTCCGGCTGCGGCAAGTCCACGCTGCTTCGGATGGTCGCCGGGCTGGAGGACATCAGCGGCGGCGAGATCGCCATCGGCGGCAAGGTGATGAACGACGTCGAGGCGGCCGAGCGCGGTATCGCCATGGTGTTCCAGTCCTACGCGCTCTATCCGCACATGACAGTCGAGCAGAATCTGAGCTTCGGCCTCAGGATGAACGGCAACCCGAAGGCCGACACCGAGCGGCGGGTGAAACGGGCCGCCGAGATCCTCTGCATCGACGAACTGATGCAGCGGCGACCGAAGCAATTGTCGGGCGGCCAGCGCCAGCGCGTCGCCATCGGCCGCGCCATCGTGCGCGAGCCGCAGGTGTTCCTGTTCGACGAACCGCTGAGCAATCTCGACGCCGAACTCAGGGTGCAGATGCGGGTCGAGATCTCCAGGCTGCACAAGGAGCTCGGCGTCACCATGATCTATGTGACGCACGACCAGACCGAAGCGATGACGCTGGCCGACCGGATCGTCGTGCTCAAGGCCGGCAATGTCGAGCAGATCGGCGCGCCGCTCGACCTCTATGACGACCCGGCCAACCGCTTCGTCGCCGGCTTCATCGGCTCGCCGAAGATGAATTTCCTGGCCGCGAAGGTGGTCGAGACCGGCGATGGCGCGGCAACGATCGAACTCGTCAACCATGCCGGCGCGCGGCTCAAAAAATCGCTCCAGACCACACCGCCCGCCGTCGGCGCCGATGTCGTGCTTGGCGTCCGACCGGAGCATTTCTTCGATGCCGGGCAAGGCGATTGCGACATCGCCGTCAAGGCCGATGTCGCCGAGCACCTGGGATCGGTGAGCTACGTCTACGCCGATGCCGGGGACACGGAACTGATCATCGAGCGGGAGGCATCGCGGCATCGGGCGAGCGGCGACCATCTGGTGGTGTCGATCAGGGCCGGCAAGGCGCTGCTCTTCGACACCAAGGGCGCACGCATTCGCTAGGCGCCAGGACCTTTCTTTGCCTGACCCGACGCGTCGAGGCGACCCCAAGGAGATTTGAAATGAGTTCCGAAGCCAGAAAAATTCGTTGGGGCATTCTTGGGCCCGGCAGCATCGCAAAATCCTTTGCCGGCGGCGTGGCGCAATCGCGCACCGGTACGGTTGTTGCGCTCGGCGCCCGCAACCCCGGCAAAGCGGGCCTTGCCGAGACCTTCCCCGGTGCCCGCATCCTCGACGGCTATGATGCGCTGCTCAATGACGCGGAGGTCGACGCCGTCTACATTTCGATACCGCACCCCGGTCATGCCGAATGGGCGATCAAGGCCGCCGAAGCCGGCAAACATGTGCTGTGCGAAAAGCCGCTGGCGCTGACCGCCTTCGAGGCCGACGCGATGATCCATGCGGCGCGAAAGGCCGGCACGTTCCTCGGCGAAGCCTTCATGTACCGGCTGCATCCGCAGACGCTGCAGCTGGTGGAATTGATCAAGTCGGGTGCGATCGGCGACGTCCGCATGATCAAGTCCAGCTTCGGCTTCGCCATGCCCGGCTTCATGCCGGAGCACCGGCTCTACGCCAACGACCTCGCCGGCGGCGGCATACTGGATGTCGGCGGCTATCCCGCCTCCATGGCAAGGCTGATTGCCGGCGCGGCATCCGGAAAACCCTTTGCCGAACCCGACAAGGTGACGGGCGCCGCGCATCTCGGCCAGTCCGGTGTCGACGAATGGGCCTCGGCGCTGCTGCATTTCCCCGGCGGCATCGTCGCCGAGATCTCCTGCAGCATCTCGCTGGCGCAGGACAATGTGCTGCGTATCTTCGGCACCAAAGGCCATATCGAGGTGCCGGATTTCTGGTTCGCCGGTGGCAACCGCGACGTCGGGCCGGGCAGGATCGACCTGATCCGGCCCGACGGGACCCGCGAAACCATCAGCGTCAACGAAACCCGCCATGTCTACTCCTTCGAGGTCGACGGTGCCGGCGACGCGATCCTTGCCGGCAACCAGGAATTCGCCTGGCCGGGCATGGGCTGGTCCGACAGCCTCGGCACGCTGCGCGTGCTCGACAGATGGCGGGCGGCTGTGGGCATCGAATACGAGATCGAAAAGCCGGCAAAACGCATCAACACGATTTCGGGCCGGCCGCTACGCACCGATGGCACCAGCATCCCGAAGCGCCAGATCCCCGGTCTGCCGCGACCGGCCTCGTGCCTGGCGCTCGGCTTCGAGGATTTCCGTACGTTTTCCTCGGGCTCGATCCTGCTCGATGCCTTCTTCGAGGCCGGCGGCAATCTGTTCGACACCGGCTATGTCTATGGCGGCGGCTACACCGAGGCGCTGCTCGGTCAATGGCTGAGGAGCCGCGGCGTACGCGAGCAGTCGGTCGTCATCGGCAAGGGCGCGCATTCGCCGCTCTGCTATCCCGATGTCATCGGCAAGCAGCTTGCCCAGACGCTCGACCGGCTGCAGACCGATCATGTCGACATCTATTTCATGCACCGCGACAATCCGGACGTGCCGGTCGGCGAGTTCGTCGACGCCATGGACGCGGAGGTCAAGGCCGGCCGCATCCGCGGTCCGTTCGGCGGTTCGAACTGGACGATGGCGCGCATGGACGAGGCGATTGCCTATGCCGAGCGGACCGGCAAGCAGAAGCCCGGCGCGCTCTCCAACAATTTCTCGCTGGCCGAGATGCTGGAGCCGATCTGGGCCGGCTGCGTCACCTCCTCGACAGACCAGTGGAAGGCCTGGCTGACCGCCCGCCAGATGCCGAACTTCGCCTGGTCGAGCCAGGGCCGCGGCTTCTTCACCGACCGTGCCGGGCGCGACAAGCGCGACAATGAGGAACTGGTGCGGGTCTGGTATTCGGACCGGAATTTCGGCCGCCGCGACCGCGCCATCGAACTGGCGAACAGATTGGGCAAGAGCCCGATCCATGTCGCGCTCGCCTATGTGCTGGCGCAGCCCTTTCCGTCCGTCCCGCTGATCGGCCCGCGCACGCTGGACGAACTGGAGGACAGTTTGCAGGCGCTGGATATCAAGCTGTCGGCGGAGGATGTGGCGTGGCTGGACAGTGGGCCGGAAAGGCGCAGGGCGTAGCAGTCAATCAGGCGAGGCAACAAACGCCTCATTCCTTCGCGCCCCCCTCTGGCCTGCCGGCCATCTCCCCCACAAGGAGGGAGATCGGATGTCACGCCGGCTTTCGCCAATCTCCAAGGTTGCAAAAGGAGAGCCGGCGCCGAAGCTGCCAATCTCCCCCCTCGTGGGGGAGATGTCCGGCAGGACAGAGAGGGGCGCTGTCCCGCCGACGTCTCAAGCCTCCGAGCGCCGCCCTCACCGATCGATCCTAGTCGACAAAATAATCGACGACGAAGTCCGCTCCACCCCGTCCATGGCGCCGATCTGGTCGAGCAGGGAATCCAGATCCCGGATCGACGGGGCGTCGACGATGACGATCATGTCGAAATTGCCGCTCACCGAATGCAGCGTCCTGACCGGCGGCAAAGCCTGCAGGCTGCGCACCACCTTGTCGGCGAGCTTGGGCGTCACGGTGAGCAGCACATGCGCCCGCACCAGGCCTTGCTCATAGTCCGGTGACAGCCTGACACCATAGCCGGCAATGATGCCGCGCTGCTCCAGCCGCTCGATTCGGCTCTGCACGGTGGTGCGCGACACACCGAGCTGGCGCGCCAGTTCGGCGGTCGATGCGCGCACGTTGGCACGCAGCAGGGAAAGCAGGGCCTGTTCGGCATCACTGATCATTTCGACGATTTCCTTCGGCATATTGTTCAAAGAGTGGTTTCGTTCCGAACAATTTCACGCTTCCTTTCGACAGGCAAGCTGCGATTCTACGGCTCGTAGTTGACATTCGGGCGAGGGAACCGGTCATGAAGAAAATTGTTGTCGTCGGCGCCGGAAAGATCGGCTCGACCATTGCCGAGATGCTCGCCGCGACCGGTGACTATCACGTCACCCTCGTCGACCGCGCGGCAGCACAGCTAACCGCGGCCGAACTGCCGGCCACGGTTGCGACGCTGGAGCTCGACATCGCCGCCCCGGGCGCCCTCGAAGCGGCCCTGGTCGGCACATTCGCGGTGCTGAGTGCTGCCCCCTTCCATCTGACCACCCGCATCGCCGAGGCGGCGGCCAGCGCCGGCGTGCACTATCTCGACCTCACCGAGGATGTCGCCAGCACCAGGCGGGTCAAGGAACTGGCTCGCTCCGGCAAGAGCGCCTTCATCCCGCAATGCGGCCTGGCGCCGGGCTTCATCTCGATCGTCGCCAACGATCTCGCCAGCCGCTTCGACACGCTGGAGAGCGTGCGCATGCGCGTCGGCGCCCTGCCGCAATATCCGTCGAATGCGCTGAACTACAATCTGACCTGGAGCACCGACGGCGTCATCAACGAGTATTGCGAGCCTTGCGAGGCGATCGTCGAAGGCGAGTTGATCGAGGTGCCACCGCTAGAAGAGCGCGAGGAATTCTCGCTCGACGGCGTCACCTATGAGGCGTTCAACACCTCGGGCGGGCTGGGCACCTTGGCCGAGACCCTGAAGGGCAAGGTGCGCACGCTGAACTATCGCACCATCCGCTATCCCGGCCACGCCGCGATCATGAAGGCGCTGCTCAACGATCTTGGCCTGCGCCACCGCCGCGACGTGTTGAAGGACATCTTTGAAAGCGCCCTGCCGGCGACGCTGCAGGACGTGGTCATCGTCTTCGTCACTGTCAGCGGGCTCAAAAACGGCCGCCTGCTGCAGGAGACCTATGCCAACAAGATCTACAGCCAACGCGTCGGCCAGACGGTGCGCAGCGCCATCCAGATCACCACGGCGTCCGGCATCTGCGCCGTGCTCGACATGCTGGCCGACGGCAGCCTGCCGGCGACAGGTTTCGTCAAGCAGGAGGACATCGCGCTCGACGTTTTCCTCGCCAACCGTTTTGGTCGCGCCTATGTACAGCACGAAATGGTTAGCCGGCTGGCGAGTTGAGTTGGCACCCTTTCCCTTCTCCCCTTGTGGGAGAAGGGGAGCCACCGCTCCAAATATGCAGCGCCTGCCCGGCGCCTTCAGCGCCGCTTCCCGGAGGTGGCCGACGCCCGCGGCACGTCCACCTCCCTATTTGCGCAGGATCATCGGCCGCCCGAGCAGAAACCGGACAAAGTTTCCCACTGTTCGCGAGGCCTTGGCTGAAGTGTGAGACAGTTGCGGCGGCCTCTCCTTTCGCACGGGCTCCCGCCTTTCGATCTCGATGCCATGTCGACCCACCGTGAAGGACGGCTCCGCGACCGGCTTGCCCCTGAGCACATTGGCGGCATTGTTGTCATGTATCACGATGCACCATTGCGCGCCCTTCGATGCCGCCACGACGGTGTTGAAGCGCGTCGCCATCTTGGCGTGATGGTCGCTATAGACACCTTTCATTTCGGCTGATCGCTTCTCGACCAGGGTGCCGAACGCCGACGTGACATATTCGTGGTGCGTATAGCGGCCGGTCGCCGTGTCGAAATTCTGGCCGTCCGGAAAGGCGATGTAGAGCGGCTGCTGGCTAACCGCGCCTTTTTCGATCTCCCGGCGCGCGTAATAGTCGATCCGCTCCATGAAGCCCGGCGCCAGCGCGTCATCGCTGTCGAGCCGCGTCAGTGACACGAACTCGGCATCCGTATCGCCTTGGACGAACGCGTTGAAGCGAAGACTGTAGGTCTCATGCGCTTCGACGCGGACCGGCCTGACGTCGATGCCGGCCACGCAATTGCAGACGGTCCTGACGTAGTTCTCGTGCGTCTCGGCATCGAAGGCGATCAGGACGGTAAAGTCCTTCAGCGACTGTGCCTCGAGAGAAGGCGCGCAATATCCGTCAAACAACGCCAACCGCTCGACCAACCAAACAGGATCGAGATTGGCGCGACCCTCTCCGTTCCACTGGCTCGGTTTGAAACCGGTGGGGGCGTTGTAGCGAATCGCAATGTATTTCTTCAGTTCCATCGCCACGGAAAGACACCAGTCTGTCCCGTTACGCAATCCGTGAGCGCGGCACGACCGCCGCAGCTAGATATGCAGAGCGTGGCCGAGCGCCTTCAGCGCCGCTTCCTGGAATCCTTCGCCCTGCGTCGGATGGGCGTGGATGGTGCCGGCGATGTCCTCCAGCCGCGCGCCCATTTCCAGCGCCAGGCCAAAGGCCGTCGACAGCTCCGACACGCCCTGCCCGACCGCCTGGATGCCGAGCACCAGATGGTTGTCCGCGCGCGCCACGACGCGGACGAATCCATCCTCGCCGTGCTTGGTCATGGCGCGGCCGTTGGCGGCGAAGGGAAACAGGCCGATCTTGATTTCACCGCCGACGGCCTTCGCCTCCTCCGGCGACAGGCCGGCTGTCAGCAGCTCCGGATCGGTGAAACAGATCGCCGGGATCGCCCGCTTGTCCCAGCTGCGCTTGTGGCCGGCGACGATCTCGGCGACCATTTCGCCCTGCGCCATCGCCCGGTGCGCCAGCATCGGCTCGCCGGTGACGTCGCCGATGGCAAAGATGCCGCGCATCGAGCTGCGGCACTGGTCGTCGATGCGGATGAATTTGCCTGACATATCGAGATCGATCTGCTCGAGGCCCCAGCCTTCGGTCACCGGCTTGCGGCCGACCGTGACCAGGATGGTGTCGGCGGCGATTTTGGCATTCTTGCCGTCTGATGTCTCGACCAGCAGCGCATCGCCCTTGGTCGACAGCCCCTTGGCCTTGGCGCCCGTCATCACCTCGATGCCGAGTTCGGCGAGCCGCTTCACCACCGGCCGGGTCAGCTCGGCATCATACTGCGCCAGCACGCGCGGCAGGGCTTCGACCACGGTCACCGCGGCACCCATCTTGGCGAAGGCGGTGCCGAGCTCCAGCCCGATATAGCCGCCGCCGACCACGGCGAGCTTCTTCGGCACCTCGCCCAGCGCCAGCGCTTCCGTGGACGAAATCACCGGCCCGCCGAACGGCAGGAACGGCAGCTCGACCGGCGCCGAGCCGGTGGCGATCACCACCGCCTCTGCCCGGATCACCTGCGTCCCCATCTCGGTCTCGACCGCGACAGTCTTGCCGTCGCGAAACGTCGCCCACCCTTGCACGGTCTTGACCTTGGCCTTCTTGAGCAGGCCGGCAACGCCACTGTTCAGCCGGCTAACGATGCCGTCCTTCCAGGCGACGGTCCTTGTCAGGTCGAGCTTCGGCGCGCCAACCGAAATGCCGAGCGGGCTTTTGCCGCCGGCCATATGCGCGACCTTCTCGAACTCTTCCGCAGCGTGGATCAGCGCCTTGGACGGGATGCAACCGACATTGAGGCAGGTGCCGCCAGGCTTGCCGGCTTCGACGATCACCGTATCGACACCGAGTTGGCCGGCGCGGATGGCGCACACATAGCCGCCGGGACCGGCGCCGATGACGAGCAGGTTGCAGGAGATTTCTTTCATCTTGGCACCTTGGTTGGTCGTCGCGATGGACAATCCGCTAAGTAGCGATCCTTCGCGCCCCCCTCTGTCCTGCCGGACATCTCCCCCTCAAGGGGGGAGATTAGATGTTGCCGCGCTTTCGCCAATCTCGAAGGTCGCGAGGATGGGCAAGGCGCTGACGCTGCCAATCTCCCCCCTTGAGGGGGAGATGCTTGGTAAGGCAGAGGGGGGTGCTGTCCCGCCGGCATCTCAGTAGATCCCCTCAATCCACAAAAATCAGCGCCGGCGTCTCCAGCAGCGTCTTGATGCGCTGGACGAACACGGCGGCGTCCCAGCCGTCGATGACGCGGTGGTCGAAGCTGGACGACAGGTTCATCATCTTGCGCGGCATGAACTGGGTGCCGTCCCATACCGGCCGCACCATCATCTTGTTGACGCCGATGATCGCCACTTCCGGATGGTTGATGACCGGCGTCGTCGCCACCCCGCCCATGGCGCCGAGCGAGGTGATGGTGATGGTCGAGCCGGACAGCTCGTCACGCGTCGCCGTGCCCGACTTCGCCGCCTCGGCCAGTCGGTGGACCTCGGCGCCACAGTCCCAGATGTCGCGCGCCTCGGCATGCTTGACCACCGGCACCACCAGCCCCGACGGCGTTTGCGCCGCGATGCCGATATGCACGCCGCCATGCTGGTGGATGATGCCGGCCTCGTCGTCGAACAGCGCGTTGAGATTGGGCTGGTCGGCGATCGCCTTGACCATCGCCCGCATCAGGAACGGCAGCAGTGTCAGCTTCGGCCGATCAGCACGCTTCTCCTTGTTGAGCGCGGCGCGCAAGTCCTCGAGCGCGGTGACGTCGATCTCCTCGACATAGGTGATATGCGGGATGCGCGATTTGGCGATCGTCATCTTCTCGGCGATCTTGCGCCGGAGCCCGATGACCTTGACGTCTTCGACGCTGTCGTTGCGGGCGAGACCCGATATCTTCGCGACCTGCGGTCCGCGCGCCAGGAAGGCATCGATGTCCTCATGGCTTATGCGGCCGGCCGGACCACTGCTGGCGACCTGGCGCAGATCGATGCCGGCCTCTCTTGCCCTGAGCCGTATCGCGGGCGAGGCCAGCGGCTTTTCGCCTTCAGCGCGCGGCGCGCCGGAGACCGACAACCGTCCCGTTGCTTTCGGACTGGCCGGCGATGGTGCCGGTTTCGCTTTCGCCTCGTCAGCCTTCGGTGATGCCTTCGGGCTGGGCGGCGCAGCCTCGGGCTTCGGCGTTGCGAGCTTCGCCGGAGGTTCGGCGTTGATGGTTTCTGCTGGCGGGCTGCTCTCCGGCTTCACATTGCCCTCGCCGGCCACTTTCAGCCGCACGATCGGCGAGCCGATCGCTACCGTGTCGCCGATCTCCGCGCCGAGCCACAGGATCTCGCCATCGACGGGTGAGGGAATTTCCACCGTCGCCTTGTCGGTCATGACGGCGGCGAGCACCGTGTCCTCGCGCACGAGGTCGCCGACCTTCACATGCCACTCGACCAGTTCGGCCTCGGCGACACCTTCGCCGACATCGGGCAGCTTGATGATATGTTCGCCCATCTCAAGCTCCCATGGTTTCAATCAAGGCGCGGCCGACCCGGGCAGGCCCGGGAAAATAATCCCACTCCTGCGCATGCGGATAGGGCGTGTCCCAGCCGGCGACGCGCGCCACCGGCGCTTCGAGGTGATAGAAGCAATTCTCCTGCACCAGCGCCGAGAGTTCGGCGCCAAAGCCGGAGGTCAGCGTCGCTTCGTGCACGACCACGCAGCGCCCTGTCTTCTTCACCGAGGCGACGATTGTGTCGAGATCGAGCGGCAAGAGTGTCCTCAGATCGATGATCTCCGCGTCGATGCCGGTTTCCTCGGCGGCGGCCTGCGCGACATAGACCATGGTGCCGTAAGCCAGCACGGTAACGGCAGAGCCCGGCCGACGGATGACCGCCTTGCCGAGCGGGACGGTATAGTGGCCGTCGGCGACCTCGCCGAGTTCATGCTTCGACCACGGCGTCACCGGACGGTCGTGATGACCATCGAACGGGCCGTTGTAGAGTCGCTTCGGTTCGAGGAAGATCACCGGATCGGGAT
This sequence comes from Mesorhizobium sp. IMUNJ 23033, assembly GCF_044778005.1. Classification (NCBI taxonomy): domain Bacteria; kingdom Pseudomonadati; phylum Pseudomonadota; class Alphaproteobacteria; order Hyphomicrobiales; family Phyllobacteriaceae; genus Mesorhizobium; species Mesorhizobium sp. IMUNJ 23033. The sequence goes on from NZ_JBJACT010000039.1 coordinate 39,234, forward strand.
CCTCGATCGCCGCGATCAAAAGCCCCTTGGCATCATGCGGGTTCGACGGCACCACCGTCTTCAGCCCGGACACATGCGTGAACAGCGCTTCCGGGCTCTGGCTGTGGGTCTGGCCGCCAAAAATGCCGCCGCCGGTCGGCATGCGCACCACGATCGGACAGGTGAAGTCGCCGTTCGAGCGGTAGCGCAGCCGCGCCGCTTCCTGCGTCAGCTGGTCGTAGGCCGGATACATGTAGTCGGCAAACTGGATCTCGACGCAGGGCTTCAAGCCGTAGGCCGCCATGCCGATGGCAGAGCCGACAATACCGGACTCGTTGATCGGCGCATCGAAGCAGCGGCTCTTGCCGTACTTGGCCTGCAGGCCTTGCGTGCAGCGGAAGACGCCGCCGAAGAAGCCGACATCCTCGCCGAACACGATGACGCGTTCGTCGCGCGCCATCGACACGTCCATGGCATCACGAATGGCCTCGATCATCGTCCGTCTTGGCATGGTCAGACCCCCGCCTGCTGGCGCTGGCGCCTGAGATGCGGCGGCATCTCGGCATAGAGGCCTTCGAACATGTCGCGCGTCGACGGCTTGCCGCCGGCATGCAGCGTGCCGTGGCTCTCGGCTTCCTTCTGCGCCGCGATCACCGTTTCGAGGATTTCGGATTCGGCCTGGGTGTGGCGCTCGTCCGACCAGACGCCCTTGTGGATCAGATGGATCTTCAGCCGGATGACCGGGTCGCCGAGCGGCCAGGCGTCGGATTCGGCCTTCGGCCGGTAGGCCGACGGATCGTCCGAGCTCGAATGCGCGCCGGCCCGGTAGGTGACATATTCGATCAGCGTCGGCCCGAGATTGGCGCGGGCCCGCTCCGCCGCCCATTTGGCCACGGCATGCACCGCGAGATAGTCATTGCCGTCGACGCGCAGCGCCGGAATGCCGAAGCCGAGACCGCGGGCAGCAAAAGTGCCGGAGCCGCCGCGCGCAATGCCCTGAAAAGTCGAGATCGCCCACTGGTTGTTGACGACGTTGAGAATGACCGGCGCCTTGTAGGTCGAGGCGAACACCAGCGCCGAGTGAAAATCGGACTCGGCCGTCGAACCATCGCCGATCCAGGCGGCGGCGATCTTGGAGTCATTGGAGATTGCCGAGGCCATCGCCCAGCCGACGGCCTGGATGTACTGCGTCGCCAGATTGCCGGAGATCGAGAAGAAGCCGTGCTCCTTCGATGAATACATGATCGGCAGCTGGCGGCCCTTCAGCGGATCGGCCTCGTTGGAATAGATCTGGTTCATCATCGTGACCATCGGATAGCCGTCGGCGATGAGCAGGCCGGCTTGTCTGTAGGTCGGAAAGTTCATGTCGCCGGCGGCGAGCGCCTTGCGGAAGGCGCAGCTCACCGCCTCTTCGCCGAGATGCTGCATGTAGAACGAGGTCTTGCCCTGGCGCTGCGCCATCTGCATGCGCGCATCGAAGCTGCGCAATGTCATCATGTGGCGGAGGCCTTCGAGCAACTCCTCATCGGAAAGCAGGCCGGCCCACGGACCGACCGCCTCGCCATCGCGGTTCAGCACGCGGATGATCGAAAACGCCATGTCGCGGATCGTGCGCGGATCGACATCGATCTCCGGACGCGGCGCCGAACCCGCCTTGGGGATGGGCACGTTGGAGAAGTCAGGCGTCCCGCCCGGCCGCACCTCCGGTTCGGGAACATGGAAGCGCAACATTCCAGCATCGGCCATGACCTTCGTCCTCCAATGTTGCCGGCGCGATATTTGCACATCCTCGCCGCCAGACCAGTGCCAATTCGTCGGGTACGTTTTTTGATTGGCCTGCTGCCACCTGGCCTCAGCCAGGCGACGCCCCCTCGCTGCGGCGTAAAATGACGACAAGCAGCCGAAATTTCCTATCTAACTTCGGCCGCGATGCGCAATTTGGGGCAAGGTTGCGCCGGGTTTCCCGCCAGATACGATAAGTCGCGGATCGAGGAGGCCTCGCGCGGCCTCCCTTCTCCCCTTGTGGGAGAAGGTGTCGCCGAAGGCGACGGATGAGGGGTGTTCCAGGGAACGCCAGCGTCTCACTCCGCTGGAACACCCCTCATCCGTCTCGGCGCTAACGCGCCAATCCACCTTCTCCCACAAGGGGAGAAGGAAAGAGCGGGCGTTCACCCAACGCCCACACCATGCTAACCAAACCCCATGACACAGAAGAAAGCATACGAGGTCGATTCCTGGCTGGCGCGCCCCGACGCCCGTATCTCGATCGTCCTGCTCTACGGTCCCGATCGCGGTCTGGTCGCCGAGCGCGCGAAGGCCTTTGCGGTCAAGACCGGCCTGCCGCTCGACGATCCGTTCTCGGTGGTCAGGCTGGATGGCTCCGAGGTCGACCGCGACGAAGGCCGACTGCTCGACGAGGCCCGCACCGTGCCGATGTTTTCGGATCGGCGCCTGCTCTGGGTCCGCAACGCCAGTGGCCAGAAGGCGCTGGCCGATGACGTCAAGGCGCTGACATCGGAGCCCGCGCCGGATGCGATCATTCTCATCGAGGCGGGCGATCTGAAAAAAGGCGTCGGCCTGCGCGCCGTGGTCGAGGCGGCGGACAATGCCATGGCCCTGCCCTGCTACGCCGACGAGGCCAGGGACATCGATACCGTCATCGACGACGAATTGCGCAAGGCCGGCATGTCGATGACGATGGAGGCCAGACAGGCGCTGCGCCGCAATCTCGGCGGCGACCGGCTGGCCTCGCGCGGCGAGATCGAGAAACTCGTGCTCTACGCCCATGGCCAGAAGGAGATCGGCCTAGATGATGTGAGGGCGATGTCCGGCGACGTCTCCGGCGCCTCCTTCGACGACGCCGTCGATGCTCTGCTTGAGGGCAAGATCGGCGACTTCGACACCGCCTTCACCCGCCATTGCCAGTCCGGCGGCCAGCCCTTTCTGGTGCTGTCGTCGGCGATGCGGCAATTGCAGGCAATGCAATCCATGCGTGGCCAGATGGAGGCAGGCGGCCGCAACGCGGCATCGGTCGTGGCCAGCGCCCGTCCGCCGGTGTTTTTCTCGCGACGCAAGCTGGTGGAAAAGGCACTGGAGCGCTGGAGCGTCGATGCGCTGGGCCGGGCACTGAACCGCCTGCAGGCTGCCGTGCTGCAGACGCGCAGGAGGCCGGACCTGTCCGTTGCGCTGGCGCGGCAGGCGCTCCTTGGTATCGCGGTCGAGAGCGCGAGGCTGGCGCAGCGGTAGGAGAGCGATCCTCCCTTTTCGGCGCCGAGCGCTGCCTCCATTGGTTAATTCATTATCATGGCGCCCACCGGCTGGAAGGTTGGCAGCGCCTGTGGAAAGACCAGCACCGCCGCGCCATAAAGGAGCAGAGCGACACCCGACACCTTTGCGATCCCATCTCCTGACGGGAGGGTCTTTTCCGCAAAGATTAGCAAGGTGACCACGGCCATTGCGGCGACGTTCATGATCCCGAGAGGAAAGAGGGCGAGAAACAAAAGCCAGCAGCAGCCCAGGCAAAAAAGTCCATGCTCCAGGCCCATGCGAACCGCGCCCCAGTAACCATCGCGCCATGAGGTCAGAATGAAGCCAATCGGCGTGCGGCATTTGGCCAGACACAGATCTTTCAGTGGGGAGAGTTGATAGGCGCCGCCAATCATCAGCAGCGCGCCGCCGATACGCGCGGCCGTCGCCGTGGACAATCCCACATGCCGGGCAAGCATCTCCGCACCCGCCGCACCGGCAAAGGCCACAACGCCCATCACGCTCCAAACGAGCATGTACCCGGCCACGAACACCCAGCTCGAGACAAAGGTCTCGCCCCGGCCCTGTTTGCCGGCCTGGACCTGGTGAAACGTCAGGATCATGGGTGCGGCCGTCGGAAACATCATGGCAATCATCATGATCATCCAGACGGCAAGAAACAGCGGCGCCTGCATGCCCATGGTGAGTGAGTACATTTCCATGCGCATGTCCGCGTCCATGCCCATCTGCTGCCAGATGAGCAGGGTCCACGCCGCCGCAGCGATAGCGATCAGCAGTGCGAGAATGATGTTTCGCTGCAACGTCGACGCCATGGACGAGTACGCTCCGTACTGTGCGGCCAACGGCTACTGCTGGCCGGACCAATTGATCGGGGCGTAATGTCCGTTTCGGCGGGAATTGTCCCAGCTCATGCCATGGTCGCTGAATGTACTGCCTTCCGCCCCCATTGCCAGGGCGAGCCAGTCGGGATTGATAGGATGGCCGGTGGCCGCCCACATCTGCCCGTCCTCGCGCATTGTCGGCAGCGGCTCGACCGCCATCTGCATGACGCCCGCAATCTCCGCCGACCGCTTCTTGCCGTCTATCCGATAGCTTATCGGCACCTTCTTGGCGCCGAGATTCGTGCCAATCATGGGTGCCAACACCGCCATAGGGCCACCGGCGGTGCCAGCGAAGATGGCACCTAGCGCCTCTGTTTGCCTGTCATCGGCCCGTTCGTCGATATAGGCGGCGGCCGTCCAATTGCCGTTCGCCATCGGACCCGGCGTGTGAGCAACCATCGCGACACTGAGCCCATCCAATCGAACGTCGCCGTAATTGCCCGTATCGATATGAAAGACCAAGCCGACGTCGCAAACGCCTCTCGTCGGCTTCGATGTCAGCTGCGCGTTGGTGGACAGCAGGCAAGGACATACGACATCGCAGCTACAATTTTCGAAGTAGCTTCCGGACAATTGCCAACGGACTGCCATTTGCACCTCCCACTTGCGTCAGGCGCGTCGGCATATCGCTTTGGCGAGGCAATGCCATTTCACGACTATTGTAGGAATGGCAAATAGCCCTCGCCGCGGCTGGCCGGCACGCTAGGGCAGATAATTTAAGCCATATCTAATTCAGGCTACGCCGTTGCACGGCACTGTCAAGCCGCGAGCGCCAGGGCTGGCGACAGGCGAAAGCGATGGTGCCGGGCATTCTCGCCCTTTGGGTGCTTTTGGGGAGATTGGCAGCTCGACCGTTTTCGCCTGCCGCCAGCGCGGCAAAAGCAGAAGGGCCGGCAGCAAGCCAGCCCTCTATCGTGCTCTCATGCGAATGCCGAACAGCTTCATTGGGTCCGATTTAAGCCAAAAGATAATTTGCCGGCTAAATACATTGCTGCCTCAGGCGCCTATCGCTCCTGCTTCAGCCGCCGGCAGAGCTCATCAAGCTGGTCCAGCGTCCGATAATTCACCCGCAGCACGCCGCCGCGTTCCTTGTGCTCGATGGAAACGATCATGCCGATGGTGTCGGTCATCAGCTTTTCCAGCGCCAGCGTGTCGGGATCCTTTTCCGGCGCGCTCGGTGCCGGCTTGGCCTTGGGCGGCGTAGGCCCGGCCGGCATCTGCGCCAGCGCCTCGGCCTGGCGCACCGACAGCCCTCCGTCAACGATGCGCTTGGCGAGTCCGGCCGGATCCTCGGCCGTCACCAGCGTGCGGGCATGCCCCGCCGACAGTTCGCCATCGACCAGCATGTCGCGGATCACGTCGGGCAGCTTCAAGAGCCGCAGCGTGTTGGCGACATGGCTGCGGCTCTTGCCGATCACCTGGCCAAGATCGGCCTGGGTATAGCCATGCTCGTCGATCAATTGCTGATAGCCCTGCGCCTCCTCGACCGGGTTGAGGTCGGTGCGCTGGACGTTTTCAATGATCGCCAGTTCGAGCGCTGTGCGGTCGTTGACGTCGCGTACGATGATCGGGATCTCGGTCAGGCCGGCGCGTTGCGCCGCGCGCCAGCGCCGCTCACCGGCGATGATCTCATAGCGGCCGGCTTGAGTCGGCGACGGTCGCGTCACCACCGGCTGCACCACGCCATGTTCGCGAATCGACTGGGCAAGGTCGGTAAGTTCGGCCTCACCGAAATGGCGGCGCGGATTCTTCGGGTTGGGGCTGACGAATTCGATCGGCACCTTGCCGTCGGCCGCCGGGCTCTGCTTTTCCGGGATCGCCGGACGATCGATTTCGCCGATCAGCGCCGCCAGGCCACGGCCCAGTCTTTTTCTCGAAAGGTCTTCAGTCATAATCTGTCCAGATCGTTACGGTATCGAATCGGCGTCAAAATGGGATCGGTGTCAGGCGGCGCGCAATTTGCGCTCGCGGCGGATCACTTCGGAAGCAAGCTGCAGATAGGCCTGGCTGCCCGAGCATTTGAGGTCGTAGAGGATCGCCGGCTTGCCGTAGGACGGCGCCTCGGAAACGCGGACATTGCGCGGAATGATGGTCTCGTAGACCTTGTCGCCCATATGCTGCCGCACATCCTGCACCACCTGGTTGGCGAGGTTGTTGCGGCCGTCATACATGGTCAGCACGATGCCCTGGATGGTGAGATCCGGATTGATCGAGCGGCGCACCTGCTCGACCGTCTCGAGCAGCTGGCTCAATCCTTCGAGCGCGAAGAACTCGCATTGCAGCGGCACCAGCACCGAATCGGCCGCAGCCATCGAGTTCAGCGTCAAAAGGTTGAGCGACGGCGGGCAATCGATCAGCACATAGCCGAAAGGCGCCGCGCGCTCGGCAGCGGCGCGCAGCGCGTTGCGCAGCCTGAGCACCCGGTCCGGCGCCGAGGCGATCTCCATCTCGATGCCGAGCAGGTCGAGCGTCGACGGCACGATCGACAGGCCTGGCACCGCCGTCGGTATCGCCGCCGCCTCCAGATCGAGCTCGCCGGTCAGCACGTCGTAGGACGAGACGGTGCGATCCTTGCGGTCGATGCCGAGGCCGGTGCTGGCATTGCCTTGCGGGTCGAGGTCGACGATCAGCACCTGTTCGCCGATAGCCGCCAGCGCCGTGGCCAGATTGATGGCGGTGGTGGTCTTGCCGACACCGCCCTTCTGGTTGGCGACGGTGATGATACGCGGTCCAGTTTTCATGGGTCTATGCCAGTAATTCATTGCGGATCGCCGGGCGCAGATTTGACAGTTCGAGGACGACCCCGTGCGGGTCGGTCATGCTCGGATGTTCTACCAGATCGAATGCCCATCGGTGAGTGCTTTCTTCCACCTCGGCTCGGTAATCCCGGCCTTTGTGGAACAGCGCGCAAGCCCCCTTGGTCAGCCAGGGTGCCGAGAGATCAAGCAGGTCCGGCAATGAGGCCAGCGCTCGCGCCGTAACGATTTCCGGTGCGGAAACAAGCGGATAGCTGTCATCGATGCGCCGCGCGATGACCCGCGCCGGCAAACCGAACTGGCCGATGACCGCCTGCAGGAACGACGCTTTCTTGCGATTGCTTTCAACCAGGTCGATCGAAGCCCCTTCGCGTTCGACAAGCAGAAACGCCAGCACCAGGCCAGGAAAACCGCCGCCCGAACCGAGGTCGACCCAACGCTTCGCCTGGGGTGCGATTCGGCCTAGTTGCGCGCTGTCGAGGATGTGGCGGCCCCAGACATCGTCCAGCGTCGATGGCGCCGCAAGGTTGATGCTTCGGTTCCATTTCAGGAAGAGCTGTTCGAACGCGACCAGGCGATCGAATGTTTCACGTGAAACCGGACCCGCGGCCTCTTGCAGGCTTGTCCATGAGGCAGCGCTCACGCGACATCTCTCTGCGCGGCGGCCTCGGCATTGCGGACATGGGCAACGATGATCGCCAGCGCCGCCGGCGTCATGCCCTCCATCCGCTGGGCATCCGCAATCGAGCGCGGCTGACGCACCAGCATCTTCTGCTTCAACTCATTGGAGAGACCGGGCACATTGGCGAAATCGATCGAGGCCGGGATCAGCCGGCTCTCCTCGTGTCGTATCTGGGCGACATCCGCTCGCTGGCGGTCGAGATAGACAGAATATTTCGCTTCCGTTTCGAGACGCTCGGCGGTCTTGACGTCGATTGCGGCGAAGCTGGGTTCGATCCGAGCCAGCCAGGCGATGTCGACGCCGGGATAGGCCAGCAATTCATAGGCGGTGCGGCGGACGCCGTCCCTGTTAATCTCAAGTCCGTGTCGAGCCGCTTCGGTGGGCGTGAAGCTAACGCCTAGCACCAGCTCGCGGGCCTTCTTAAGGTCCAGCATGATGTCGTTAAAGCGATGCATCCGCTCTGGCGACGCGATCCCCAGCCTCTCAGCGAGCGGCGTCAGCCGCTCATCGGCATTGTCTGCCCTGAGCGACAGCCGGAACTCGGCCCGCGAAGTGAACATGCGATAGGGCTCTGCGATGCCGCGGCTGGTCAGATCGTCGACCATCACGCCGATATAGGCTTCGGTGCGGCTGAGCACGACCGGAGCGCCGGCGGACGCCTTGCGCGCCGCGTTGAGGCCGGCGAGCAGCCCCTGAGCGCCGGCTTCTTCATAGCCGGTGGTGCCATTAATCTGCCCGGCAAGGAACAGGCCGCCGATGCGCTTGATTTCCAACGTCGGCTGCAATTCGCGCGGATCGACATGGTCGTATTCAATCGCATAGCCGGGCTGCAGCATTGTCGCCCGCTCCAGCCCAGGAATGGTCTTCAGAATATCGAGCTGCACGTCTTCCGGCAGCGAGGTCGAGATGCCATTCGGATAGACGGTGTCGTCGTCGAGGCCCTCGGGCTCGAGGAAGATCTGGTGTCCTTCGCGATCGCCGAACTTGACGATCTTGTCCTCGATCGAGGGACAATAGCGCGGCCCCACGCCTTCGATCGAGCCTGAATACATCGCGGAACGGTGCAGGTTGAGGCGAATCAACTCATGCGTCGCAGGTGTCGTGCGCGTGATGCCGCAATGGATCTGCGGGTTCTGGATAGCCTCGGTCATCAGCGAGAACGGGACCGGGTCTTCATCCGCGGCCTGGCTTTCGAGCGACGCCCAGTCGATGGTCCGGCCATCCAGGCGCGGCGGCGTCCCGGTCTTCAGCCGCCCCAACTGGAAGCCCGCGCGGCTCATCGTCGCCGACAGGCCCATGCTGGCCTGCTCGTTCATGCGGCCGGCAACGATTTTCCTCTCGCCGATATGGATCAGCCCGCGTAGGAAGGTGCCGGTGGTCAACACCACCGCGCCGCAGCCCAGCCTGCTTCCATCGGCCAACAGGACGGCCGATACAGCTTCTTTGGCAATCTCGAAATCGAGGACCTCGCCTTCGATCACCTCGAGATTGGCCTGCTCGCGGATCGCCGCCTGCATCGCCAGCCGATAGAGCTTGCGGTCGGCCTGGGTGCGCGGGCCGCGCACGGCGGGCCCCTTGCGGCGGTTGAGCAAGCGGAACTGAATGCCGGCTGCATCAGCGATGCGGCCCATCAGCCCGTCCATGGCATCGATCTCGCGCACCAGATGCCCCTTGCCGAGGCCGCCGATGGCAGGGTTGCAGGACATGACGCCGATCGTGTCGAAACGCAGCGTCACCAGCGCCGTCCTGGCACCGGCGCGCGCAGCCGCACTGGCCGCCTCGCAACCGGCATGGCCGCCGCCCACCACAACCACATCATAGTGATCGTTCATTTTATGATTCCAGATTCTGAAGTTGCCGGAGACATGTCCCCGAGAGCCTCCGCTGTCAAGGTTGCAAGGCGACTTCGTTTCACGTGAAACAATGGAGGATAAGGTTAGCTTCGTCATCCTAGGGGCGAAGCAAGGAGCGAAGCGACGCGGCGCAGACCCTAGGATCCTGTGTGTTCGTTCAGTGCTATGTTTGAGGTGGGAAGGAGGCCGAGAGGATCCTGGTCGTCCCTGTTGGGACAGGCCGCGGCATGGCTCGGCCCCTTCCGGTGTCTCCAAGATCACCGCCCTCTCTCTGCTGGCGCACTTACCCGAGCTCGGTCAGCGTTCACCCAAGTCGATCGCAGCCCTTGCCGGTCTTGCGCCCTTCGACAATGAGAGTGGCAAGTCCAA
>NZ_JBJACT010000040.1:0-45667 GCF_044778005.1 Mesorhizobium sp. IMUNJ 23033
TGGAGGAACCGGGATGTCGCTCACTGGAGGCTGTTTGTGTGGCAACGTGCGCTACAAAACCAATGCCGAGCCTTTGTGGCTCTGTCATTGCCACTGCAATAGGTGTCGCAAACATACCGGATCGCCGATCGGCACGTGGGTCGGCTTCCCCGCCGGTACGGTGACATGGCTTGCCGCCGAGCCAACCCGTTATCGTTCGTCAAGGGACGTAGAGCGTAGCTTTTGTGCGGTCTGCGGAAGCTCAATCGGCTTCCATCGAGTGCACGAAACCAGTTTGCTAGTAGGCAGTTTTGATGCGCCTGAAGCCCTTCCTGTCGCGGATATCTGGACCGTGCATGTTTGGTTCAAGGACCATATACCGTGGTTCGACACCGCTGATGATTGGACTCGTTTCGCGGAATTCCCGCCACAAAGGGCTGAAGAGTTGAACGCGTTGAGCGGTCGGCAGATCGAAGGCTGACACGCCCCAGCGGGCTAAATGGCAACGGCCACTCCCCACCTTGAGGGACTTCCGAATCCGGTACCAAACGTCAGATTCTGACCACTAGGGTCAAAACTCAATCACTCTGAACGACCGAGTTCGACCCGTTGCGGACGTTGACTAGTTGTCCAGTCTCCGTTTGGCCAATTCTACCTGATAGGCACTTCGTGGATGTCTTCTGAGACGCCATCTATTGAGAGATCTAATCAGCGCAATATAGGCGAATATTGCAGCCAAGCCCCACAGACCACCAAGGTTGCTCATAAAAGCAGCTACAATAAACACAGATGCAACCACGTGCACGGTGTAATATAGGACAGAGGCCCAGACATATTTTTCCATTTGAGAGCTACTCATTGATCACGCCTCTCTCGACAGTGCGATTCATAACTCACCGATGCTGAGTGAATCGTTTCGAGAATGTGCCCATAGTGGGAGGTCGCCTTTCCACCCATTGCCGCCATCCGAACTTATCCGCCCACTTAACTCTGATGCAATCAGCGCATGCTAAGCTTTGGTGATGGATTGCGAGCCACGATTGAAAACCTTCGCCGAAAGAATGATCCCGCAGGGTACGCACTAGCCGCTTACAAGGGGGCACCTAAATGGCCGGAAGCACTCGGCACTCACCAATCGTCAGGGGCATTTTGATCGCAGAGATGCTGGTTGGTGGCGCATTCGTTGCCTTCTGGCTATGGGCGGGGAAAGCCACCATCCCAAAGCATGGCGGCGGCCTGCAAGTCTTGGATCGGACCCAAGACCCGTACCTCTATTGGTTTCTGCTGATCGCAGTTTCATGCGCACTCGTAGCGTTGCCGCTCTGGTATCTCTACCAAGGCCCACCGAAACGCTAAGAGTGGCCCACTCCCCCTCTTCGCCGAACTAAGCGACCGCTTTCCACCCATTCCGGGCATTGGCGACCGCCTGCTGATTGAGTTTTGATCCTTACGGCTCCGCGTCGAACACCGGTGTGAATGCCCTGATCGTGCAGGGCGTCGGGTTGACGTGGCGGATCCTGACCCTGCCCTGCCCTTCCCAGCTGTCGTCGATCGGCACCTCGACATTGCCGGTGAAGAGATTGGCCTTGCCGTCCGGCGCGACGATCGAGGGCATCCTCACCGCCTCCCAGCGGCCGCGGATCAGGGACTGCACTTGGAGCCCCGTGGTGTCGGTCTCGAGCAGCGACAGGATCACTTTGGCCACCTTCTTGCGGCGGCCGACGATCGAGCCGTCCTGGCCGCCGACGTCGAGTTCCAGCGTGTCGGCTTGCGCCTGACAGGGAAGTCCGACCTGCCATTTCGTCGCGGTGGCGCCGCCGGGCAGCGTCACCTGGCCGGCGGCCACGGTGAGGTTGCGGTAGACCTTGCCCGACGCCAGCACGTCGACCGACTGGCCGTTGAGATGGCCAAGGCCCGAGACGACATTGACGGCGGTGCCCGCATAGGTCAGCCCGCAATCGACCTGGAAGGCGTCTTCCAGCGCACCATACTCGAAGGGCGGCGTCATGATCTCGATATAGCGTTTGGTGACACCGGCGATGGTGCGCTTGACGACCAGCCAGATGTCGTCGACGCCGTTCTGGCCGGGCGTCGCCACGGCGCTTTCGACGACCGCCCAGGTGGAGCCGGCGAAGGCACCGCCGAAGCGATGGCGGTGCATGCCGCGCACCTCCTGGCTTGGCTGGTGCGTGTAGCCGCCAAGCTCGCCATTCTCGAGCGGAAACCACAGCATCGGGTCGGGGTCGGTCTGGAAGGCGAGTTCGACCACCCCTTGCTTGGCGATATGCTCCGAGATCTGGCCGATGTCTTCGGACGAGAACCTGCCGGCCGAGGTCTGCGTCAGCTCGGCGATCGAGCAGCGCGAGCGCGTGACATAGAGGAAGGACTGGCCGGCATCGACCGGGCGGATGCCGGCGCAGCCGAAGGTGCGCGAGCGCCGGTTCTTGAAGGATGACGGGGTCAATGCCTCGTCGATGCCGGAGCCGGAAAGAGCCCGCACCCCGCCAAGCGTCCCGATCAGCAGCGCGCCATCGGACTCGGCGATCCAGACGATGTCGTTGGCCTGGCCGCCGCCGGCCTGAATGAATTCGAGCGCGTCGTCGTCTTCCTCGCCCGTGGCGAAATTGTTGAAGTCACCGGTGGCCGAGGCATAGACCGAGAACCTTCGGCTGAAGGCCAGCCGCTCCTCGTAGAGCGAGCCGCTCTCGACATATTTGCCGGCGACGAAAGTGCCTAGCCGCCAGCGTGAGATCTGGTTCAGGTCGGGAAGCGCGTGGCCATAGAGGCGGATCGTGACGACCGTGGTGCTGATGCGCGCCGCGATCTTGGCCCAGCGCCAGCGCCCGTCGGATGCATAGAGCCGGATGGCCCGTCCGACATCGCTTGTCTGGAACCCGGCATCGCCGTTGATGCCGAGGATGGAGGAGGCTGTCAGGTTGAACGGCGTCATCAGAGCACCGTCTTCGTTGGGAGCAAATTCCGCCAATGACGTGTTTGCACTGTCGGCGCCGCCGCCGCCCTCAAAGTCCCATCGCAGATATTCGAACGCGGCCTTGTTGAAGAATTCGAAGTAGCGGCGCTCGGAGGCGCTCCAGCCGGTTTCGCCCTGCCGCGCATCGATGGTTACCCAGTTCACGCCATCATTCGAGCCCTGAACCTCCCATTGCGTGGGCATGTCCGTGGCTGCGCCCGCGGCGCCTGTCGCCTGCAGCCAGTAGGCATTGCAAACCTTCCTAGCGCTGCCAGCGAGCCTGTACTGAACCCATGCCCCGGTGCCGCCTGTCACGTTGCTGACCGTTTTGCTGCTTTTGTCGAACAGTACCCACGCATCAGCCGCCCCGGTGGAGCTGGACACCGTACCGCCTGGAGCCGCCAAGCCGGTCATCTTCGGCACGAACGAGCCGTAGGATGCCGGTGTCAATGTCGTCCCGGTATCGTTGATTTCGTCATAAGGTCCGTCATCAAACTCGTAGTCCTCCAGCGTCCAGGTCGTGTGCGCGGTGCGGGTGAGAACCTTGAGCGGATAATCCTTGTGGCTGATCCACATCTGGTCGGCCGACTGCACATAGGCGAGGTCGAACAGGTCGGCCTCGAGGTAGGGCGAGGCCACTTCCACCGTGCCGACGCGGGCGCCATAGGCATAGACGCGGATATAGAGGTTGCCGAACTCCAGGCAGTAGGCCTGGTCGGCGCTGAAGATGAAGGGGACGGCACGCGTCCTCACGGCCGAATTCTTCACCTCGCCGACGAAATAGCTGCCGCCGCGCTTGCGGATGCCGCCATGCGGCAGCGTGACGAAGTTTTCGCACTTCGACAGTGCAGCGCGATAGAGATCGAGCGAGGCGCGCGCGTGCAGACGCGGCGAGATCTCGCCGCGGGTGAAGACGTCCTGGACTGGATAGAGTGTCGCCATCAGCGTGCGTACCTGCTGTCGCCGCGCTGGATCGCCCAGGACGCGGTGTAGGCGCGGCCGCCGCGCTGGATGGCGTTGGCCGAAAAGGCTGCGTCGAGCGCGCGGTCATAGGCCGAGCGGGCGATGTCGATCATGCCGGCCTTGTGGGTCAGCGGATGCGCGATCTTGACGGCAAGGGCCGCCACCAGCACTTCGGTGAACAGCGCGTCCCAATCGTTCGGGTCGGTGAGGTTGGCGATGTAGCGGATGGCGAGCGGGCCGGGCCGATCGGAATAGATGATCCCAGCCTCCTGGCGCCAGGAAACCGGCACGCCGTCCGGTTCGCCATTGTGGGTCGGCGGCAGCGGGCGCAGGCAATCGGCCGGCAGTTCATAGGCGACATTCAAGGTACAGCCGCCGCTCCCGGTATCCGACCCGGGAACGCTTGCCGACAGGATGGCGAACACCCAGGCGTGTTTGGTCAGTTCGGCTTCGCGCGTCAGGTCGAAATGCAGGTTGAGCAGGCGCGCCGCCTTGACGTCCTGGTCGAGTGAATCGATCGGCGCCTCGTCGAGCACGGCGAGCGCCATGTTGGCGATGTCGAGCGGGGTGATGGCCATGGGTCAGCGCCCCGTCCAAGTGACCAGAATGGGGGCAATGCGTCGAGCAAGGGTCATGGTGTCTCCGGGCATGAAAAAAGCCGCTGCGAAGCGGCTGGGAACTTTTGGGGCGTGTGGGCAAGCGGAGCCGGCGGCAAGCTGCCGGCAGGACAAGGGGCGCGAAGACGTGCCCGAGAGGATTACGCCAATGATGGCGATGGATTCCTAGGTCGGAATCGGTACCCTTTCGATCTATCGGATCAGCACAGCTCGACTCACGAACGTCGCGGCCTCGCCATCCTCAGCCCCCTGTCCAGGGCGTCCTCCAAGCTTGTCGTGTAGAGCGCGGTGTCTTCCAGCCCACCAAAGAAGTTTATGCGGTGGATTTCACCTTTCTTGCTCATGACAATTCCTGCTTCTCTGAGCAGTTCCTGAACTGATTTGTAAGTCATCTCCACGATTACCCCCTGCCACCACAGGTATATGCTCGCTCCTTTGTGTAACCGATTGGTGCCGTTGACTGTGAAGCCCGCAACATAGGCCGCAGGATGGTCCTAAGCCTATCGAGCTAAGGCCTATCGGGCTAATTGTGCGGAACGCGAAACGCGCTCACACTTCCGTTTCCGAAGCCCAGTAAGCCTCCAACGCGTGCTGATCCAGCTATCGGAATGTTTGCCGGCACCCAACTTCCCCCCCGAAGCCCGTCGGCAAGCAAAGGCGGACCCACTGTCCCCCGGGTCCGCCTTTTTCTTGTGCAAAACGATAGAGCTGTCCGGAGCGATCGCGTCAGCCTTCGAACACGGCTTCAGTGTTCAGCTGTGGGTAGCAGCCTCCGGCCTGTCAGAATACCCACTTCCGCCAGATGGGACTGGAGAACATCGCCAAGACCATCAGGATACCCAGTACGAGCCCGAGGCCAGCCAAAAGGAGCGACCACCAAGCAAGACGGTCACCTTGATCTGCACGGCGCTTCAAGGCGTCGTATTTCGCGAAATTGGAGTTGGCATAGAGCGAGTAACGCTTGACGCGTCCAGCTTTTATGTCCGCGTCCAGCAGATTGCCTCCATACCAGTTGAAGGGCAACGAAAGTGAACCGACGGTCATGATGACCAGGAACAACCAGCTGCTGAAAGTATTCATTGTCGTGCTACCCGAAACTTCCAGTTCTCTATCCGCCTCGATAGCAAGGAACAGTTACCCAACCAAATACAATTCGACGCTTTTGGTCATGGGGCGGGCGCTGAGCCCCCGCCCCTCTCCTCCGCGCGCTCAGGCCTCGCTGGTCTTCAGCGCGATGAACGTCATATTCTTGACGCTCGACGCGGTGCGGTCCCAGTTCGCCGCCAGCGCCAGTTCGGCATCGGTGGCGAATTCGCCGGCCGAGGAGGCGTCGAGGAAGCGGGTGCCCGGCACGTGCGGAACAAAGTGCCGGCGGCCGACCATTTCGGTGACGCCGCCGCCATGGCCCTGGCGCGGCTTGCGGTCGAATTCCAGCGGCCCGCCTTCGGTGTTGACGGGAAGCTCGTTCCACAGGATCGCCTTGTCCTTGAACATGAAGGCGGTGTAGACGCCGGCCGCGACCGGGATGTCGTCGTCGACCACGCAGCGCAGCCCCATATAGTAGGGGATGAGCGGCCCGCCCTGTTCGGACGACGGCACATAGTCGATGAGGTCGGCGAGCTTCAGCGCCTTCATCTGCTTGGAATGCATCCAGATCGTCTTGAACTTGTCGGCGCGGTCGCCCATCAGATAGGCGGCCTCGATGATGTCGGTATCGACGATGGAAGCGCCGGTGACGCGCACCAGGTCGCCGGCGTCGTTGGCGATGTTGTCGGCGACGACGCCCTTCAGGATGCCGAGCAAGGTCAGCTTGTTGGCGCGCTGCCAGTATTCGGTCTGGCGCTTGACGATCAGCTTTTGCGGATCGTCGCCGGCCAGGATCGAGGTCAGGTCCGGAACGCCCCACGCCTGGGCGCGGACATTGCGGGCGGCGACCTCGCGGCGCGAGCCGATCTTCTTCATCTCGATGGAATCGGCCGGATCGTCATTGACCGGCTCGGACGGATCGTTGCCGAGGTCCTTCCAGCCGGGCATGTCGACGGAGCGGCCGCCCATCGACAGTTTCGAAGCGATGGCCGGGTCGGAAAACAGGATCCCGGCCTGGTAGATCTCGAGCGACTGGACATGCTCCTCGAACGAGTATTGCGCATAGACGGACGGAACGATCGCGTCCGCGATACGGGTATAGGCGTCTGCCATTTTTTCTCTTCCTTCAGGTTTGGTTGATTGGCGGTTGACCTCTCAGAGTCAGAGAGGATTGCTCGGCATCCACAGGTCCGGGTTTTCGCCGGCCTCGCGTGCCAGCCGCCGGGCGCGGGCTGGGTCGCTTTTGACGAGGGCTGAAATCGCCGAAATGTTGCGGTCGCCGGCGGCGTTGCGCCTGAAGGGATTGCCTCCCCGCAAGGCCGCGCCGCCGTCGATCGTGTCTTCGGTAAACATCGCTTCGCCGATGGCCTGGAAGGCCCTGGCGATCTGCGGATCGGTCAACGCCCCGTCAGGCAGAAGGATGCGCTTTGCCTTGTAGGCGTCGACCAGGCCGAGCTTCTTCATCGCTCGGTTGGCGACCTCGAGTTTTTGGCGAAAGCCGTCGCTGTCGGTCGGCCCCCAGTCCCTGACCAGTTCGTCATGGGTGGCCTCGACCGAGCGGGCAAGCGCGATCTCCTGGCGCACGGCCTGCTCGGCCATGTAGCCGACGAACTTGTCGTGATAGGCCTGCGCGATCTTGGGCGAAGCACCGGCTTCGACCGCCCAGACCTTGGAGGCACTGGCGAGCTCGTCCGAATAGGCGAAGTTTTCGGGCAACCCCTCCGGGCGCCTGTATTCGACCTTCTCGGACGAGGTGAGCGGACGCATCGCTTCGGGCAGCCGGGCATGGAACCTGTCCCAGTCTTCCCTTGAGGCGTCCGCGGCCGGAATGCGCAGGCTTTCGCCCTGCTGCCGCTCCAGCTCCGCATAGGATGTGAAAACCCGATCGAGGCTTTCAGGCTTGGTCCAGCCCTTGGTTTCAGCGAGCTTGCGGTTGCCTTCGGAAAGACCGTCAAACCAACTTTTGGCCGTAGGCGGGGCGGACCCGTTGTCCCCGCCTGCCGGTGGCCGTACTGGGTTGCCCGCCGGCCGCATGGTCACGGACCCGGCGTCTGCCAGATCTGTCATGAGATGTTCCTTTGTGTTGGGGTTCAAGCGTGGTGGAGCGCCGGCGGCGGAACTGCCAATCTCCCCCCTCGTGGGAGAGATGGCCGGCAGGCCAGAGGGGGGCGCGAAGGAACACGAGCGTTCAGCTTATTTCATGCCCTCCAGCTTCCCGGAGAGCTCAAGCAAAACCGACGGAAAGGCCGGCGGGACAGCGCCCCCCTCTGCCCTGCCGGGCATCTCCCCCACTTGGGGGGAGATCGGCAGTTCCGGCGCTTACGCGTTATCCCCCAGTTCTCCCACAGCAGCGTGATCGTGCCGGTCACCGCGATCGTGCCGTCGGCGTCGATGTCGGTGCCGGTGGCGAAGGCAAGGTTGAGATAGAGGTCGACTGGCGTAGCCGTGCCGTCGAGCGTCGCTGCAGCCGCGATGTCGGCGGTCGAAGCCGTGGACAAAGCAGCACCTGCCCCATCCAGCGTGCGGCCGGTGGATGCCAGCACATTGACCATGGTGCCGGCGAGCGTCGCGCTCGACGCCGCCGCCGAACCTATGCCCCAGGTGAGCGCCGCATTGTCGTTGATGGTCGAGGCGCGGGCAGTCAGCACGGCGAACTGCAGCCGCGCCGTGCCGCCCTTGATGCGCACCTTGCCGTCGGCGAAGTCGAAGATCTTTTGGGCAGCATAGGCCAGCGCATCGGTGACCGGCACCTGCATCGCGGCGAAGGTAAAGACGGTGCGGTAAGCGCCGCCCTGCCCTGTGGTCACGGCCTTGAGGCCGAGCCTGGGCGGGGCAAGGCCGGCCTCGCGGGCGGCGGCACGGACAAGTGTGCGGGGAAGACCTCGGGTCATGGCATTTCTCCATTTTTGGGTGGAATTCAGGGCGGGAAGACTGTCGGCATGCCTATGGACGCGCTCTTGTATTGTGTGTATCGATACACAACATGAAGAGCGCCGATGTCATCGACAGACTGTTGGCTGATGGCTGGTTCGAGGTGGCTCGGAAGGGCAGTCACGCTCAGTTCAAGCACAGGTCGAAACCCGGCCGAGTGACGGTCCCGCATCCCAAGCGCGACATCCCGATCGGCACATTGAAGAGTATAGAAAAGCAATCCGGTCTGAAGCTGAGGTAGAAAAATGCGTCACTATATCGGACTGATCCACAAGGAAGCGGACAGCGACTTCGGCGTATCCTTCCCGGACTTTCCGGGCGTGGTCACGGCCGGCACCAGCCTGGACGACGCACGCGGCATGGCGGAGGAGGCACTGGCCTTCCACGTCGAGGGCCTTGTCGAGGACGGCGAAGCCATTCCCGAGCCCTCCTCCCTGGAAGAGGTGATGTCCAACAAGGACAATCTGACGGGCGTCGCCATACTGGTCGCCTTGAAGACCGATGCGACGAAGGTGGTGCGCGTCAACGTCACCATTCCGGAGGACGTCCTTCACCAGATCGATCAGTACGCGGAACGCCACGGCTACAGCCGCTCCGGATTTCTGACCGCGGCCGCAAAAAAGGCGATGCGGACCGAAGCAGCGTAGCGGGCTCGCAACCTGATTCAAGCCAAGGCGTTATCGTGCTGTTCGCTCAGGGTGTTTCCGGTTTGGCGACCATGATCTTCAAGAGCCGAGAAACCATGTCTCATTTCGTGAGCAACGGTGCCGCCGTTCCGCCGCAATGCGACAGCACTTGGCAAGGCATTGATCCAAAACGCCAATTCCACGTCTTCAAAGGAGACCTTCAGATGATCATCAAGAAAGCCATTTTGGCCGTGCTCATGACCGCGGCGCTGGCAGGCTGCGAGACGCAGACCGAGGGGCAGCAGAGAGCCACCACGGGCGCGCTGCTGGGCGGTGCCGGCGGCGCTCTCGTCGGCCAGGCGATTGGCGGCAACACCAAGAGCACGGTGATCGGTGCGGCCGGCGGCGCCCTTTTGGGCGCGGTCGTCGGCAGCGCCACCACGCCGCAGCGGCGCGGCGAACAGCTCTGCCGCTACCAGGACCGCTACGGCCGCATCTACACCGCGCCTTGCGACGACCGGTATTACAACGGCGACTATTGAGGCGGCTTTGCTCTTCCCTTCTCCCCTTGTGGGAGAAGGTGGCCTCGCGAAGCGAGGTCGGATGAGGGGTGCTCCAGCTTGGCTGGCACCCTTTATCCAAACAGGACGCAAGGCGAAATGATCGCCAACGCCTCGTTTCTTCCAGCACCCCTCATCCGTTTCGGCGCTGCGCGCCGATCCACCTTCTCCCACAGGGGGAGAAGGAAGAGCGACCGCCGGCGCCCTTACCCTGATCCGCGATCGACGCTATCGTCTCTGCTCCAAGGGGGCGACGATGCGATTTTTGATGACCTCGCTGCTGGTTCTTTGTTCGGTTTCCGCGCACGCCAAAGAGGCAGTCAGTGTCGACCAGATCAGCGGTTGCCTGGTCTTGCCAGTGACCGCTGTCGACAATCACCTCAAAGCCGTTTTCGAGGTGACACTGGACAAGGCCGGCAAGGTCAAGTCGATTGCCGTTGTATCCTACGAACCTCATTCGGAAGCGGCGGCGGAAGCCGCCCGGCAACTTTTGAAATCGGTCCAGAGATGTTGGCCGCCGGGTGTCAAAACCAGCCCGATGCGCATCACTGTGGATTTGAGCAAATTTTAGCCATAGGGCAACATCGCCTCCTCACCTACCCCTCCGCCCTCGCCGCCTTCTCCAGCGCCACAAGCTGCGCCTCGTCCAGCGTCAAGAACCCCATGATGTGCTGCACCACCTCTGCCCGTGCGTTGCTCAAGGCGCTGTGCAGCTCGAAGCCGTTCGGTGTTTTGGTCCGTGCCATCCACTCGCCGTAGGACGGGCGCCGGTAGTAGCCGGTCACTGCCGCGAGATCGGCCAGCACCATCTCGCCGTCCTCGCCGGAGAAGACCCTGAGATAGGCCTTGGCCAGCGCGTCTCGTGCCCTGGCCGGGCCGCCGGCCTGCGTGGAATGGGCAAAGCGTTTCCGGGTCATGCGCCGCCTGCCGCGTTAGGACCACCAGCGCCAGCCGCCGCCATCGCCTGACCGCGCGTTGCGTCGACCGGCGCCCCTTGCCCGCCCATCAGCCCTTGCAGGCTGTCGAGCAGGCCGCTGTCGCGCGCCTGGACCGCGGCGGGCACGGCGTCCTTGGCGACCTTGCCGGCGGTGGCGATCGCCGCCATGCCGGCCTGCGCCTGTTGTGCCTTGGCTCTCGCGCCACGCAGACCGGCCACTTCTTGCCTGCGGCGAAAAATGCGCTGCGGGCTGCGGCCGGCGCTCTGCACGATCTTCAGCGCCTCGTCGGCGTCGATATTGTCCATGATGCCGGGATCGAACTGTGCCATCTGCATGGCCGTCGTCACCACCTGGATGGTATCGCGGGCTTCCGCCGAGCGCCTCAGCACATCGAGCGGGCCGGTGAAGGTCGGCCGCACCGCCTTGCCGGCGAGGCTCGCCGGCGGCAGGAAGCGGCTGTCCTCGTCGTAGAGGCCCTTGTCCTCCAGAATGCCGAGCTCGCGATCGAGATTGGTGGCAAAACCGGCCTGGATGATCGAGCCGGAGGGGCCGAGCAGCGCGCCCTTTTCCTCCTGGCGGATCAGCGCCTCGGTCGCGCTCATCTGCGGGTTCTGCACCAATGTCTGGAACAGGTTGACGAACATCATGTCGCGGATTTCCTCGGCCCGGCTTGCCGCATAGTTGAAGGCATAGGTCGGGTTCTGGCCGGTTGAGATCGGCGCGATCAGCGGCCGGCCATTGTCGTCGATCAGGCCGGGATGGTTCTCGCCGGGATTGAGCACCGGCACGTAGTCGAGCCGGGCTTTCGAGGCGGTCGCCGGATCGGTGATCTGCTGCAGCGCACGAAGCCCCGAGCGGCGCACGGCGTTCTCCTCGCGCACGGTGGTCAACGCCTCGATGGCCGGCGAGATGCCGTAGGCGTCGCCCTCGTAGCGGCGCCAGTTGAAGCACGATACCGGGAAGGTGCGAAACCCGCTTTCCCTGACGATCTCCTCCTCGTCCTCGATGACGTGCCAGGAAGCGAAGGCCTGATCGAGATACTGGTAGGCGCCGCCGCTGCGGTACATGCGGCGCTCGTCGCGCGGCTTTATGCACTGGATCAGCGAGATCTTCTCGTCGCATTTGGCGGGGTCGTCGACCAGCATCTTGATGCGCGCCGGCAGTTTTTCGTAGCCGAGCAGCTGTGCTGCCTGTCTCGCGGTGCGCTCATAGCGGCGGTGAAACGTGTCGACCTGGCCCCAGCGGTTGCGCGCGAGATAACCCTCGACCACGGGGATGGAGGCATAGCGGATCAGCGTGCCGCCAAAGCCTTCCTCGGCATAGAGATAGGCCGGGCCGTAGCGCACGACGTTGCGCAGGCAGGCCTGCGTTGCCGGCACGAAGTTCGAATTGGCGGAATAGCGCAATGAGAACAGGAAATCGCGCAAGGCTTCCGCCCATTCCTTCTCCTCGTCGGTCTCCTCGTCGTTCATCTCGGCGGTGGTCAGTCCGTGCCATTTTTCCGACTGCGGGATGATCAGGCTTTCGAGCCCGGCGGCCAGCCGGTTGGCGGCCGAGTTGATGGTGTTGGCATAGACACGGGCGCCGCGCCGCTCGTGCCGCTCGGCCTGCGAGCCCCAGCCTGACTGGCGACGGCCGCTCCAGACATCGGGCGCATCGGGATCGCAGAATTCGGAGACGGCCTCCCAGACGTGCTCGTATTCGGCGCGTTCGCTCTCGAGTTCGGCCTGGCGCGACAGGATATCGCGGGCACGGGAATCGCTCATGTTGGCAATCTTTCTTCGCTGTCGTTCACTTGCTTGCGAGCAGTCAAATTTCTTGCGCTTTGCGATGTTAAGGAGGCAGCGCGGCGGGGCATTGGAGGAGGTCGATGTGACGACAAGCCTTGCCGGTACCCTGAAAAACCAAAGCAAACGCGCCGTGAAGCGGCTGATCGGCTATGATTCGCGCAACTGGCTGCGCATCCGCCAGATCGAGGCATTCACCGAGTTCCTGCGGGCGGGCGGCCGCAAATCCTCCGATGTGATCGAGATCTCGCCGGGCTGGAACCGCTACTGGAAGGCGATTTGCCCCAACTACACGTCGGTCGATTTCCCCGACTTCGACATCTGCAAGGACCGCACCGAGGAGCAGTATTCCATCGTCATCGCCGACCAGGTGCTGGAACATGTGCAGCGGCCGCTGGCGGCGGCCGAAAACATCCACGCCATGACCCGGCCGGGCGGCTGGGCGATGGTGGCCACACCGTTCCTGTTCCGCGTGCATGCCAGGCCGCACGACTACAATCGCTGGACGCCGGCCGGCCTCAAGCAGCTTATGGTCGAGGGTGGTTTCCCCGAAGCGAACATCAAGGTCCATGGCTGGGGCAACAAGGCCTGCGCAAGAGCCCATATCGGCGGGCCGGTGCGCGCCTACGGCCTGTGGCGCGACCTCAGCAATGACGAGGAATACCCGCTGATGGTCTGGGCCTTCGCCCGCAAACCAAGCTGATCCGGCCTCGGGCGCGGCAGGCAGCCGCAGCCGGGGAAACGACGTCAATCTGTCCTCTTCAATCAGGCCGTGCTAATATTGCCCGGCTTGGGAGGATCGTCAGATCGACTTCATCGGAAACCTGTTCGCCGGCCTGTGGGCCGCCGGCGTGCTCGCCGCCCTCTGGTACGTCTGGAGGCGGCGCACCCCGCCTGTTGCCGAAAGCGAGGAAGACAAGGCCCTGCGCGAGTGGCTGGACGGGCAGATGTAGGGGTGCGCTTTCCCTTCTCCCCTTGTGGGAGAAGGTGGCCGAGCGAAGCTCGGTCGGATGAGGGGTGCTGGAAGGATCGCTGCGTTGGAGAACCAAGCGCTTAAAATTCCTCGATCTTTCAACGCCTCATTCCTTCCAACACCCCTCATCCGTCTCGGCGCTGCGCGCCGATCCACCTTCTCCCACAAGGGGAGAAGGAAGAGCCCTCACCCCCGCCGCTTCACTAACCGCGCATGCCGCCGCCAGTACCACCACGCCAGCACGCGCTTTCTGAAACTGCGCTTCATCGCGGTCATCGCGTCACACTCCCAGCAGCACGCGGCGCCGTCCCGTGAGATCGCCGGGCGCAAGGTCGGTTTTCACCGTGCTCAAGCTGCCCTGGCGCTGTTCGAGCTCAGCCCGCAAGGCGGCTTCGCGCGCCTGCACATCCTTGTCCTCAGCCGTCGGTGTCGGCGGCAGCGGCTTCAGTTCCGGTGGCTTTTGAAAGAGGCACATGGCTTTCCCCGCGTTGAGAGGTTCTTGTCCAGTCGTAGAGAAAAAAGTCCTCGCCGTTCCTGCCGTAGCCCGGCAGGAGGCAGCGTTGCGTGGCGCCGAGCCGGCCGAGCCAGCGCAGCGCCAATTCGTTTTCAGCCAGCGCCCTCGCCTCGACCCGCCAGGCGCCGCGCGCCGCAACCTGTGGTCCGAGCACGTCGTGAAAAAACCGCGTGATGCCAGGCACGCAGCGCTTCATGCGGCGCGTGCCCCAGCTCCAGGCGATCCACAACCCGCTGCGCTGTTCGGCGGCGCCGAAGCCAGCTTCCGGATTGCCGTCGAGTTCGGCGACATAGGCAAACCCCTGCAGCGCCGTCAGCGCCAGCAGCGCCGGCGACCAGTGGTCCAACTGGCAGTCGATCTCGGCGCGATCCTCGGGGCGCAAATTGGCGGCGATGTAGGAGAGGTCGCGCAGCGTGGCAGGGATGATGCGGAGGGTCATGCAAAGGGCCAGAGCCATAGGGATGCGCCTCGCTTCGGGAGCGGAGCCTCGGGGTCCCGCGGCCTTGACCGGCGCAATCGCCGGTGAGCTAACTTCGGACGTCGAACGCGCACGAACAGAAACATGCGACTGAACGGAGGATGGGCGAATGGACATTCGATCGACACTGACCGAGCTATGCGAAGCCTTCAACGCCCACGATCTCGATCGCATCATGGCGCACTTCGCCGACGACTGCGTCCTCGAGATGCCGAGGGGCAGCAAGCCCTGGGGCTCTCGTTTCGAGGGTAAACCAAATGTACGAGCGGCGCTGGCAACACGCTTCGAAGGCTTGCCCGATGTCCACTACGGCAATGGCGAGCATTTTGTGGACGAGGCTGCCGACACCGGCATGTCGAAATGGACCCTCACCGGCACCACCCGCGAGGGCGTGAAGAAGGAGGTCCGGGGTTGCGACTTCTACACGTTTCGCGACGGCAAGGTGATCCGCAAGGATTCTTACTGGAAGATAGTGGAGTAAGAGTTGGCGATGGGGTCAATTCGCGACATCGCAGCAAGATTGGCGGCGATGTGCGCGGCCCGTACAAGGGTAGTTCATCAGTTTGAAATTTGAGGGCCTTGACGCGGGCCTTCGCCTTCGGACGTTGGCTCATATATGCTTAAGCGGAACGCATGGGAGGGAAGGATGCGCGTCACAAGCCTGTTTTTCCTATTAGCCGGCCTCACGATGCCTGCAGCCTTCGCTCAAAGCGAAGTATCGGTCGAACGAGGGTTGCAGGTATCAATCATCGGCGGGTGTCACGATTGCCATACCGAAGGCTACAGCGAAACAGAAGGCAAGATTGATCCTGAAAAGGCTTTAATGGGCAACTCGGTCGGTTGGCGCGGTCCCTGGGGCACGACCTATGCGACCAATCTTCGGAGAGATGCTGCGGTAATGAGCGAGCGCGGATTCGTAGGGATGCTGAAGCGCATTAGAACGCTTCCACCGATGCCTTGGTACAATCTTCGAGCGATGGAGGAGAGCGATATGCAATCGCTCTATCAATACATTAGGTCGCTCGGCAAATCCGGGAAGCCGGCCCCGAGCCGCAGTCACCCTAATGAGGAACCGACGACGCCATACGTTCAACTTGTGCCACCCCAAATGCCGAAGAACTGACAAATATGCTCAGATCTGAGCGAAGAACGGCGCCCGGCAAAAAGCGCAGCGTCAGATTTCAAACTGACCCACTACCAAGGCGAGACTACCGAAACGCCCCCAGGGGATCGCTCTGCCCCGCCGCCCGCCTCGCCGCCCTGTACTCCGCAGGATCGACCACAGCCTCCCGCAGCATCATCACGCCATAACGCGTCGCGGCCATCAGATCGTCGCGCAGCTTCACCACCTGGCCGTCCTTGCGGTGGTAGAGGCGGAATTCCTCGAACCAGGGCAGCAGCGTCGAAAACACCTTGAAGCGGCCGGATTGCATGCGGTCGAGCATCTCCATCAGCCCGGCCTCAACCGAGACCGAGCCGTCGGCGAACTGGGCGTGGCGCGACAGCATGTTCAGCCCGTGCGCGGCATATTGTTTGGCCAGCGCCACGCCGGCGCCCTCCAGCGTCTCGCGGCGGCCGTCGCGCGGCCAGGCGAAGGGCAGCCATTCGCCCCACGGTTTCAAGGTCAGCGCCTGCATGGCCGGCGTCTGCTGCGCGGCGCGGGCCGCCTTGGTGACATAGACGACATCGGCCTCCGTATCCCAGGCGAGTTCGACGGCGGCCGACGGATGGTCCCAGCCGAAATCCAGTGCGCCGAGCCGCGGCCAATAGCGTGGCAGGCGGAACGGCTCGCAGGCGATCAGCTGCTCGGCCACCGGAAAGATACGGCCGGAACCCAGCACCGGAATGCCCTTGGCGCGCGCCTCGCGCTCATGCGCGGGATAGGCAGCGACGATCGCGGCACGCTGCTCGGGCGAATAGTGCTCGGCATCGTCGATGGTCATGAAGGTGACGTGACGGGTCATTGTTTCTCCGCACGGATCGATTCAGGATGCGGCTGTAGCGCATTGTTTTTGCACATGATTTCCGCCTGCGTTGGCGCCACCCCTCACCTGCCTGCCGGCATCCTCTCCCCGTATAGTGACGGGGAGAGGGGCGCTCTCATCGACGGTTTCGCCAGTCACCAGCGTTGTGGACGGGGCGCCAAGGTTGCGGCAAGCCCCTTCTCCCCGTCACTATACGGGGAGAAGGTGCCGGCATGCGGATGAGGGGCAGCGCGGCAGACGTGACGTTGTTGCTCCCCGCTTCGCGCGGGGCGAGGAACCCAAGTTCTGCTATGTCCGCTCAGGATTTGTAGCCTTCCTTGAGGCAGTCATTCTGCCACTGAATGTCGAACTCCTGCTTCGACCAGGAACGCCGACCCATGCCGCTCTCGATACGCGGTGCGGATCCATCGATATAGATGATGAAGTGCCCGCCTTTCGTGAAGATGCCGCTCTTGGCCATGACGTAGCCGCAGGTCTGCCCGGTCGAACTGTTGCCGGTGACCTGGACATGGCTGAACTGGGCCACCGGATCGTTCACCTGGTCACGGACCTCGTCTTCGGCCTTGGCGATCGCCGCAGCGCGCCAGTCTTTTTCGGTGCAGGCGGCGAGACCGATGAGCCCGCAAAGCAGGAGCAGCTTCCGCAAGTCATGTCCGTGCATGTCTGGCCTCCGACGGTCGCGCCGGAAACTACTCGCCCCACGGTTGCAATCCAAGCGGCATTGCAGATCATGGTTTCAGCGCGGTTTCCGGGCGCTTCCGTTCGAGCGCGGCGGTTCTTCCCTTCTCCCCTTGCGGGAGAAGGTGGCCTCGCGAAGCGAGGTCGGATGAGGGGTGCTCCAGCTTGGCACCGTCGGCGATCCCTCCAACACCCCTCATCCGTCTCGGCGCTGCACGCCGATCCACCTTCTCCCACAAGGGGAGAAGGGAAGACCGCGCCAAGTCCGTCACCGCTTGCCCATCCCCTCCACCTCCTCGGCCGACAAAAACAAAAGCACTACATCCGACATGCCCAAGAGCGGCGTGAACGTCACGATCGTTATCCCGCCTGTCGCGTTGGTACGGGTGAGCCCCTCGGAGTAGACATCGAGCGGCGGCTCCTCGTCGAACCAGACGCCGTCGAGCGTTTCGCCCTGCCACTTTTCGTGGCCCTTCTCGTAGCTCTTGAACGACAGCACGCTCTCGCCGGCCTGGACATCGCCGCCGCCGCCCCAGCGCACCACGACGCTGTCGAGCGCACCCGGCGCGCCGCGTCCCATGGTGGTGTGGACGATGGCGTCGGCCGGGATCATGCCGGTGCCCCAGGCCGCCTGCATCTCCGCGCCCGCGGCATGGAACTCGGCCTGCCTTGGATAGGGCCGGTAGGCGGCCAGCTGGTTAGTGCGGCGCCGGCGGTCCAGCTCCTTCAGCAGCGCCAGATAGTCCCTGCGCGCCGCGATCAGTGCTGCCCGGCTTTTCGAGGCCTGGCCTTTCGGGGCCCGGTTTTTCGAGGCCCGGGGTCTCGAGGAAAGGCTTGAGGACGGCTTCGAGGCCGCGGATTCGGCTCCGGATCTCGTCATCGCTCAGTGCGTCCAGTTCGTTGATGTTGACATGCAAATCCTTGGGCAGCACCGACAGCACGATCTTCAGATACTGGTCGGGCTTGTCGGCCCGCACCGCAGCGATGACGCCGGCGCCATGGCTCTTGAAATCGGCGCGCACGGCCGCGACGAAATCATCGCCCAGCGTCTTTTTGGGGCGCTTCGGGCGGGACGAGACGGCGGTTGCTTTCGGCTTGCGCTGCCGACGCGGCGTGGCGTCAGCCATGCGTCGCCCCGTCGAGCCCTGCCCTGCCCGCCGGCTGCTCCACCGCGTTCGCCTGCCTCGCCCGCGCCGCCTTGGCCTTGCCGGGCTTGCGGCGCCCCTTGGCCTTTGCGGGTTTGCGCGCGGGCCTGGCCGTCTCGGGTTTTGCGGTGGCCGATGTCGTCGCCGGTGCGGCCTTGGGCTGAACGGCATCGGCTCTTGCCAGGCCGGCCTTGGCCTTCTGGATCGCGGCGACGCCGACGGCCCTGTCGCCCGCGCCCTGCGACCCCGGTGGAAAACCAAACCCGCCGATAGCATCGACCGGACCGCCGCGAACCATGCCGATCAGCACGCCGGCGGGAACGGCCTCGAAACGGCCGACGCGTGCCTGCGGCGCGGCCTCGAATTCGCCGATGGCGCTGACGATTTCCTGGCCGTCATCGTCGGTGATGATGGTTGCGTAGCGTGGCATGGGCGTCTCGCGGGTGGTGGAATGTGTCGTCGGCTTAGCGGCGATGGATGGCGTTCCTTCGCGCCCCCCTCTGTCCTGCCGGACATCTCCCCCTCAAGGGGGGAGATTGGCAGCTTCGCCGCCCGCATCTCACTTGCCGGAGGATGAGCGCCGGTGATTTGCGAAACCAAGGCGACATCCGATCTCCCCCCTTGAGGGGGAGATGTCCGGCAGGACAGAGGGGGGCGCTGTCCCGCCAGCGTTGATTACTGGCCAGATGCACTTTCGTTCGAAGGAAACCAGAAAACAAAAACCCGCCTCGGCGGCGGGTCGTTGGCGCAAATCAGCACCATGGACAAGATAGTAGCATAGCTGCCGTCACCCGGCAAGGTATTTTTTCCTATCCGCCTCCATTGCGTTCGCCGCGGCGCCGCAACCTTCACCGGCCCGGTATTCACAACAAGCTTTTCTCCTCGTCTGGCCATTAGCCGGCGCTTATGGAATCATTCCGCCGGGGACTCGGGGAGAGCGGCATGGACAAACCTGCCATGGCATCCGTCTTCAGGATGCGGCATCAGCCAGCAACCATTTCGGGCGTCCGCAGCCTTGGCACGGGCCAGGCGGATCCGATCTTCCACTCGAAGCCGCTCGGCCAGGCGATCCGCTTCATCGTCCAGGCCGACGGCCAGTACGACCTCAGCGCCGCCGCCATCGCTTATGGCGACCGCTCGACGCCGCCGCTGGGCGGCCGTGAGATAAGGGCGCTATGGGCCGAATATGGCCAACGCTGGATGGAGCCGTAAGGCGCAAGACGCATTGGCCGGCAGACAGCCGATCCGCGCCGCTCCGGATCGTATCAGGCCTTCGCGCGTTGAAGCCTGACCAATGAGAGGAACCGCCATGAACGTCGCCAATCTGCAACTTGAGGGCCTGCTGATGGCCGTCGCTTCGATCAACCAGGTGCTGGTCCGCAAAGGCGTGCTGTCGGTCGAGGAGATCGACATCGCCTTGCGCCGCGCCGAAGCCAGTGAAACCGGAGAGGAACGTTCCGGGGGCATGTCGGCGTCGAGCCGCGATGCCGTCAACTTCCCGATCCGGCTGCTGGAGCTGGCCAACCGGTGCCAGCCGGAGGCGGACATGCCGTCCTTCTCGAAACTGGCGCGCATGGTCGGCCAGATGAAGGAACCTTATAACGACCAGATGTGAGGCCCCTTTCCGATGCGGGCTCCTCACGCCCTGCCCGGCCAGCCCTGCCGCAGCGCCAGCACGTTGCCCGGTCCATGCGCGGCGGCGAAGAGCAGGCCGGCGGCGAACGGGAAGTGGGACATGAAGGCGCCGAACTCGGCCTGGTTGCCGACCCAATGCGACGGGCCGTGGAAGGCAAAGCCGAGGAAGACCACGTAAACCGCGCCGATCAGCGCTGCCGGGGTCAGGAACGCGCCGGTCAGGAAGGCGATCACCAGCAGCGTTTCGAGGATCGCGGCGCACCAGGCCAGAAACAGCGGGAACGGGAAGCCGGCGGCGGCGATGTAGCCGGCGGTCATGCCCATGTCCATGAACTTGAAGGCCACCCCCATCGCGAACATGGCGGCGAAGATCAGGCGGGCGACGAGAATGGCAGCGGTCTGCCACGGCGTTTGAACGGTTTCCATGATGTCCTCCGGGTTGGTGCGGTTCCCGTCCCAAGGACGGGCGATGGGCGGCGGTTCCGACATCACGGGTGAAATAGTTTCGGCAGGAGGAGTGGCAAGCTTTTGCGGGAATGGTGGCCGCCTGGCGCTACGCCTTCCCTTCTCCCCTTGTGGGAGAAGGTGGCCTCGCGAAGCGAGGTCGGATGAGGGGTGCTCCAGCTTGGCACCGCCATACTCCGTCCAACACCCCTCATCCGTCTCGGCGCTGCGCGCCGATCCACCTTCTCCCACAAGGGGAGAAGGAAAAAAACTCCCTACCCCGCCTTCGCCTCCGGGTGGCTGATTGAGTCCCTCACCCTGCCATACTCCGCGCCCCAGCGGTCGGTCATGTCGCAGCGTATGTCCCAGAGCTCAGGGAAGAAGCGGTGGCGGGCGCCGCCTTCCAGCATTTCCACCGGCCGGCCCTTCAGCGATTTCGAGCCGAGCCCGATCGAGCGGTGGATGAGGTAGAGGTGGTTGGCGCGGAATTTCTGGAACAGCTCGTCGAACTCGATCAGCGCCTCGGCGACGACGTAGGAGTCACCATGGTCGTAATGGGCATCGTAGACATCCTCGACCGCCAGCCCGCGGCCGTCGAGGTATGAAGCCTTGAAGGCCCGCCAGAGGTCCGGCGGCAGGCGCAAAAGCAGCTTGAAGCCCGGCGATTCCTGGCCGCTGCCATTGCCGAGCTGCAGGCGGATCTGCTGGTACTCCTTGGGCGACATGGTTTCGAGCAGGTCGAGCTGCGCCGTCATCATGCGCATGAGACGGTGCACCCTGCCCATCAGCGTGACGATGCGGTGGGTTTCCTGTTTCTCCAGATAGTCGAGGACATCGACCAGCGTGTAGGCGATGAGCTTCATCCACAGCTCCTCGACCTGGTGCACGATCTGGAACTGCAGCTCGTCGGCATTGACCATTTCGGCCAGCGGCTTCTGGCATTGCAGAAGCTTGTCGCATTGCAGGTAGACGCCGTAGTCGCGCATCTCCGGCGCTTCGATGCGGGCGTGATAATCGGGCTTGTGCATGGTGTTCTCCCCTGCCCGGCCTCCGGCTCGGGGTCGGTTCAGGTCGCCATGATAGAAGCTTTCGGCTCGAACATTGTTCCTTTCTGTTATCCAAATAAGAGGAAATGGAGTACGATGATCGTCTGTTCTGGAAATTAGGAGAACGATTGATGCTGGATGCCCTCGACCGAAGGATCGTCGCGGCGTTGGAGCGGGATGCGCGAATCTCCTTTGCCGTGCTTGCCGACGAGGTGGGCTTAAGCAAGACGCCGTGCTGGAAGCGGGTCAAGGCGCTGGAGGACGCCGGCATCATCCGCGGCTACACCACGCAGATCGACCCGGCGCGCATCGGCTTCGGCATCGAGGCCTTCATCCAGGTGTCGATCGACTTCGAAGTGTCGGACGCCTTCGAGGCGGCGGTGAAAAGACATCCGCTGATCCGCCGCTGCCACGCCACGACAGGCGAGGCCGACTATCTGCTGCAGATCGTGACCGTCGACATGATGGCGCTGGACAGGATGCTGCGCGAAGAGCTCAGCCGCCTGCCCGGCGTGCGCCGCACGATCACCTCGATGGCGATGCGCGAGATCAAGGGCGACATTTCGTTCGCCGATGCGGTCGGGCATGCGCTGAGGAGGTAGGTGGCTGGCGGGCCAGCGACGGCATGGGATTGCGTGCTCAGTTCCGCGAAGATCTGCCATCGGCCGGCTGCGGCTCCCGCGGTTTGGGCGCTTCCTTCTCGGCGTCGGCCTTGCGCTTCGGGCAGTCCTCGTAGTCATGGTCTCGCCCGCCGCAGTAGGAGCAGCATTTTGCCGGGTTGTCGGAGTGGAGCATCGAGGCCATTCCCAAGAATGCACGAAACGGTTTCCGGTTGCAGCAATTCGTGAAGCCGCTCCGGTCCAGCCCTGTGCCCAATAATCCAAAGGAGCCCGCCGCTTCCGCGCCGGGCCCCCGCCTAGCCTGCCGTCACCGGTCACGCATGCGCGTGCGGGTGGCGGAAGTCCCAGACCGCCCAGGCCGACGCGGCAGCCACCAGCACGCCGAGGACGACATGGGTCGCCATCACGTTAGTGCTGGCCGCGAAGCCAAGCAGCCAAGGCGAAACGATCAGCCAAAGCCCGATAACGAGGTTCGCCCACTCTTCCCATTCGGCAAACGCCGAAAGCGTCGCGAGGGCCAGGCCGCCGAGCACGAAGCCGGCAATCCAGGCATTCCACGCAGGCGTGGTTTCAGCGGTAAAGCCAATGATCCAGGGTGAGATGAACAGGCAGATCGCAAGGACCAGATTGATCCAATCCTGGCCCTTTCTTCCTTCCATCAGTTTCATTGCCATGACAACCTCCATAGAGAAGCTTGACAAACGGCACTACGTTTCGCGTGCACCGCACGCTTAGTCATTGATATAATTACGCTTCAATGGGCCTTCAAGGGCGCGGCCCCGGCGCCAATATCCAGCGGAGCTCCGGCGGTGCCAGAGGGCGCCGGGCGCCGGGCGCCTACGGGCCCGCCGGATGGCCCCGCCCACCACCGGCGCCTCGCAATCTCCGAATTTTGCATTGGCAAACAAAGACGCTATATTAGCTGACTAAAGTGATTCAGCATTGGCAGTACGATGGCCAAGAAGAAACCCAGAACGGCAGTCTCCAGCCTATCCGCCCCTTCGCCGGCGGAAGCCTATGAGGCGACCTACTTTGCCCGCAAATGCGGCCTGACCCGGGACGAGGCGCTGAAGATGATGCGCGAGGCCCAGAGCCCGCTGAGCATGGCGACGTCGTCCGGCGGCCAGCGGAAGAAATAGTTTCCGCGCGAGGTGCCCGCGCTGGACGGGCCGCAGAAGCCCATAGCACCCGCCAAAGCCGCAACAGTTTCCCGTTTTGGGAACTTACCCCTTTGTTCCCATATTGGGAATTTGCTATAGGCAAGCGTGCAGATCGTCAGCAGAAAGACCCTTGTCGCCTTCTGGACCAGACATCCCCAGTCGAGAGGGGCGCTGACTGCCTGGTATCAGGTGGTCGACAAGGTCGAGTGGAGGACCCTGCGGACATCAAGGCCCAATTCGGTGCGAATGTGGATTTCGTATACTTCGAGAACGAGCCCGAGGTCGGCTCTCCCGATGGCGATCGCTTCGACGTGCTGGCCGATCTGGTCGAGGCCTATGAGGCCAGGCACTACCCGATCGAGACACTCGACCCGGTTACGGCCATTCGCGCCCACATGGAAATGGCGGGGCTCAAGCAACTGGCCCTCGCCGAGATCATCGGATCGGCGTCCCGGGCCTCGGAAATCCTGAACAGGAAGCGCTTGCTGACGATGGACATGGCGCACCGGATTCACAAGCACTGGCGCATCCCCGCGGAGGTACTTATCCAGCCTTACCATCTTGCAGGTGATGGAGAGGCGAAAAAGGCCGGCGCGGCTGCAAGAGGGCGTTAGGTCGACCTGTTTGCTCCGATGCCGACGGTAGGATTGCCCGGTGAACTCGTCTGAACAAAACTTGGCGGATCTGGTGCCAGTCGACAAGCTCGATACCGACAAGGCCTCCGCCCTGAAGGCGCTCGGCTATCCAGCAATCGAGCCGATCCTGCCGCAGCTTCTCGAATGGCTTCAGGACATCAATTGGCCCGTAGCGCAAGCGTTGCAGCCGCTTCTGGCCGGCATCGGTCCACCGCTCGCGCCGTATCTGCGCGAGATCCTGCGTGGTAACGACGACATCTGGATATACTGGATACTCGTCAGCGTCGTTGCCTACTCTCCTGCCCTCGCCGACTGCCTGACGGATGAGCTTGAGCATCTCGCGGCCAATGGCTCCTCCAAAGAGGGCGTTCGTAACGCTGCACGCGATATCCTCAATGGAAATTTCCGCGAGCCCGCCTGATCCTTGCGGTCGGCGACGAGGCGGTCGTAGACAGTCATCCCGACGACCATAGAGGCGACAAACAGGAAAGCAGGCGCGAGCCCGAGCGTCAGGCTGGCCAGCGCAGGGCCGGGGCAGAAACCGGCCATGCCCCAGCCGATGCCGAACAGGGCCGAGCCGAGGACCAGCCGCCGATCGATGCCGGTATCCGGCGGCAGATGGAATGCCCGGTCGAAAACCGGCCGCTTCATGCGCCTGGACAGCAACGTGCCCAGAATCGCCACGGCGACGGCCCCGGCGAGCACGAAGGCGAGGCTCGGGTCCCAGTCGCCCGCGACATCGAGGAAGCCGCGGACGCGGGCGGGATCGAGCATGCCGGAAAGCGACAGGCCGAAACCGAAGACCCCGCCGGAGACCAGGGCGGCAAGAAAACGCAAAGTCTGGAGATTCACAGTCCGGCGATCCTCATCAAGGTAACGGTCGCGATCCCGGCCGACAGAAAGCTCAGCACGGCAACGAAGGAGCGCGGCGAAAGGCGGGCGAGACCGGCGACCCCATGGCCGCTGGTGCAGCCGGAGCCCATGCGCGAGCCGAACCCGACCAGCAGGCCGGCGGCGGCGATCATCGGCAGCGAGGCGATGATGGTCACCGACGGCCAGTGGCCGAAGCCGGCGAGGAACAGCAGCGGACCGAGGAGCAGGCCGATGACAAAGGCCGCGTTCGTCGCGGCGCGCGCCAGCAGCAGCCGGCCGACGATACCGCTGATGCCGGCGACGCGGCCATTGAGGAGCAGCAGCAGGCTGGCCGAGAGGCCGATCAGCATGCCGCCGAAAAGCGCAGGCCAATAATGCATCATGGCGTCACCGCTTCGGCGCAGAAGATCGTGTAAAGAGCCTCGACGAGGCGCGCGGCCTTGGCTTCCGTCAGGCGATAGAAGATCTGCTTGGCCTCGCGCCGCGTCTCGACGATGCCGGCGTCGCGCAGCACGGTGAGTTGCTGCGACAGCGTCGGCTGGTGGATGCCGAGTTCCTCTTCGAGCTGGCCGACGGCGTACTCGCCTTCGACCAGCGTGCAGACGATCATCAGCCGGGCGGGGTGCGACAGGGTCCGCAGCAGGCCGGCGACCTCCCCTGCCCTGCCTTCCATGTCGGCGCGAGTCATCGCGGCTTTGGCTGGCATCGTCATGATCAGCCCCATGCCGCGCCGGCAAGCGCATCGAGCGGGAATTTCAAGTAGCGCCGGCCATTGTCTTCCGGTTCCGGCAGGCGCCCGCCGCGCAAGTTCACCTGCAGCGCGTGCAGGATGAGCTTGGGCATCGGCAGTGTCTTGTCGCGCGTCTGGCGAAGCGCAACGAAGGCCGCCTCGTCGATCCCGGCGATATGCGGGTTCGAGCGCTTCTGCTCGGCCACCGTGCTTTCCCAACGCGGCTCGCGGCCGCCCGGCTGGTAGTCATGGCGGTGAACAGGCGCGTCCCGTCCGGCAGCGAAAGAATCCGTTGGATCGATCCCCACAGAACCTTCGCGCTGCCGCCGGGAAAATCCGCCCGCGCCGTGCCGCTGTCCGGCATGAACAGCGTGTCGTGCACGAAGGCCGCGTCACCGATCACATAGGTTATGGAGGCCAGCGTATGGCCCGGCGAGAACAGCACATGCGCGTCGATCGAGCCGACCTTGAAGCGATCGCCATCGGCAAACAGCCGGTCCCATTGCGAGCCGTCGGCCGGCAGCGTGGGCCAGTTGTAGATGCCTTTCCAGAGACGCTGGACATCGACAACGCGGGCGCCAATCGCGGTCGGCGCGCCCGTCCTGCCCTTCAGGTAGGAGGCGGCCGAGAAATGATCGGCGTGGGGGTGAGTGTCGAGGATCCATTCGACCGTCAGGCCATTGTCCGCGACATAGGCAAGGATGGCATCGGCATTGCCGGTGTCTGTCGCGCCGGATTTTTCGTCGAAATCGAGAACCGGATCGACGATGGCGCAGCGCCTCGTCGCCGGGTCGGAGACGACATACTGGATGCTCGAGCTGCGCGGATCGAACAGACCCCAGACAGTAGGCCGCGCAGGCGGTGGCTGTCCCACGACCGGGAGATTGTTGGCGATCCTGACTGGCTGCATGGCCGCCCTTTCTCTTCTCAATATACAATTGCATATATTGTATAATGACTGAGAGTCAACAGGCGTCGCACGTCACCGCGCATCCGGTGTCAGCACCATGGAACGTTCGAGAAAGCCGACAAAAGGAGGTTACGCCTGCCGCCGCTCCGGCAGAACCACCTGAGCCGTCGCTCGAGAAACAATCGTTTCCAGCGGCTCGGGCCGGTGCAGCAGAAAGCCCTGGCCGTAGGCGACGCCCATGCCTTCGAGGATTTCGAGCGCGGCTTGCTGCTCGATCTTCTCGGCGACCACGGAGCAGCCGAGGCT
Source organism: Mesorhizobium sp. IMUNJ 23033 (assembly GCF_044778005.1). NCBI lineage: Bacteria > Pseudomonadati > Pseudomonadota > Alphaproteobacteria > Hyphomicrobiales > Phyllobacteriaceae > Mesorhizobium > Mesorhizobium sp. IMUNJ 23033. Next base: position 26,591 of record NZ_JBJACT010000040.1, read on the forward strand.
TCTGGCGATGCCTGATATCGCCGAGACGATCTCGCGGTCAAAATTGTTCTGGGCGATGTTCTCTATGAAGGAGCCGTCGATCTTGATGGCGTCGACGGGAAAGCGCCGGAGATATTCGAACGAGCTCATGCCGGCGCCGAAATCGTCGAGGCTGACGCGGCAGCGGCGCTCGCGCGCCTTGCGCACGAACTGTTCGGCGGCGTCGAAATTGGTGACGGCGGCGGTCTCGGTGATCTCGAAGCCGATGCCCGAATGCGGTGCGCCGGACTCGGCGATGGCGGCGTCGACGAAGTCCCACAGTAGCGGGTCGCTCAGCGTCTGCGCCGACAGGTTGAAGCCGAGCGAAATCGCGCCCGACCGCATTGCCGGACCGTGCTGCGAGAGCGCCGTCCTGATGATCCAGCGGTCGAGCCTGGAAGCGAGGCCGAAGCGCTCGGCCACCGGGATGAATTCGCCGGGCGGGATCATCCGGCCGTTGCGTCCGATCAGCCGCGCCAGCACCTCGACATGGCGGCTCTCCTGCCAGGGCTTGCCGAGCAGATGGATCTGCTGGCCGAACAGCTTCAGCCTGCCGTCCTCCATCGCGTCGACCAGGTCGGCGGCGAGCCGCGCCGCGTTGAGCCCGCCTGAGCCTGACGCCGTCTCCGGCGAAAACACCGCGAAACGGTTGCGGCCGGCGGCCTTGGCTGCGTAGCAGGCATCGTCGGCGCAGGCCAGCGCATCGGCCACGGTGGTGTTGTGGTCGGCGACGAAGGCAATGCCGACGCTTGCCGCGAGCCTGCGCGACGTCGCCGCCACTCCAAGGTCGGCGTCGCGCACGGCCGCAAGAATGGCGGCGGCCAGCCGCTCGGCCTGCAATTGGTCGCAATTCGGCACCAGCAGCGCGAACTCGTCGCCGCCCAGGCGCGCGGCATGCGCGGATGGCGGCAGGCAGCCGACGATGCCGCCGGCGACGCCCTTCAGCGCGAGATCGCCGGCGGCATGGCCGGCGTAATCGTTGAGCGCCTTGAAGTAGTCGAGATCGACATAGAACACCGCCAGCGGCAGCCGGCGCGCCGTGGCGATATGGCCGGCCAGCAGCCTGTCGAAGGCGGCGCGGTTCAAGAGCCCGGTCAGCGCATCGTGGTTGGCGGCATAGGCCAGTTCCTGCGCGCGCTTCTTGTCCTCGGTGATGTCGCGCACGGTGCCGAGGATCTGGCCCGCCGCACCGGTGGCGATGAAGCGCACCAAGGATTCCACATGGCGGATCTCGCCGTCACGCTTGACGATGCGGTATTGCGAAGCAATGACCGTGTCCGAGCCGAGAGGCACCTGGTGGGCGCGCTCGGTGGCGTCCTTGTCGTCCGGGTGCAAATAGGTGTGCCAGAGGTCGGCCGTCACCTCATCGGTGTCGGCGACGAGGCCGAAGATCTCCCTGGTGCGGGCATCCCAATAGCTCTTGTGGGTGCCGATATCATGGTGCCAGATGCCGGTGCCGCTGGCGGCGAGCGCCAGCCGGAAGCGGACATTGACCTGCTCGAGCGCGGCTTCCGCCTCCTTCTGCCTGGTGATGTCGGTCTGCACGCCCATCAACCTGACGGGCCGGTCGTCTGCATCGTGCTCGACAATGCCGCCGCGATCCAGCACCCAGACCCAGTGGCCGTCCTTGTGCTTGAGGCGCAATTCGGTCTCGATAGAGGGGGTCAGGCCGGCAATGTGGCGGTCGCCGCTGGCCTTCGCGCGCTCGCGATCGTCGGGATGCGTCAACTGCAGCCAGAGGTCGGCCGCGTCGGCAAGCTCGCCCTCGTCATAGCCGAGCATCTTCGACCAGGTCGGCGAATAATAGCAGGCGCCACTCTTGAGATCCCAGTCCCAGACGCCGAGATGGGCGCGCTCGAGCGCCAGCGCCCAGAACTCATCATTGCGTGCCTTGTCGTCTGCCATGCCCGGTTTTTGCCCACCCTGTCGCCGACAATGTGCACAAAAGCAGAGAAGAATCCGTTACCGGGGCGCTAGCGGGAGCCTTGCGCCGGTCGTCTTGCCCAAGTTGGCGACATCTCCCCTCAAAAGGTCTCAAGAGGGGAGATTGCGCGCCGCCAAGCGTGGGCAAGGAACCCAGGGTGAAGCCCTAAGCCGCCGGCATTCCCTCGATCGCTATGATGCGTGTCCTGGCGCTGCGGAAGCGGATTTCCTTCAGGCGCTCGTACTCCGGAGAATCGTACCAGGCAGTGAGCGCGGCCATGTCGGGGAATTCGACGATGACCAGCCGATGCGGATCCCAATCGCCTTCGAGTACTCGGGTTGCGCCGCCGCGCGCGAGATATCGCCCGCCATGGCGCGCTTCGGTCGCCGGGACCTCGCGCTTGTATTCATCGAACGTGGCAGCGTCGGTGACATCGACATCTGCAATCAGATAGGCAGCCATCCCCTTGCCCTCCCTTCTCTAAATCGTCTTCCGAACTGCGCCAGAGGCCGGCCAAGCAGGGCGGCCCAGCGGCCGGGTGAGGGGGGCTCGATCGGCCGCCAGGCCTAACCAGCAAACGGGGGTAGAAGGTTGCCGGCTGATTGCGCATTATAGTGGGTTTTATTAGCTACAGCTAAATTATTAAAATTGTTTGCAACGCGGTCAATGAGTGCGCATCGCGCCGCCGTCGTGCCGGTGCATAGCTCGGCCTGCCAACCCAATCGTTAAAATTGTCTGGAACTAACGAGGTCATCCTGCATTTTAGCTGCAAGCGGTCGATTTCTCAGGAATGTAGCCGCGCCCACGAATAGGCCTCCGCCGTACCCCTCTGGCGGAGGCCTATTCGTTTAAGCGCTCGCCGCAGCTCCGTTTGAGCGGCGAGATGGCGCTTGCTTAGAAGAGCCACCAATCCGAAATGTGAGCTGGCAGGCTCGCATGCTCAAGGCCGGCGCCCCCGGCATCAGGTAGCTCAACGGTCGCATGGGGAGCAAAATGCTCGTCCGGGCCGTCGGGATGATCGGGAGCCGCCGCCGCTAGAGCTGCCAACGCTGTATCGATATCGAAAGGAGCCGGCGGAACATGCTCTCGAGCTTGGGTCGGCAAGTGATCGAGTGCTGGAAAGACTGCTGGCTTACCGGACATGGTTGTCCTCCTAGGTACACTCTGCACAAAGGAATGAAATGGCCGGTGCGGTCGGGCGCTCGTTGCTAGATCTATCGCACCGCACCGGCCATTTGCGGGATAGGAAGAAGCCCCCCGCGCGCACTAACTTATAGATATATTAGAAATCACTCAATTACGACTGAGTGCCCTAGTTCACTCGGCGGTGCAGTTGGGACTGAAGTCAGCTGCCTACAGGGCCGGCAAGGACGCGCGCTGGCGGCGGCACGGATATTCCGACCTTCTTTTTTCTCCTCGTCGAACCTCGCTGACCCGAATTGTCTATCCGCGCTAGCTCGAGCGGCCGATTTGGGGGCGATCTACATCGGCTACTATTGATCTGTCGCTTGACGCTGGGGTCAATTGGGTGGGCACGTACGTCAGGCCGGGTGTGCGGTTGGGGTTACGGAAGTCGCAACGTCTTGAAGGTCCGTCCCCCGGCCGCACTCCTTGAGACGCCGGCCCCGGCATTGGCCGGTGTAAGAGGACTGACAGGACGTTCAAAACGGCTCCCCTGTCATTAGTTCTTTCATTGCTCAGTCACCTATTTGGTTGTGCTGCCACTGCACCCTGCGAAGGCAGCTCAAGGCAGCGGGGACCTACCCCAAGCCCCCACCCGGTCCCCGCTGCTCCTTCTCGATCGCGGAATCCCGGCCTAGACATTAGCGATGGTTAATGGTTGTGTCCGGTTGCATTTCACCGCTGGTGACGTGCAACAGGTGGCAACCTGGCCCGCGTCTCCCCGTACAAGGAGAGACGCGGGTTTCCCGCCCTCTCCATGGCGCAATCAACCGTGATTTGTCTAACCGCCGAATAAGGAGCAATTTCTTTCGGGGCTCCGGCTATCGAGACCGCCGGGGGGCGCGGCCCGGCCTGCAAATTCTGTGGCAACCCAACGAAGCAGACCGGGCCATCAGGCCTCAGCTTACCGGCCCTGTCCCGCGCCATTGAATGAAAGCTGCATCCGTCCCAGTAGTGTCCGCGCTCTGAACCTGCGCTTCAGCACTGTAGGACTGCTCGCCCTTCCTGCTTCATCGCCTTGCGGCGCTCGATCTCTTTCCATGCTTCATGCTCGGAACGGCCAGATGCAGTGCCGACTTCGGGATCGAACACGATGATTGTTCCGGCATTGGTCCAGATAGCGATCATGCGTTCTCCGGCACTTTGGCCGCCGAAACGCGCGCTGGCGAGGCTTGAGGCTCGGCGACCGAGCCGCCCAACGGCCGGGAGGGCTCGCGGGCTCGGGGTCGGCCGCCGGGCCTAACCAGCAACGGTTCGCCGGCTGGAAAGATTGTAGTCCGGCCATGCATTACCGCTAACTTGGCAAAACGGCTGTGTTCGGTTCTTCCTAGGCATCCAATCGGATGAGCCAGAGTCGAAACGTATGGCGAGCGCGCAAGAAAATAGTGCTCGACTGCCGGCTCTCGCCGGTCGCCTGGTGACGACCACGGATGCACACACTGGGATCTGATCAAAGTGTTCCATTGCCAGCCCTGTCGAGAGGCGGGCCGCGATGACCGAACTCTGTCTTTCACCAGCCAAGCCGTGACGCCGAACAAGAGGCGGTGGCCTCTACAGCCACCCGCTGTCGGGGGCGGAATGGGCCTGCTCAATTGTGTTTTGACTATCTGGCTGCTCGAGCGCGTAAAATATCAGGTTCGCCCAGGGGTGGGCGGACTAACTCAGGGAGGATGTTATGAAGATGAATCGACGTAGTGCTCTCGCCCTTGGTGCCACCTCGTTGTCGGCCCCGCTATTGGTCGCATTACCGACTCCGGCAGCGGCCAAGACCTACGGTCCGACTGATGGCAAAGAGATTTTCCCCGGTGTTCGGCTCGTCGAACTGGGAACACGGGACTCCCATATCAAGGGGTACAAGACCATCGCCATGCAAGACGTCGTCTACCAGCCGAAGGGAACTAGCCCGCTGGGGGACGTCATGGCGGACGACATGGTTTGCACGGTCACTGAAGGCGAACTGCAGGTCACGGCCGGGGACATGCAGTTCACGGCCAAGGAAGGCGATGTGTGGAGTTGCGGCAAGGGTAGCACGAAGGAGGCTGCTACGAACAACGGAACAGTGGTCGCAGTGATGCGGGTGATAAACCTGAAGGTTGCATAAGCCAAGTTGCCAAGGAAGATGGCCGGCGCCCGTTGGGCGGGGGGCTTTGGGGTAAAGGCGCCGGCCAGGCGGTCAATCAAGTCCGCCGCCGCAACAGATAGACCGCCTGGACGTATGGTGTGATCGCGGAACTGTGCCTAGCTGCTTTCGTGGTCTCGCTTTCCTCGTCGATCGTTCGCACCTCCGAATGAGGTCACGCAATGGGTCAAGCCGGGTCTGATAGGCCGTGTGAAGCGTTTGCGGGGCGAGGAAGACCTGCGTCACGCATCGCTGCGGGACTTCCGAGACGAGAGCTGGTTTTTGTCGCGCTGCCACCGCCGAGCGGGCCAAAGGTGCCCTCGGCGCGCATGGTTGCATCACGGCGCCTGGCACGGAAACCGACGCGTGTAACGCCACGTCATCGCCTTGCTGGGGGCTCAGGCCGGGAGCCGCCAGCGATAGGCTTCGTCGACCAGGCGCAGCGTGCCGAGATTGTCGGCGGGGCTGCTTTCGAGGATGCGGCCCGCCGCCAGTCCGTCGATAAAGCAGGCGATCGTGTCGCGATAGGAGGCGGCGTAGTTCGCTGCCAGATCGACCGACACGGATTCGGATCGTTCGCCGTCGAGCGTCAGCCGGTCGCGCTCGAGCAGGATGCGGCCGCGTTCGCAGAAGATCTCAAGCCGGTCGAAGACCTCGCCGGGATAGCCGCGTGCATGGAGATTGCCTTGCAGGGTGACCGGTGTTCCATCGCTGGCGACCATCGACAGCAGCGCGTGGTCATCGCCGATCACCGCATCGCTCAGCCGGCCAACGGCGGCGGAGCGCAGGCTGAGTTCACCGAACAGGAAGCGCAGCGTGTCGATGTGGTGGATCAGGATTTCCTTGACCAGCATCTGGTCGAGCGCAGCCAGCATCGGCTGGCGCCGCAGTGCCGGAAGCTGGCCATCTGCGTCCGGCACCAGGCCACTGCTCAGCACGCTCATCTGTGCCTGCACCGGACGGCCGATGCCGGTCTCGTCCAGCCAGCGCCTGATCTGCCGGTAATGCGGCCGGAAGCGCCAGTTCTCATGCACCATGAACGGAACGCGGCCGCCAATCTCGGCCACCAGCGCTTCCGCTTCGGCAAAGCTCGGCGCCAGCGGCTTCTGGCAAAGGATCGCCAGCCCCGCTCGCGCCGCCAGCCGAACATGGGTGGCATGGAACTCACGCGGCGAGGCGATGTCGACGGCATCGAGTTTTTCGGCCGCGATCATCGCTGCGGCGTCGGCATGGATGCCCGCAATGCCGTACTCGGCCGCGCGGGTGTTGCGCGCCTCGGCAGACGGGTCGGCGATGGCGACCACGACGGCCCTGCCGGCCAGGGCGCGATATGCATCGAGGTGGTGGCGCGTCACCCAGCCGGCGCCGATCATGCCAATGCGCAGGGTCATGCCGGCTCCTGGCGGATGCAGGCGGCGCTGGAGGGCACTGACGTCATCAGGCGCCCCGGCGGCTCACCAGCCTTTCCACCAGCACGGCGGCGATGATGATGGCGCCGATCGCCGAGCCCTGCCAGAACGGCGAGACGCCCAGCAGATTGAGGCCGTTGCGGATCATCACCATGATGAAGACGCCGATCAGCGTGCCGATGATCGAGCCGCGCCCGCCGAACAGGCTGGCGCCGCCGATGACAACGGCGGCAATCGCATCGAGCTCCAGCAGATTGCCGGCCAGCGGATCGACCGACAGGATCTTGCCGGCCAGGAGCAGCGCCGAGACGGCCGACAGCGCGCCGGAGACGACATAGGGCAGGATGGCGTAGCCGACGACATTGAGGCCGGCGGTGCGCGCGGCCTCGGCATTCGAGCCGATGGCATAGATGGTTCGGCCGCCCTTGGTGTAGCCGAGATAGAGATAGGCCAGCAGGTAGAGCACGAGCAGGACGAAGACGTTCATCGGGATGAAGGCGACCTTGGTGTAGACGAAGTCGCTCAGCGATTCCGGGATGTTCGAGATCGAGATGCCGCCGGAAAAGATGTAGCAGAGGCTGCGGCCGATCGACATCATGCCGAGCGTGACGACGAAGGCGGCGAGGCCGAAATAGCTGATCAGCACGCCGGAGACGAGACCGATCAAGCCGCCGGCGACGATCCCTACCAGCGCGCCGACCGGCAGGCCGAGGTCAGGCACGACGATGCCGAAGATGATGCCAGTGAGCCCCGCCACCGCACCGACGGAAAGATCGATGCCGCCGGTGAGGATGACGAAGGTCATGCCGATGGCGACGATGCCGACGACCACCGACTGGTCGAGCAGGTTCAGCACGTTGATGGTGGTCAGGAAATAGGGCGAGGCGAACGACAGCGTCACCGCGATCAGGATGGCGAGCAGCAGCATCCTGACTTCCAGCCGTGCGGTCAGCCATTTGAGCGCCTGGCGTGGCGGTGGCGACGCATAGGCGGTGCCGATCGTTTCATTCGCGGCCATTGCGGGTCGTTCCTTGTCAGTCATCAGCGGCATCAGTCATGGGCGGCGTAGTGGGCCTTGATGACGGCAGCCAGTTGGCCGGCGTCGGGCGGCTCAGTGTCGTGCGGCAGAACAAGGCCGGCCGCGCCCATGGCATGGCCGCGCGAGCCCGCGACATCGACGATCAAGGTGTTCAGGCCGCCGTCGGCCTCGGCGACGAATTGCGATTTCGCGGCGGCGAGTGCCGCCGGAATCCGCGTTTCTCCAAAATCCACTGCAGCGCCGTCGCCGAAGCCGGGCGCGGCACGTTGATCGGCGACGGCGACCTTCAGGCAAAACAATTTCTCGTCCTCGATCAGCCCCCAGAAGGCGGCGCCGCGATAGGTGGCGGCGAGGTCGCGCAGGAAGCGCACGTTGCGCTCCATCGAGGTGCGGGGTGCCGCCAACAGCGTCAGCTTCTCCTCGTCCAGCACAGCACTCGGCATGTCGGCGATCGACATGCCGTCGCTGATGACGACGACGCGCTCGCAGATGCCGAGCAATTCGTCGAAGTCGGAGGAGACGATCAGCACCGCGACGCCGCGGTCGGCGATGGCGCGCAGCATGGCGTAGATCGAGGAGCGCGTGCCGATGTCGACGCCCTTGGTCGGCTCGTCGAGCAGGATCACCTCGGGATCGAGCATCAGCCAGCGGGCTATGATGATCTTCTGCTGCATGCCGCCGGAAAAGTTCAGCATGCTGGCGTCGAGCAGCCGGTCCGCCGGCAGGCCGAGCATGGCGAGCAATTCGCTCACCTTCTCGTCGCGCCGCCGATAGGCGAGCCCGAAGCCGCGATGGGCGCCGAGATGGGCGAGCAGAAGGTTTTCCCGCACGCTCAGGTCCGGCACGATGCTCTGGCGGCGGCGGTCCTCCGGCACGAAGCCGATACCGGCGCGGATCGACTGCGCCGGCTTGCGCGGCGCAAACGGCTTGCCGTTGAGGCGCACCGAGCCGCCGTCGCGTCTCCTCAGCCCGAAGATTGCCTCCAGCGTCTCCGAGCGCCCGGCGCCCACCAGGCCGCCGAGGCCGACGATCTCGCCGCGGTGCAGGCTGAAGGAGACGTCGCGGACCAGCGGTACGCTTCTCAGGTTCTCGACTTCGAGCACGACGGGCTTTTCGGCATGCGCGCTCGGTGCCCGCTCGCTATAGATCTGGCTGAGCTCCCTGCCGACCATGTGGCGGATCAGTTCGGTCTGGGTCAGCTTCGCGGTGGCGACGTCGGCGGCGACGGTGCGGCCTTCCCTGAGCACCGTGACCTTGTCGGTGACGGCGAACACTTCCTCCAGCCGGTGCGAGACGAAGGCCAGGGCCCTGCCCTCGTCGCGCAGCTTGACCATGATGTCGAACAGCCGCTCGACCTCGCCGGGGCTGAGCGACGCCGTCGGTTCGTCGAAGATGATGAGGTCGGATTCCAGCGCCAGCGCCTTGGCGATCTCGACCAGCTGGCGCTGCGCGGCGGAGAGCGCGCGCACGTCGCCGTCGAGCGGCAACTGCGCGCGCTGGCCGAGGCGGGAGAGTATGTCCTCGGCTTTCCGTCGCATCTCGCCGAACTTGGGCAGGCCGGGCCGGCCCAACTCGGGGAGAAAAATGTTCTCGACCACCGACAAATCGGGGGCGAGACTTGTTTCCTGCATCACCAGCGAAATGCCGGCATCGATGGCGTCGCGGGCGCGGCGGATCGAAAACGGCTTGCCCCTATAGGCGATGTCGCCTGCATCCGGGCGGATCTGGCCGCAGATGACGCGCGAAAGCGTCGACTTACCGGCGCCGTTGGCGCCGAGCAGAGCGTGGATTTCACCGCGCCTCAGCGTGATCGAGGCATCGGCGAGCGCACGGGTGCGGCCGAACGATTTCTCGACGCCGCTTGCCGTGAACAGGGTTTCTTTCGCTGCTGCCGCCTGCATCTTGCCTTCGCTGGAAAGCCGCGCCGGACCGTCCCGGCGCGGCATTGGAACTTGCCGATGCTACTCGCCGAAGACGTTCTTCTTGGCTTCGGGAAGCAGCTCTTCGATGTTGGTGCTGGTGGCGATCATCACCGGCACCAGGACCTCCTTCGGCGGCGTCTTGCCGGCAAGGTGCTCGGTCAGCGACTTGGCGGCGGTCTCGCCCATCAGCCAGGGCTGCTGCATGCCGGCCGCCGTCAGTTCGCCGCTCTTCAGGAGATCGACGAATTCGGGAATGCCGTCAAAGGCGCCGACGATGATGTCGCCGGAGCGGTTGCTGGCCTTGATGGCGCGCAGCGCGCCCATGGCCGGCGTGTCGGCCTCGATGAACATCGCCTTCAGGTTCGGATTGCCGGTCAGCATGTCCTGCGCGAACTTGAAGGATTCGTCGGCCGTGTAGGCCTGCATCTGCTGCAGCGCGATCTCCTTGCCGTAGCCGCCTGCCTCCATCGCCGAGCGGAAGCCGTCGGTGCGCTTCTGGCCGTTGATGCGGGCGAGCGATATGGTGATCATGCCGTAGGGCGCTTCCTTCATGCCCTTGGCTTTCGCCGCTGCGGCAACCGCCTCGCCGACACCCTTGGCGCCGGCCGTGTTGTCGGAGGCGATGAAGGAGACATATTCGCCTTCGGTGGTGCCGATGTCGCAAATGACGACCGGGATCTTGGCGGCGGCGGCGAGCTTCAGGACGCTCGGCGCGGTCGAGGAATCGGTCGGCGAAATCACGATGCCGGCGACGCCGCGGGTGATCGCGTCCTGCGCATTGGTGAGCTGCTTCTGCGCGTTGTTCTGTGCTTCCAGCGCCTGGAAGGAGTAGCCGCCTTCCTTGGCGCCGGCCTCGACGCCCTTGGCCACGGTGCGCCAGAACGGCACGTCGAGCGCAGGCGCGAGGTAGACGATCTCCTTCGATTGCGCGAAGACGGGCGAAACACTGATGGTCGTTGCTGCCGCCGCTGCCGCGGCGAGTGCGATGAATGTACGTCTTTTCATTTCCGTTCTCCTCCGTTGATGTTTTTCCTGCGATGCGCGCCCGAGGTCCGGCCGGCGCGCTGGATTTTCGAACTCCTCCGACGGACCTCCCTTTTCTGCTCCGTAGACTCCGTGTCTCAGCCGGTCGTGGCCGGCGCGTGCTGTGCGGCGAAATCGGTCTTGCCCAGCCGCGAAAACAGTTCTGCCCGCTCGGCCGGCGACAGGCGGCGCAGCGGCGGCATCAGCCGCTCCCAGCCGCCATCGCCGGTCATTGCGGCCAATGCCGCCTTGACGCTCGCCATCAGCGGGAAGCCGCCGAGCACGCCGCGAATGGCCATCGCCGAAGCCGCCGCCTGGCGGCCCTTCTCGCTGTCGGGATCCGACCAGGCGATCTGCGACAGCGCGCCGGTGACGTTGGTGGTGGCCGAGATGCAGCCGGCAAAGCGCGAGCTCTTCCATTCGGTCAGGCTGCCTTCGGAACTGGGAAAGACGTCGAAGCCCGGAAACTGCACGGCCAAGGAGCGCGAAAAGGCGATGTCGCCGGAAGAATCCTTGAGGCCAACGACGATGTCGGGATAGCGCTCGCGCAGCCGTGCAATGGCTTCGGCGGCGAAGGGCACGCCGGTGTTTTGCGGGATGTGGTAGAGGTAGATCTTCAGGCCGAACGGGCCGGCATTGGCGATCACCTCGCCGACATGATTGGCCAGGCTCTCGGCATCGATGCCCTTGTAGTAGAAGGGCGGCAGAAGCAGCGCTCCCGCGAAACCCAGCTCCCGCGCGGCCCTGGTCAGCGCCACCGCGTCGGCCAGCGCCGAGGCGCCTGTGCCGACCATCATGCGCTGCAGCGGAACGCCTGATTGCGCCACCGCCCGCATCGCGGCGATGCGCTGCTCGACCGAGAACGAGGTCGCCTCACCGGTGGTGCCGAGCAAATTGATGCCGTCGCAGCCGCCGTCGCCGAGCAGCCAGCGGCAATGGCCGATCAGGCGGTCGGTGTCGATCGACAGGTCGGCATTGAGCGGCGTGGGCGTGGCGGCAATGACGCCTTTCAGGGTCTTCATGCTTTGGATCCGGAGGCTTTGGTTGAAGCGGGCTCGCCGTCTGCCCAGAACAGGTTTCGCGGCGTGTCGACGAGCACCTGCCGGCGCAGGTCTTCCGAGGGCAGCCAGTCCCAGACGAGGTCGAGAATGGCGCCGTCGTCGGGCACCGCCTCGAAGCATTCGGTGTGCGGCCAGTCGAGCGCCCAGATCAGCGCGGCCGGTGCGCGGTCGACGAGGCGCTCGACGAAAGGCTTGAGCGCGGCGTAGCGATCCGGGGCGACGCGATACGGCGCCGACATCTTGACGATGCATTTTCCGGCGGCCGCCAGTTCGACCAGCTCGGCAAAGGCACGGCCATCGGGGCCGCGCGCCAGCTCGGGGAAGCCGAAATGGTCGATGATGACGGGAACGTCCGCAGCGGCGACGACGTGGCCGAGATCGGAAAAATCCTCGATGTCGACCTGCAGCTGGATGTGCCAGCCAAACGGCTTGACGCGCTCGGCGACAGCGTGAAAATCCTTCATCGACAGGCCGGCCGGATTGCGCGGATTGATGCGCAGGCCGCGCACGCCGAGCCGGTGCGCCGAGGCGAACAAGGTTTCGGGCGCCTTGGGCGAAATCACCGCCACGCCGCGCAGCCTGTCGGGCATGGTCTCCAACGCTTCGAACAGCACGCTGTTGTCGAAGCCGTAGACGCTCGGGTGCACCAGCACCGCGCGCTCGATGCCATAGGCGTCCATGACCCGGCGGTAGTCGATGATGGTGACCGGCGAAGGCGTGTAGCCGCGGCCAGGGTCGAGCGGGAAGCGCGCGACCGGCCCGAAGACATGGGCGTGGGTGTCGCAGGTTCCCGGCGGCAGGCGGTTGGCGTCGCGCCGCACCGGCGTCAGCGGCGGCAGGCAGAGCCGTGGTTCCGTCCTGATCCCGGGCCGTTCCGCGTTCATTCGTCAGCCCCCTCGCCGTGCGCCGGCCTGGCGACGAGGAAATCGAAGTCGCAGCCCTGGTCGGCCTGCAGCACGTGGTCATGGTAGAGCTGGGCATAGCCGCGTTCGGGCCGCTCGACGGCGGGGCGTGCCGCGGCGGCGCGCCTGGCCAGTTCCGCGTCGTCGATGAGAACGTCGATGCGCCGCCCGGCGACATCGAGCTTGATCCGATCGCCGTCGCGCACCAAAGCGAGCGGACCGCCCGCGGCGGCTTCCGGCGATACATGCAGGATGACGGTGCCGAAGGCGGTGCCGCTCATGCGCGCATCCGACAGACGGACCATGTCCTTGACGCCTTCGGCGGCGAGCTTCTTCGGGATCGGAATGTAGCCGGCCTCCGGCATGCCGGGCGCGCCCTTCGGCCCGGCATTGCGCAGCACCAGCACATCGTCGGCGGCGACGTCGAGATCGGGATCGTCGATGCGCTCGGCAAGGTCGGCGACCGATTCGAAAACCACGGCGCGGCCGGTGTGCTGCATCAGCGCGGGCGACGCCGCCGAATGCTTGATGACGGCGCCGCGCGGGCAGAGATTGCCCGACAGCACGGCCATGGCGCCTTGCGCTTTCAACGGCCGGCCGAGCGGCCGGATGACATGCTGGTCGTGCATGTGCTCGCGCTTCATCACCCTGTCGGCAAGCGTGCCGCCGCCGATGACGGGCACCGTGAGATCGAGGAAGCCGGTGAGTTCGGCGAGCAGGCGCGGCACGCCGCCCGCCTCGTGGAAATGCTCCATGTAGTGCTCGCCCGAAGGCTTCAGGTCGACCAGCACTGGAACCTCGCGGCCGATCCGGTCGAACTCGGCAAGATCGATCGCGTACCCTGCCCGGCCGGCGATCGCGGCGAGATGGATGATGCCGTTGGTCGAGCCGCCGATAGCCTGCATGACGACCATGGCGTTGCGCAGTGCTGCCGGGGTGACGAGTTCGCTGGGAAACGGCCTGCCGCTGACGGCAAGCGCGGCGGCGACCCGGCCCGATGCTTCGGCCGAACGGACCCGCTCGGCCAGCGGCGCCGGAATCGAGGCGCCAAAGGACACGGTGAGGCCGATGGTCTCGGCGATGATGGCCATGGTGCTGGCGGTGCCCATCACCATGCAGGTGCCGACGGACGGGGCCAGCCGGCCGTTGACCAGATCGATCTCGGCGGCGTCGATCTCGCCGGCGCGATGCCCCGACCAGAGCCGGCGGCAGTCGGTGCAGGCGCCGAGCGTCTCGCCCTTGTGATGGCCGACCACCATCGGCCCGACCGGAACCACGACCGTCGGCAGGTCGGCGCTGATCGCGCCCATGATCTGCGCCGGCAAGGTCTTGTCGCAACCGCCGACGACCACGACAGCATCCATCGGCTGCGCCCGGATCATCTCCTCGGTGTCCATCGCCATCAGATTGCGCAGCACCATCGAGGTCGGGTGGGCGAAGGATTCGTGGATCGAGATGGTCGGGAACACCATCGGCAGCGCACCCGACAGCATGACGCCGCGCTTGACCGCCTCGATCAGCTGCGGCGCATTGCCGTGGCAGGGATTGTAGTCGCTGGCGGTGTTGACGATGCCGACGATCGGCCGGTCCAGCGCATCGTCGGAGTAGCCGGCGGCCTTGATGAAGGCCTTGCGCAGAAACAGCGAAAAGGCCGCGTCGCCGTAGCTGGTCACTCCCTTTCTGAGGCCGCGATAGACCAATCGACACCTGTGGACTCAAATTTGCGCAGACATCGGGACCGCGTCGCCGGAGCGAGGGCCACCGCTGACGTCGCACCATAGGCAAGCGGCCATTATTGTCAATAATCCTTGCTTCCGATTTCTACCAGATACGCCAAATCAGGCAATATCCCTTGCCTATGCGCACATATTATCGATTATGTGAAGCCCTTGCTGCAAGTTGCGGGAAGGCTCGGTCTGCGGCTAGAGTGGCCCACAAGACGGCGCGAGGACGACACAATGCTCAACATGGCAGACTATGGCGGCAAGGAAGCCGACGTCGTTAAGGCGCTGGAGGAAGACATCATCTTCGGAAAGCTGGCGCCCGGCACGCGGCTGGTCGAGGACGTGCTGCTCGCCCGCTTCCCGGTCTCGCGCCACACAATCCGCCAGGCGCTCTACCAGCTGGAAAAACTCGGCGTCGTCACCCGCGAGCGCAACAAGGGCGCGATGGTCAGGCGCCTGTCGCCGGACGAGGTGCGGCAGATCTACGAGGTGCGCGAACTGTTGCAGCGCCAGGCAGCGCTGATGATCCCGCTGCCGGCCAGCGATGCCTTGATCGCGGAGCTGATGGAGATCCACCGGGTCTACAGCGCCCATGTCGACGCCCACTATCTGCGCGGCATCCATGAGGCCAATGACCGGTTCCACCTGACCATGTTCTCGGCCTGCGGCAATGACTATCTGGTGTCGTCGATCGACCACTACATGCGGCTCAGCCTGCCGGTGCGGGCGAATTCGCTGGCCGATCGCGACAAGCTCGAAGTCTCGCGCCAGCACCACTGGTTCATGATCGAGGCGATGAAGCGCAAGGACAATTGGGTGCTGGCCCAGCTCTGCGTCGACCATCTGCAGCCGAGCAAGGTCTTTTATCTGCAGGAGATCGAGAAGACGGGCGATGGGATTTAGGAGTCTTGGGGCCACTCACCCTGTGTCGCGTTCCTTCGCGCCCCCCTCTGTCCTGCCGGACATCTCCCCCTCAAGGGGGGAGATTGGCAGCTCCGGCCTTCCTGCAGTGCTTGAGATTGGCGAAAGCCGAAGTGAAATCTAATCTCCCCCCTTGAGGGGGAGATGTCCGGCAGGACAGAGGGGGGTGTTCAAGCGCCGACATTTCGGCCTCTCGGCTCGCCGGCTACGACCTCACCCCGGCAGCCGCCTCCTAACCACCGCCGCGTGGAAACGCGCGCCATGCAGCAGTCCCTGGTCGTTAAAGTCGTAGGCCGGATTATGCAGCGGCGCGCTATCGCCGTTGCCGAGGAAGACGAAGCAGCCCGGCACATGGGTCAGGAAGCGGGCGAAGTCTTCCGAGCCGGTCATCGGCTCCGCCGCGACGCCTACGGCATCGCCGGCGAGCACGCTCCTGGCCGCCACGAAGGCCTCGTCGACCAGTGCGGCATCGTTGACCAGCGGCACGAATTCGCGCGTGTAGGTGACCGCGGCCGAAACATTGTGCGCCAGCGCGGTGCCTTCGGCGATCTTGCGCATCTGCTTCTCGATCGCGGCGCTGACTTCGGGCCGGAAACTCCTGGCGTCACCGAGGATGCGGGCCAGCCCGGGCAGCGCGTTGCGGGTGCCGTCGGTGATCAGCTCGGTCACCGAGACGACGCCGATATCGGCCGGGCTCAGCCGGCGCGAGACGATGGTCTGCAGGGCGGTGACCAAAGCGCAGGCGGCGACCAGTGTCTCGCTGCCGGAATGCGGCCGCGCCGCATGGCCGCCGACGCCTTTCAGCACGATCTCGAAATTGTCCTCCGCCGACATGATCGGCCCGGCGCGGGTCTCGAAATGGCCGACCGGCAGGCCCGGCATGTTGTGCAGGCCAAAAATCTCCTCGAAGGGGAAGCGCTCGATGAGGCCATCGTCCAGCATGGCGAGCGCGCCCCTGCCCCACTCCTCGGCCGGCTGGAAGATGAAGCGCACCGTACCGTCGAAGCCGCCTTCGCCGGCCAGCAGTTTGGCAGCACCCAGCAGCATCGACGTGTGGCCGTCATGGCCGCAGGCATGCATGGTACCAGGGGTCTGCGAGCGGTAGGTCATCGTGCCCTGTTCGGCGATGCGCAAGGCATCCATGTCGGCACGCAGCGCGATCGCGCGGTTGCCGCTGCCCTTGGTCAGCGTGCCGACGACGCCGGTGCCGCCGACCCCCTCGGCGACCTCCAGCCCGAACTCGCGCAGCTTTTGCGCGACGAAGGCCGCGGTGCGCTTCTCCTCGAAGCCGAATTCGGGATGGGCGTGCAATTCATGCCGCCATGCGGTCATGTCGCGATGGAGGTTTTCCTGATCGAGTTCGGCCATGGTCATCCGCCTTCACGCAGTCTGCAGCAGGACATCCTCTGGCGCCATGCCGACCAGCTCGGCATAGCGGCCGGGATCGGTGGCGCCTTCGGTGTTGATAACCAGCACGCGGGAACCTGCATCGAGGCCGAGGGCTGCCCGCGTGTCGCGCGACGCCGCGGCGCGGATAAGCCCGGCGAGCCCTGCCCCGCCGCTCTCGCCGGAGACGATCGCCGGATCGTCCCCAGAGGGCCGCGCCAGCCGGTTCATCACCGCCACCGCGTCGTCCTCCTCGACCGTCATGAAGGCATCACCGACCCTGGACAGCACGCGCCAGGCAACCGGCGAAGCCTCGTAGCATTCGAGCATCGCCATCACGGTCGGCTCATCATGCGGGATTTTCACCGGACGACCGGCCTCGGCGGTGGCGTAGATGCAGGCCGCCCGCGCGGGCTCGACCACCGTCACCGTCGGCCTGTCCTCGCCGAGCACGACGGCGAGATGGCCTGCTAGGGCCGCAGCGAAACCGCCGACGCCGGCCTGCAGGAAGACATGGGTGGGTGGCTTGGGCAGGTGCCGCAGCGCCTCGCGCACGATCACCGTGTAGCCCTGCATGACCAGGCCGGGAATGCGCTCATAGCCCGGCCAGGATGTGTCGGAGACGACGGTCCAGCCGCGCGCGGCGGCGATCTCGGCGGCTTGCCTCACCGAATGGTCATAGCCACCGTCGACCCGCACCATCTCGGCGCCGAAGCGCGCGATTGCCGCTACACGTTCGGCGCTGACGCCGGAGTGGACGAAGACCACCGAGCGGGCACCGACCAGGCCGGCACCCTGCGCCACCGAGCGGCCGTGATTGCCGTCGGTTGCGCAGACGAAGGTCATGCCGGCGGCAATGGCGCGCACGTCGGCTTCATTCAGCTCAGTGACGTCGACAGTCCGGCCGAGCCGTTTTGAAGCCTCCTCCAGCACCAGCCGGATGACGGCATAGGAGCCGCCCAGCGCCTTGAAGCTGCCGAGCCCGAGCCGCAAACCTTCATCCTTGACGTGCAGCGAGCCGACGCCGAGTTCGGCGGCCAGCGCCGGCAGCGCATGCAGCGGCGTTTCGGCATGGTTCTCGCGCAGGCAGAGGAAACGCTCGGCCTCGGTGGCCCCGGCAAGGCCGAGCGCAGAGGCGTCGGCCGCCACCAGCGGCTGGCGATGTTCAGGACGGCGGTTGAGCAGCAGCATGGTCTATTCCCTTGAGCGCTGAAATCTATTGCAAGGCGGATGAGAATTGCGCTCTGTTTCGACCATCTGATTGCAAGTTTGTTTCGTCTGGATGTCGCCATGCCCGCTTCGCAAAGCCTCGACAGCTTCGACCGCGCCATCCTCGCCATCCTGCAGAAGGACAACACGACGCCGCAGCGGGTCATCGGCGAAGCGGTCAATTTGTCGGCGCCGGCCGTGCAAAGGCGCATCAAGCGCATGGAGGAAACCGGCATCATCCGCGCCAATGTCGCGCTGGTCGACCCGGCCAAGGTCGGCCATCCGATCACACTGTTCGTCGAGGTGGAGGTGGAGAGCGAACGGGCCGAGCTGATCGACGCCGCCAAGCGCAGCTTCATCGCCGTGCCCGAGGTGCAGCAATGCTACTATGTGACGGGAGATGCCGACTTCATCCTCGTCATCACCGTCGCGACGATGGCCGACTATGAGGCGCTGACCCGGCGGCTGTTCTTCGAGAACAACAACGTCAAACGCTTCCGCACCTTCGTCGCCATGGACCGGGTGAAGGTCGGGCTGGAAGTGCCGGTGTGAGGTGGCGGCGCGTCGGAGCTGCCAATCTCCCGCAATCTGAACCCCTCGCCCCCTGCCCGAGGGACGGACCGTGATACAGTTTCTGTATCAGGAGCTACCGGCGTCCAAACGCTCGTGGTGGCTGATCGTCGAGAAGCATGGCGAGGTCGACCTGTGCTGGTACGATCCGGGCTTCGAGGTTGACCTCTATGTCTCGACCGACCTGCACACGATGACGGCGATCTGGATGGGGCTGACGACGGTCGAGAAGGCCGGTGCGAAGGTCGCCTTGACCGGCGACCAGGCCATCGGCAGGAAGATGCAGACCTGGCTCGGCCTCAGCCCGTTCGCGTTGGAACCCAAGCGCGCTGCGTAAGGTGGGTCAAGACCCAATCATTCCGAACGACTGGTTCGACCTCCATCTTGGCCGCAACGACGTTGCTGACCGTTGCCCGAAAGCAGACATTCGACTGCGGCACCGCGTTGGCCGCTTTGCGCCGCATGTCGGCCGTAGAGAATCAGCTTCGTCTGGTGCTGAAAGCAGATGAGGTGGATGGCTCCCGCTCCCGGCATCACAGTGCCACAGTGGGTTTGCTGTCAGGCAACCCGAGCTAAGGAGCCATCCGCCATGCAGATTACCACCGTGGGCCTTGATCTGGCCAAGCGCATTTTTCAAGTTCACGCCGTCGACGCGTCTGGAGACGTTG
>NZ_JBJACT010000041.1:0-44432 GCF_044778005.1 Mesorhizobium sp. IMUNJ 23033
CTTTGCCGGTGGAAGCCGCCTGGTTCGACTATGGAACTTGACGAGCGTCATGCGGCGAGAGCATGCTGACGAACAGAGAGACTTTGACTGTCTCCTCCATTTCCTTCCGCTCTTAGGACGTTGTCGGAGATCGTCATGCGCGCACGGCCGCCCTCGCTCCAGAGCTTGACCGCAAGCTGGGTGGCGCCGGAATGCCGCTCGACATTGTTGAACGCCTCCTGTGCGACGCGGTAGAGAGCCGTGCTGGCTGCCGGCTGCAAGCAGTCCGTAAAGCCTGATGCCTCGATTTCGGTCTCTATGCCCGTCCGCTCCGCGAAATTGTAGCAGAGCGCCTCGAGGGCCGCGGTCAAGCCGAGATCGTCGAGGACACGGGGGCGGAGATCGTGGGACAACCGCCTGATTTCCTTGATCGCGCCGTTGAGTGCTTCCACGCCGCGCTCGATGGTGAGCGCCGCGTCATCGACATGGTTCCTGACCTGCCTCCCGGCGAGATCCATGGCGTAGCGCACGCCGACGAGGTTCTGCGAAATGCCGTCATGCAGTTCGCGAGCCAGCCGCGAGCGCTCCTCTTCCTGGGTGTCGATCACTCGCTGGGTCAACTGCTTGAGCCTGCCATCGGCAATGCGGCGTTCGTGGAATGTCAGAAGCATGCATGTCGTGAAGACCACGAGCACCGCCGGAACGGCGACCAGCGCCACGATCACGAAGGTCTTCTTTATGTTCGCCCGCATGCTGGCGTTCGCGGCGGCGGTTTGGGCAAAGACATCGTCGAGATAGACGCCGGTTCCCACCACCCATTTCCATTTGTCGAGGCCGACCACGAACGACAATTTATCCGCGATCAGGCCTGTCGACGGCTTCTGCCATTTGTAGTGATGCAGGCCGCCGCCGGCCTTCGCCGTCGCGATCAGTTCGGCAATGACCTTGTCGCCGTCCGGATCGGTCAGGCCAAGCCAGTTTCGCCCGTGCCGGAAGCTTTGGCGCGGGTGAACGATGTTGTTGCCGTCATAGTCGTAGACGAAGAAATAGCCGTCCTTGCCATAGTCGAGCGAGGTCAGGATCGCAGCCACTTTCTCCTTGGCGGCAGCATCGTCGGGACCGGCATCGCGATAGCTTGTTTCGATGGCCGATAGAGCGAGATTGGTCAGATTGAGGATTTCCGCTTCCTTGGCTTTCAGCATGTTCTGCTCGAACGTGTCGATATTGTTCTTGGCAAGGTTTGCCGACTGCCAGGTTATGAACGTGGTGATCGCCAGGATCGCGATCATGAGTGGGACGATCGCAAGCGCGATGATCTGGTTCCGCAGCGTCAATTGGAGATCCTTCCCATGCACCGCGTCGTCGCTTAGGCGTGAACAACGATCCGCTGATAAAGGCCCGGCCAATAAGGGGCAATGCCGGCATGGGTCAAGTCTGGACGAACATTGGCCGGTTGCAAAGACAGAGGGTCGAGCCGAGAGCGGTTGTCTGGCCTGCTGCCTGTTCAGCGGATAGGCGCGTATGCCGACATCCTGATTTCTCGAACTCGGCAAGTCTGGGATAACCCGCGTCGCCCGTTCAATATTTTATAACCCGACGCTCAACGAGCACGACGATTGCAAACAGCGCGATCGACAGCGATGACGACAGCACGATCGCCGCATAGAGCCGGTCCGACTGGTAGTTGAAGCTCGCCTGGATGATGAGCGCGCCGAGCCCCTTGTCCGAGCCGATCCATTCGCCGACGATGGCGCCGATGACGGCGGTGGCCGATGCGATCCGCAGCGAGGAGAACAGCATCGGCAGGGCTCGCGGCAGGCGCAGGCTCCAGAACACCTCCCGGCGCGTCGCCGACAGCACCCGGAACAGTTCGTGCTCGTTGTCGCTGGCCGAATCCAGCCCGCGGATCATGTTGACCAGGGTCGGGAAGAAGCAGATCACGGCGGCGATGACGATCTTCGGCGTCATGCCAAGCCCGAAGATCAGGATGATGATCGGCGACAGCGCCAGGATCGGGATCGTGTTGAAGAAAAGCACGATCGGAAAATAGGCGGCCTGCAGCACGCGGCTGTGCACGAAGACCACCGCCAGCAGCACGCCGGCGAGGTTGCCGATGACGAAGCCGGCCAGCGCCTCGACCAGCGTCGGCCAGAGATTGCTCATAAACAGCGCAAGGCTCTTCCGGAAAACTCCGAATATCGCCGTCGGCGTGGGCACGATATAGGCCGGCACGCCGAGCCAGGGCAGCAGGAACTGCCAGGAGAGCAGGATCGAGGCTGCACCCAGGACGGGGAGCGCAATCGCCAGAGCCGGCGGCAGGGGTGCCTGTCTCATGAGGCCCGCTCCAGCGCGCCGCGCAATTCGGCCATGGCGGCGATAACAGCGGGATCCTCGCGTGAGCAGCGGTTGCCGTCCTGCTTGAACGGCCGCATGTCCAGGTCCTTGACTAGGCGTCCGGGATTGGCGGCAAGCACGATGACGCGCTCACCGAGATAGGCGGCTTCAGCGATCGAGTGGGTGACGAAGAGGATGGTCGTGCCGGTGCGCCGCCACAGCGCCAGCAATTCGTCGTTGAGGCGGTCGCGGGTGATTTCGTCCAGCGCGCCGAACGGCTCGTCCATCAAAAGCAACTTCGGTTGTCCAAGCAGCGCGCGGGCGATCGCCACGCGCTGCCGCTGGCCGCCCGACAATTGGTGTGGCAGGCGCTCGCCGAACCCGGCAAGCCCCATCAGCTCCAGCAATTCGTCGCTGCGATCCTCGATCGTACGCGTCAGGCTGCCTTGCCCGACACCAAGCGGCAGGCGGACATTGTCGCGAACCGTGCGCCAGGGCAGCAGGGTCGAATCCTGGAAGACAAAACCGACATCGCGGCGCGAGCGCACCGCGTGCGGCGTGTCGCCAAGCACGCTGATCGTGCCGCCGAGCGGATCAAGCAGGTCGGCGACCACCCGGAGCAAGGTCGACTTGCCGCAGCCCGACGGCCCGAGGATCGACAGGAAGGAGCCGGCCGCGACCGTGAGGTCGAGGCCGGAGAGCACTTTCACCGCCGTCTGCCGGCCGCCATAGCCGACATCCAGCCTGCTTGCCTCGATCGCGTTCGCCATCAGGCGGCGGGCGCGTCGAGCTTGGGCCGGTCGGCGGCCGAGAGTTCCAGGATCTTGGTGGTGTAAACGTCCGCTGCCGCAGGCCGGCCGTTCGGGTATTGGCCGACCTTGTCCAGCAGCGCCAATTGCTCCTCGATCGAAGCCGGGTCGAACGTTCCCCAGCCGTCCTTGGCGGTCTGCCCGTCGAAGGAAAGCTTCAGCACCAGATTGACGGTCTTTTCTTCCCAGCCGAGGTCCATTTCCGGATAGGCGGCGACCATTTTCTTCACCGCTTCCTGCGGATTGGCATGCACCCAGCCCCAGCCCTTGGCGACGGCGCCGATGAACTTGGCCAGCGTGTCCGGATCCTGTTCGATCGCGGCGTCGGTGGCGAAGTAGACATCGGCATAGGAGCTCAGCCCGAGATCGCGCACCAGAAGGTCGATGCGGTCGTCGCCGACGACGCTCAACGCCTGGGTGTTGGTGATCCAGCCGCCGATGGCGTCGACATCGCCGCGCACCAGCGGCGCCTTGTCGAAGCCGACATTGACGATGGTGACTTCGGACGGGTCGATGCCGTTCTTGGCCAGGATCTCGTCGATGACGAAGCGCGCCGTCGGCTGGATGCCGATCTTCTTGCCCTTGAGGTCGGCGACGCCGCGGATCGGCTTGGCCGGCTTCGAGGTGAAGGCATAGGGGCCGGTGCGGAAGCCGCAGGCGATGATCTTCACCGGCACGCCGCTGGCCCGCGCCGCATAGAGCTGCGGCGTTTCCGAGAACTGGCCGAGTTGGGCGGCACCCGAGATGACCGGCGGCACGGTGGCGGCATTCGGCCCGCCGGGGCTGAATTCCACCTCCAGACCGGCGTCCTTGAAATAGCCGTTGGCAACGGCTGCGATGTCGCCGATCTGTCCATTCGACATCAGCCAGTCATATTGGATGACGACCTTGCCGGCCGCCCTGGCGCCCGGCGTCAGCACCAACTGCATGCCGGCCGAGGCGGCGGCAAGGCCGGCGAAACCGGCTTTCACGAAGCTGCGGCGGTTCATGTCGTATTGTCTGTTCCCACTCATTTGTCGCTCCTGTTGCAAGACTTCTTGTTTCTTCTTCAGGCGCCGCTCCCACGGCGCGGCGTCGTCTACGGCTGTTCGTCGTGGTAGTCGCCGGGGCCGCCGTCGAGCCAGGCGTATAATTCCCAAAGCGTGTCGTCGGGATCGGTGAAGTAGGCGCAGCGCGCGTTCCAGACATAGTCTTCGGGCGGTCCGTAGAAGGGCACGCCCTTGGCGCTCAGCTCGCCATGCAGGCGGTCGACATCGGCGGGCGCATCGAGCTTCACCGCCACGCAGACCTTGTGCGCCTGGCGCGGCGACTTGAGCTTCGACACGCCGGTATGGCGGCTGATATGGTAGATCTCCCACGCCGCCAGCGTCACGCCCTCGCCATGGAAATCGGCAAAGCCTTCGGCGCGGCGGCGCAGCCGAAAGCCGAGTTTCTCGACATAGAAGTCGACCGTCCGCTCGATATCCTCGACGAGCAGGCAGACATCCGAAATCGCGTATGCACCTCCGAGCGGCATCGTCATTTCCCCTTGCCGGTGTGCTTGGCGCGCGCCGCGGGCAGCTTGACGCCGACACGCTCGGCGGCGCCGATGATATGGGCGCGCATTGCCGCCTCGGCGGCCTTGGGATCGCCGGCGACCAGCGCCTCGTAAATGCGCACATGCTCGCCGACATTGACGTCCACCAGGTCGTGCAGCGGATTGGTGAGGCGGGCGTAGTGGATCGAGCGGCGGATCTGCTCGCAAACGAAGGAAATGAAGGTGTGGATGTAGCTGTTGCCGGTGGCCCGTGCGATCTCGCGATGGAACAGCAGATCGGCGTCGATGCTGCCTTCCTCCCAGCGCTCCTCGCCGCTCATGCGGTCGAGCGCCGCCTTGATCGCGTCGAGGTGCTCCTGTCCCCGCCGCTCGGCGGCAAGGGCTGCCGACTCGGCCTCGAGGATGCAGCGCAGCTCGAACAGCCGCTCCATATTCTCGGTGTCTTTCAACGCCTCGCCGTCGATGCGGATCGAGGCGCGCTGCTCCGGCGCCAGTACGAAGGCGCCGACGCCTTGCCGCGCCTCGATCATGCCGTCGGCGCGAAGCTGTGCGATCGCTTCACGCACCACGTTGCGGCTGACGCCGAATTTCTCCGATAGCTGCTGCTCCGTCGGCAGCCGCGTGCCCGGATTGAGCTCACCGGAGTCTATCTCGCGGCTGAGGAAGGCGGCGACACGGTGAGGCAGCGCTTCCACCGTGCCGATGGCGGCCAGTCTTTGCTTCATGAAGAGGTCTCCGTCAAAGGCAGAAGGCAACCGGGGTTCATCAGCCCTTGCGGGTCGAGCGCATCCTTCAGCGCGGTGATGAGCCGGCGATGGGTGGGCGCCAGGCCGGCCCAGAAAGCGTGGTGGCGGGTGCGGCCGATGCCATGCTCGGCGCTGATCGAACCGCCGAGCGCGCCGGCGATCCGGTAGAGCCCGGCAGTGATGTCGGCGCCCCTGGCGCGCGCCTCGCTTTCGGCAAGGCCGGCTGGCGGTAGCACGTTGAAATGGATGTTGCCGTCGCCGGCATGGCCGTAGGCCTGCGGCAACCAGCCGGGATGGTCGAGCGCAACGAACCGGCGGGCCTGATCAACCAGGGCAGGGACGTCCGATATCCTGACCGCAAGGTCGGTGCGCACATGATAGCCGCGCTTTGCCTGGCCCTCGACCAGCCCTTCGCGGATTGCCCAGAAGGACCTGGCCTGCGCGCCGCTTTCGGCGAGCACGGCTTCGGTGATGAGACCGCTCCCCATGGCGCCGGCCAGGAAGTCGACCAGCAGCGCGCGCAGATCGACCGCGGCACTTGCGGACAGTTCGATCAGCACATGGACGGGAGCCTCGACCGGCGAGGCGATATCGGCGTCGATTAGGCGCGCGAGCTCGATGCACTCCGAGCCAATGATCTCGAAGGCCGACATCAGATCGGCCGAGGCCCGGCGCGCCTGCCGGAACAGCGCGATGGCTGCTTCGAACGAGGCAAGGCCGAGATAGGCGGTTTCGACCCGAACGGGTTTTGGAAACAGTTTCAGCTCGACGCCGGTGATGATGCCGAGCGTTCCTTCGCTGCCGATGAAAAGCTGCTTCAAATCGTAGCCGCGATTGTCCTTGCGCAGGCCGGAAAAGCTGCTCCACAATTCGCCGTCCGGCAGCACGACTTCGAGGCCGAGGATGAGATCGCGCGCCATGCCGTAACGCAGCACATTGATGCCGCCGGCATTGCTGGCCGCATTGCCGCCGATCTGGCAGCTGCCCTGGGCGCCGAGCGCCAGCGGAAACAGGCAGTCATACGCCTCGCTGGCATCCTTGATGGTCTGCAATATGCAGCCGGCATCGGCCTGCAGGACGAAATTGTCGGCATCTATGAGGCGGATGGCGTTCAGCCGTTCCAGGCTGACGATCACCGATCCGCGGGTCTCGATGTCGATCGCGCCCGCCACCAGGCCAGTGTTGCCGCCTTGCGGGATGATGCCCAGCCCAAGCGCTGCGCACAGCCGCACCACCGCCTGAACCTCGGCGACCGAAGCCGGCTTCAGCACCGCAAGCGCGCCGCCATGGTAATCGCCCGACCAGTCGCCAAGGTATTTCGCCATGTCGCCGGCATCGATGGCGATGCCGCCTTGCCCGACAGCGCCTTCCATGGCGCTGAGGATTTTTGGCGAAAGGCGATGAACGGTCATGTAAGGGCGACAACGATGTCTGGAGATAGGGTGATACATATCATCCTACAACTCAGATCGAGTCAACAGCTCTTCCGGGAAAGGTGGGCAATCGGTCCTCTGTCCGGGTTGAAGAACGTTGGGAGCTGCCCGTGCCGCCGGCAAAGGGAAGGTCGTGTTGGACGTATCGGGTTTAGGACCTGCTCATGCGCCGCCTTGGCCGATTGCCGCCAGGTCGAAAGCATTTCAATGGTGAGCGGCGGCTCGCCCGCGACCGTTGATCCAGCAAGGCATGGGGACAAGATGATCGAATTGCCGTTTACGCGTGACGAATACCAGCAGCGGCTTCGAAAGATCCGCACCGAGATGGCAAGGCGCGGCATCGAACTTCTGATCGTGAACGATGTTGCCAACCAGCATTACATCACCGGCTATGATGGCTGGTCATTCTACACGCCGCAAATGGTGCTCGTTCCAATCGAAGAGGTCGAGCCGGTCTGGATCGGGCGGGCCATGGATGCGGCAGGCGGGCTGCTGACAGCATGGATGAAGCCGGAAAACGTGGTTGGCTTCCCGGAGGACCATGTTCAACGCGCCGATCGGCATCCCATGGACTGGATCGCGAGCTGGATCGTCGCCAAGGGCTGGGGCAACCGCCACATCGGCATTGAGCTCGAAGCCTATTATTTCTCGCCGAAGGCACATGCCCGGCTTGTTGCCGGCCTGCCCAATGCCAGACTGCATGACGCTGATCTTCTGGTGAACTGGATACGCGCGGTCAAATCGGCGCCCGAGATCGATTATTTGCGCAAGGCATCAACCTTGGCCGAAGCGGCGGTCGCGCGGGCCTTCGAAATTATTGCACCGGGCGTTCGCGAATGTGATGCGATTGCCTCCATCCAGGCGGCACAGATCGCCGGCAGCCCGGACTTCGCGGGCGATATCACCGCTCTGCCTCCGACAATTCTCGGTGGCGAGAATGCCTCCGCTCCGCACATCATGTGGAGCGACAGGCGGTTCGGGGAGAATGAGACGATTGCCCTGGAACTCGCCGGCGTCTGCCGCCGCTATGCCGCCGGGCTTGCCAGGACGATGCAACTCGGCAAGACGCCGACGCGTGTCGCGGACACCGCAAAAGCGGTGATCGAAGGCATGGATGCGGTGCTCGAAGCGGCCAGGCCAGGAACGACCGCCGAGGCGGTCGAAGTTGCGTGGCGCAAGGTCATTCAACGCTACGGGCTGAAGAAGGAGTCGCGTATCGGCTATTCCATCGGCGTCGCGTACCCGCCGGATTGGGGCGAGCACACGATCAGCCTCAGGCCAGGCGACAAGACGGTGCTTGAGCCCGGCAACGTCGTGCATTCCATTCTTGGCATGTGGATGGACGGTTGGGGCATCGAGATCAGCGAGACCATCCTGGTGACCGGAACCGGCAACGAGACCCTGACCAAGTTCCCGCGAGACATCCATGTCAAACCCTGACGATCCGACGGCGGTGGGCGGTGCCGCGGCTCCCGTCCCAGTCGACATCGATGCCGGGATCCTCGATCGGATGATCGAGATCCGCCGGCATCTGCATCGCAATCCGGAGCTTTCGAACCAGGAAGTGAACACGCAGCGTTACCTGCGGCAGATGCTGGCTGCTCAGGGAATTGCCGACATTCGCGACGTCGCGGGCTTCGGTCTGGCCGTCGATATTGTCGGCACCGGCAAGCCTTCAAATCGCAAGCTGGTCATTCGCGCCGACATCGATGCCTTGCCCATCGAGGAGGAATCCGGTGTCGACTATGCGTCGATAAATCCAGGCGTGATGCACGCGTGCGGTCACGACGCCCATGCATCGATGGGCTTTGCGGTTGCCGCGCATCTTCATCAGTCGAGGCACGATTTTGGCGGCACCGTGCGCCTCATCTTCCAGCCGGCCGAGGAAGACGAACCGTCGGGCGGGAGACGAGTGGTCGAAGAGGGGCTTCTCGACGATGTCGACGCCGCCATCTGCGTTCATGTCGATCCGTACACGCAGTCCGGCAAGATCGCCGTCAGTTCCGGTCCATACACCTTGGCTTGCGATACGTTCGATGTTCTCGTCACGGGCTCCGCCGCCCACGCCGCAAAACCGTACGAAGGGGTCGATGCGATAGCCGTGGCGTGTTCGATGGTCACGGAACTGCAGAAGATCGTCTCGCGCGAGATCGACCCCTACGACCCGTTGGTCATATCCGTTACCACCATCAACGGCGGTAGCGCCTACAATGTGATCGCCGGCAAGGTCACATTGAAGGGCACCATCCGCAGCGGAAGTGACGCCACCCGCGAGCGGGCCTGGCGCCGCGTTCGGGCCATACTCGAGGGGATAGCGGCGAGCCATGGAGCGAGTGCCCAGCTCGACATCCACAAGGGCGAGCCGGGGGTCGTCAACGATGTCGAGATGACTGAGCTGGTTGTCGCCAGCGCCAAGGCTTGCATCGGGGCCGACAATGTTCTCAACACGCCCGGATGGACCATCGCCGACGATTTTGGCTACTACAGCGAGAAACGGCCATCGGTTTATTTCCGGCTTGGAATCCGAAATGAAGAGATCGGATCGGTCTTTCCGCTCCACCATGCCAGGTTTCGTGTCGACGAGGCCGTCCTGAAAATCGGTGCGACCACTCTGGCTTCGGCAGCGACGATGTTTCTGTCGACGCAGCCGGAAAGTCTCGACGCACAGTGAATCGCGGGACAGGGTGGCCTAGAGGTACTGCTCGACCTTCTTGCCGACGGTGAGAAAACGCAGCGGGTCGACCGCCTCGCCATTGTGGCGAACCTCATAGTGCAGATGCGGGCCGGTCGAGCGGCCGCTGCTGCCGGTCTTGCCGATGACGTCGCCGGCGGCGAGCTTCTGGCCGACGATGACGTCGATTTCGCTGAGATGCCCGTAACGCGTGGCAAAGCCGTTGCCGTGATCGACCTCGACCATGCGGCCATAGCCGCCGTTCCAGCCGGCCTTGACGACGACACCGGGCGCGGTGACCTTGGCCGCCATGCCGATCGGGGCCCTGAAATCCATCCCCGAATGCAGTGCGGCGGTGCCAAGGATCGGGTCGGTGCGCACGCCGAACGGGCTGGTGACTGAATGACCCGGAGCGGGATTGGCGAGCGGCAGCTTCCGCGCTTCCTTCTTCAGATGGTCGAGCGCGTCCAGCGCCTCGTCGAGTTCCTTTACCTTGCTGTCGAAGATCATCGAGCCGTCGACCGGGATCAGCGGACCGCCGGCGTCGCTCTTGCCGAAGTCGCTGTCGACCGGCAGCCCGGCAGCCTGCAGTGCCTGGGTTATGGCATCGGCACTCTTGTAGGCGTTGTCGGCAAGCGTGGCGACGCGGGTAAGTTGTTCGGTTTCGATGGCCTTGAGCGACTGGTTGATCGACACGAACAGCCTGTCGGCGCGGTCGGCGGCCGAATCGCTGGGCAGCGGGTCGGAGCGGGTCGACCACAGCGAGAACGGCCTGGTGTCGCCTGCGCCCGGATTGGTGGTAAGGCTGGCCACGGAATAGGCCGCCGGCTGGGCGATACTGCCGGTCACGTCGGCATGTTCGTCGGGCTTGGCGGCGGCATCGGCTGCAGCGGGCGCGGTGCCGACTTCGCTTTCTGCACGTTCGAGGATCGGGCCGAGGCGGCCATGGCGCTGGCTGAGCTGGCTCTGCCGCTCGAGAAGTTCGCTGACCTTGGTTTCCATGAGTTGCTGGTCGAGAAGCTGGCGGCTGGTGATGCGGTCGACCTGGGCGCGAAGCGCCGAGATGCGGTCCTCATAGGCCTGCTGCATGCGTGCCTGGCGCGCCGTGGTGGCGCCGATGAGATCGTCGCGCAGCACCAGATAGGAGGTCGCCAAGAGGTAACCGATGGCGATCGCCGACAGCGCCGAGCCGATGAAGGCGGCAAGCCAGGGGCGGATGGTGAAATGCCGTATCTCGTTGCCCCGGGCGATGATGACTGTGTGGGGCTCTTTGCGCCTGCCGAAGACCGCTGACTGACCGGTTAGGTTCACGGGACCAAGCTTTCGTTACGACATCAACGACAAGCCTGATTACACATCATTAAGGTTAACGGTCGGTTGATTTGGCGCAACGCCTTGCAATTCACGGGTTGTAGCCGTTTTAAGATGAGGCGCGCCAGCGCGGCGGCCGTCGCGCCGACTGGCAACCTTTTCCACGTGCTTCTTCGACGGCATCCTGACCGTCACCAAAGGCAGCAACATGAAGCTTGCCGGCAACGTCATAACCTCGGCGCTGGACACCCTGACCGTGACCTGGGATGGTACGAAAAGTGCCGGTCGGTGAACGTCTAGAGTTCAGCCACCTCAACGACATAGCCATCCCGAAGCCAGTAACGTTCTCGGGATGGCGACAGCCCGGCGGCAAGCATCAGCTCGCGGGCGGTGAATGGGTTGGCTTCGTGGTTGATGGAGATCAGAAGTTTGGCGTTCTCCTTCGCCCATTGAATGTATTGCTCGGCACTGCCCCTCGACATTTCAGTGAACGAATCCACGTTGATGACGATGTCGACCGGCGGGGCTTCCGGCAGCCATTCTGGGATGCGCATGTTTACGGCTGCCCGCTCTTCGCCATGCAGCGAGATCTGATCGTCGCCAAGAGTGCGGCCCAGAAAATAGGCTTGGGCAACACCTGTCGTCGGAAGGTCGATGAGGGTGTAGTTCTCAAAGCCGAACCTTTGGGCGTAGTATGCGGTGCGGCCGAGACCACCGCCGATGTCGAGTACGGAGGGGGAAGGCATCCCGGCGGCATATCGCTTAAGCAAAATGGCCTGGTAGAGGGAGTTGATGGTCCTGTATGAGGCGACGCCGCGCTTCGATACGATGCCGAATTCGTTCGGGAATGGATTGGGAAACGACAACTCCCCACCCATGATGTCTTCGATACCGTCGATCAGTATGTCGGTGTCAAGAGCGGCCCGTGGCCCACTTTCCGGGTTTGCGAGTCTTATCGCGCCGATGACTTCGGCGAGATAAACAAGCCTAATGTGAAAAATGGCGCCCTGCTGCTTGTGAACGGCATCCCCACCATTCTTAAGCGCGTCGCTGAAGTCGCTCATGAGATTGTCGAAACCATAGTGGAACGTGGTGCTGGATGGATCGCGCAAGAGCTTGGTGGCCAGATCAATGTCGTCATTCATCAGCGCAGCTGAGACGTCGCCCTTCTTCTGTTCGACAATCGACTTCCAAAATGAGCCGGCAGGATCGGTGTGCATGGCGCACGCCGCACGGAAGGAGCGGGCTATCCGCCTTACCAAGTCGGCATCATCGGGCGTGGTCTCGCCGCTGAAAGTGGTACGGTAGGGAGCAGTCTCTACGGGAGGTTCGGCCTCTGGCTTAAGTTGTTCTGGATCTCCGCTACTGTCCAGCCGAGGCTGGGTGCAGAAATGGTCAAGCATGAAGCGTTGCCAAAGCGTTCGCGGTTGTTCCGTCATGCTGTACCCCCTAAAGTCCAACTGACCCTTAACCGAAAATCTCAACCCTGAATAGTTGCCCGCTGCGCCACTGCACAGCGATAACTCCACACCCGCGCCGCGGCCGTATCTCTTACGATTGCAGGAGGCGCAATCCATGGACCGCAACTTTTCCCGCGCGCTGGCGCTGGTGCTGAAATCCAAGGGCGAATGGTTGGACAATCCGGTCGACCCGGGCGGCGCCACGATGAAGGGCGTCACGCTCGCCAACTTCCGCCGCTACGTGAAGGCGGACGCCAGCAAGGCGGATCTACCCAAGATCAGCGATGCCCAGATCGCCACCGTCTACCGGCGGATCTATTGGGACGCCGTCGCCGGCGTCGGCCAGGGCGGACGCATCGGTTCCGCCACGCTTGCCGCCGTGGGCAAGATGCTACCGGTGAGCGGGATCGACAAGTTCTGCGACAACCGCCTGGCCTCGCTGAAGCGCCTGCCGACCTGGCCGACCTTCGGCAGGGGCTAGACGGAGCGCGTCGTTTCGGTGTGGGCGCAGGCCTTGCTCATGGCTTCCTTATGCCGCCTGCCACGCCCGCACAGCCGGCGCCAGAAGCGTCGACAGCACCGCACGCCAGGACCGGCCAACGGCTCCGCGCGTCAAAGCGCGCGCACCGCCTCGAGCACCTCTTCGGCGTGGCCCTTGACCCGGACCTTCCGCCAGATCCTGGCGATGCGTCCGTCCTTGCCGATCAGGAACGTCGCGCGCTCGACGCCCATATAGTTGCGGCCGTACATCGTCTTTTCGACCCACAGATTGTAGGCCTCGATCACCTTGCGCTCCTCGTCGGCGACGAGGTCGACGGTCAGATCGTATTTCTGCTTGAACTTGTCGTGCTTCTTGATGCTGTCCGGCGACAGGCCGATCACCACCGCGCCGGCCTTCTCGAATTGCGGCTTCAGCTGCGAAAAGCTGATCGCCTCGGTGGTGCAGCTTGAGGTGTCGTCCTGCGGGTAGAAGTAGAGTACAACAGGCTTTCCGGAATACGCGGCGAGGCTGAGCGACCCGCCACCGTCGCGCGGAAGGTCGAATTGCGGCGCATGGTCGCCCAGGTCGAGATCAGCCATATCGGTGCCCTTGTTTGCGGTTACGCGCCAAGCCGCATCGATATAGTGTCGAGCGGGGATTCGTCCACGATCGAGTTCGTTACAACGGAATATTGCGTGGATCAGGAAGAACCGCAGCACGAGAAGATCAGGTTCAGGCGTGACGAGATCACCGACCTGGGGGCTTTTCCGTCTGCGTGCAAGGTGCCGCCGCTTGGCCGCGCCAAGATCGGCCGCGGCTTTCGCATTCTTGGGCGGCTGGTTGCCGGCCTTTGCGCGCTGGTGCTGCTGGCCGCGGCCGGCGTCTATGTGCTCGGCGCGACGGGCTTCGGCACCGAACGGCTTCGGGCCGAGGCCGAGACGGCAATCGAGAAACTGGCCGGCTTCGATGTCGATGTCGCGGTCGGGCCGGCACGACTGACGCTCGATGGCTCGAGCTTCATCGCCTTGCAGGTGAGCGAAGTCGTCTTGAAGACCGCCGATGGCAAGCCGATGGCCGATGCCGGGCGTGTACGTTTCGGCATAAGGCTGATCCCGCTGCTTTCGGGCGAGGTACGGCTGACCAGCGCCAGGATTTCAGACTCGCACATCGTGGCGGCGGCGATGCCGTCAGGCGGCGGCGACTGGACGGCCGCGTTGCGCAACGAAGACGGGCTCGTCGATCCGGAGAAGCTCGCCGACGCGGTGTTCGCCAACGTCAACCACGCGCTCGACGCGGTGCGCGAGGATTCGATGCGCCAGATCGACCTCTCGAATGTCGAGTTCGTGCTGCCGGACGCCGGCTCGGTCAAGCGGGTCACCGTCGCCGACGCCTCGGTTCTGCAGACGGGGCCGGGCAGCATGCGGCTGTCAGCCACGGCCGATGTCGACGGCAGGGCACTCACCGTCGCCGCCACGGCCACGCGCGATTCGACGGCGCGGCGCGTCAGCGCGCTGGACGCCAGCGTCGGGTTGGCCGAGGCCGAAGGTGCTGCCACGGCCACCGGCGGAAAGCTGGGCACGGTCGCGCTCAAATTGACGGGATCGGAAGGAGCGGGCGAGACGGCGTCGCGGCTTGTGGCTTCCCTGTCGCTTGCCGGCGCCGTGCTCGATCTCGGCACGCGTGGCCTGCTTCCAGCCGACGTCGATGCCAATGCCACGCTCATCTCCGGCTCGAACAAGATCCAGGTCGACAGGCTGCTGCTCAAGACCGGCCGCTCGACCTTCGACTTCGCCGGTTCGATCGGACCGAAGCCGGCCTCCGGCACGGCGGGCGAAGAGCCGGCCTACCGCTACGACCTGACCAGCGACCGTTCGATTTTGGCGCCTTCCGAGTCGCCGGAGCCGGCGCTCGACTTCGTCGCGCGCGTTGCTGGCGTCTATCAGACCAAAAGCCACAAGCTCCTCGCCGAGCAGATCGGGGTCCGGTCGGGCGGCTTGAGCGAGGTCATGGGCACGGCCGCGGTCACCCTTGTCGACGGCAAGGCGCCGGGCATATCCGTCTCCCTCAACGTCCACGACATGCCGGTCTCGCATGTCAAGCAATTGTGGCCCTGGTTCTCCGCCCGCAACGCCCGCCTCTGGGTGCTGAACAATCTGTTTGGCGGCCGTGTCGTCAATGGCAGCGTGGGATTCCAGGTCGTGCCGGATCGTCTCGGCAACGGCGTCCCGCTTTCCGCCAGCGAGGTGTTCGGCCGCTTCCAGATCGAAGGGTCGCGCTTCGACACCGCCGGCCGCATCCCGCCGATCCGCGATGCGGTGGGCGAGGTTTCGTTCCATGGCAACGACGTCGACGTCGCGCTCACCTCCGGCAGCGTCTTCATGCCGAGCGGCCGCACCGTGGCGGCCAGCAACGGCACGCTGACGGTCAAGCAAGCCAACCGCCCGCCGGTGATCGGCGCGCTCGATATCGACGTCGCCGGCGAGGCGCCGGCGATCGCGGAGCTCGCTTCCTACGAGCCGATCAACGCCATGCGCCATGTCGGCCTCGTGCCGGAGGACCTGTCCGGCGAAATGACCGGCCACGTCAAGGCGGACATTCCGCTGCAGTCGGGTGTCGACACCTCGAAACTCGATTGGCTGGTATCGCTCGACTACACGGACCTGTCGCTCGCCAAGCCGTTCGAGGACCAGACGGTGACCGAGGCCGACGGTTCGATCACGGTCGGGCCCGATCAGGCAGTGATCTCCGCCAAGGCGCGGCTCAACGGCATCCCGGCCGAGCTTGACCTCGTCGAACCGCTCAAGGACGGTGGCCCGCCGCGCAGCCGCAAGGTCGCATTGGTGCTCGACGACAAGATACGCGCTGCCGCCATGCCTGGCCTGTCGCCGCTGCTTTCGGGAACCATAAAGGTGGCGATCGACAAGAGCGAGGGCGGCGACCAGAACGTCTCGGCTGACCTCACCAATGCCAGGCTGGACATTCCCTGGGCAGGCTGGAGCAAGGGCGCGGGCGTTCCGGCCAAAGTCACCTTCGTCATGGCCAAGTCGGGCAGCACCACGACGCTGTCCGATTTCGACCTCGACGGAAAGAGTTTTTCCGTCGATGGCGACGTGACGCTGGTCAACGGCGGCCTGTCGTCGGCCCGCTTCAGCAAGGTCGCGCTGAACAGGGGCGACGATGTCGCCGTGTCGGTCAAGCGATCGGGCAAGGGCTACGCGGTCGATGTCAGCGGCGAGGCACTCGACGCCCGCTCGCTGATCAAGCAGTTCACCTCCGACGTCGACACCGCCACCAAGACCACCGGCTCCGATGCGATTTCGGTCAGCGCCGACGTCAATTCCCTGACCGGATTCCATGACGAGGTACTGTCCAATTTGAAGCTGGACTACAGCGCCGCCGGTTCCAGGGTGAACGGGCTGAAGGTGAGCGCAACCGCAAGTTCGGGCGCCGCGATCACCATCAGCAACACGGCCGGCGACGGCCAGCGCATGCTCAACATGAAGTCGGCGGACGCCGGCGCGATCCTGCGCTTCCTCAACATCTACGAGCACATGGAAGGCGGCTCGATCACGCTGTCGATGGCTGGCACAAGCGATGGGCCGATGAAGGGCCAGGTCGATTCCAGCAACTTCTTCATCGTCAACGAGCCGAAGCTTGCCTCGATCGTATCGACGACACCGGCCGGTGACAGCCGCAATTTGAGCCAGGCGGTCAAGGCCGACATCGATACGTCGCGGGTCAAGTTCGAGCGCGGCTTCGCCGAGATCGACAAGGGCGCCGGCTATCTGAAACTTGCGAACGGCGTGCTGCGCGGCCCGCGCATCGGCACCACCTTCCAGGGCACGCTCTACGACCAGAGCAACAATATGGACATGACCGGCACCTTCATGCCGGTCTACGGCCTCAACCGCATCTTCGGCGAACTGCCGCTGTTCGGCCCGCTGCTCGGCAATGGCAGGGACCGCGGCCTGATCGGCGTCACCTACCGGCTCAAGGGCAACGCCAACAAGCCGGTTCTGGACATCAACCCGCTGTCGGTGATCGCGCCTGGCATATTCAGGTCGATCTTCGAGTACCGGTGAGGCGGGTCGGGTTTAGCCTTCAATCGGCCGCGCCAGGACGTGTTTTTTCTTGCCGAGTGAAAGCTTTATGACGTTTTCCGGACTCAAATCCTGAAGTGTTACCATGCGGCGGTCGTCCGAGACCGGCTGGTCGTTGAGGCGCACGGCGCCGCCCTGGATGTGCCGCCGCGCCTCGCCGTTGGAGGCTGCGAGCCCGGCGGTGACGAGCAGCGACAATATGCCGACGCCGGCTTCCAGCGCCGCTCTGTCCACGTCCACGCTCGGCAATGTGTCGGCGAGCGCGCCTTCCTCGAAGGTCTTGCGCGCGGTTTCGCTGGCAGTCTCCGCCGCGTCGCGGCCATGCAGCATGGCGGTGATCTCGGTGGCGAGGATCTTCTTCGCCTCGTTGATCTCCGAGCCGTCGAGTTGTTGGAGCCGCGCCACCTCGTCGAGCGGCAGCGTCGTGTAGAGCTTCAGGAAGCGGCTGACATCGGCGTCCTCGGTGTTGCGCCAGTACTGCCAGAACTCGTAGGGCGACAGCATCTCGGCATCGAGCCAGACGGCGCCCGAGGCCGACTTGCCCATCTTGGCGCCCGACGAGGTGGTGAGCAGTGGCGTGGTCAGCGCATAGAGCTGTGCGCCTTCCATGCGATGTCCGAGATCAATGCCGTTGACGATGTTGCCCCACTGGTCGGAGCCGCCCATCTGCAGCCGGCAGCCGACGCGCTTGTAGAGCTCGACGAAGTCATAGGCCTGCAGGATCATGTAGTTGAATTCGAGGAACGACAGCGACTGCTCGCGGTCGAGCCGGAGCTTGACGGAATCGAAGGCCAGCATGCGGTTGACGGAAAAATGCCGGCCGACATCGCGCAGGAAGTTGACGTAGTTGATCTCCATCAGCCAGTCGGCGTTGTTGACCATGACGGCGTCGTGCGCACCGCTGCCGAATTTGAGGTAGGGCGCGAAATTGCGGCGGATGCCGGCGAGATTATCCTCGATATCCTGCGGCGTCAGGAGCTTGCGCGCCTCGTCCTTGAAGGACGGGTCGCCGATCATCGAGGTGCCGCCGCCCATCAGCGCGATCGGCCGGTGGCCGGTCTGCTGCAGCCAGTGCAGCATCATGATCTGGATCAGCGATCCGGCGTGCAGGCTCTTGGCGGTCGCGTCGAAGCCGATATAGGCGCTCACCGTTTCCTTGGCGAAAAGCTGGTCGAGGCCGGCATCATCCGAGGTCTGGTGGATGAAGCCGCGCTCGCTCATCGTGCGCAGGAAATCGGATTTGAAGGCGGACATTTTTTCTTTCCCGAAAGCGCCAGGCCGCTGCGGCTGGCGTGATATGAACGCGGGCGTTTAGCATCCAAGCGCGATCAGCAAAAGTGGAATCCGGTTTTGCGTCTGATCGCGCTTCAGCCGGTAAGCGCGATCAGCAAAAGTGGTTTTCGGTTTTGCGTCCGACCGCCCGCCAACAAAAGACCAGCGATCAGCAAAAGTGGAATCCGGTTTTGCGGGCCTGCGGCGGTGCCATTTGCGAATCCTTGCCTCATCGTTTTGGCTGGCGTAATGAGGCGCCGCGCAACGGCTTCGCCCGAGGCGCGCCGCGACGAGGCCAATCGACCGCCCCGCAGATCAAGTCAGGAATCCGGCCTCCCGCACATGAACAGGAATTACCTCATCCTCTTTCTGTTCAGCCTGCTGATGACGCTCAGTGGGCTGATGACCCTACCGCCCGTCGATCGCGACGAGTCACGCTTCGTCCAGGCCACCAAGCAGATGGTCGAGACCGGCGACTATGTCGACATCCGTTTTCAGGATGTCTCCCGCTACAAGAAGCCGATTGGCATCTACTGGCTGCAATCGGCGGCGGTCGCGCTGAGCGGGCAGGGGGCCGAAGCCCCGATCTGGGTCTATCGCCTTGTGTCGGCCCTGGGCATTGCCATCGCCGTCGTCGGCATTGCCTGGACGGGCACAAAACTTTTCGGCGCCAAGGCCGGTCTCGCCGCCGGCCTGATGATGGCCGCGATCTTCGCCACCGCCTTCGAGGCCCGCGACGCCAAGACGGACGCCATGCTCCTGGCCTGCTGCGTGGCGGCGCAGGGCGCGCTGGCGCAGATCTACCTGGCATCGCGCCGCAATGAACCGGTTGCCGGCCATCTGCCGTGGGTCTTCTGGATCGCCCAAGGCGCGGGAATCCTCATCAAGGGCCCCGTGAGCCCGCTACTTTCGGTCCTGACGGTCGCCGCGCTGTTCGCCTTCGAGCGCGACTGGCGCTGGTTGTTGAAGCTGAAGCTTGTGCGCGGTATCGCGCTGGTCCTGCTGATCGTGCTGCCCTGGGTCATCCTCATTACCTGGAAGAGCGGTGGCGCATTTCTGCAGGAAGCCGTCGGCAAGGACATGATTGCCAAGGTCGCGCAGGGTGAGGAATCGCATGGCCTGCCGCCCGGCTTCTACATGCTGACCTATTCGCTGTTCATGTGGCCCTTCGGCCTGATTGCGGTCGGCGCCGGGCTGCAGGCCATCAACCGCTTCTGGGACGATCCGCGCCTGCGCTTCTGCCTCGCCTGGTACATCCCGTTCTGGCTGGTGTTCGAGCTGATCCCGACCAAGCTGCCGCACTATGTCATGCCGGCCTATCCCGGCATGGCGCTGCTGATCGGCTGGCTGCTCACCTTGCCGGCCGAGGAGGCCAATGCGCCACTACGGCGCTGGCAGTCCTGGCTGTGGTGGGCGACCGCTTTCGGCCATGTCGTGGTCTCCATAGGCCTGGCTGTCGTTTGCATCGGAGCGCCGCTTTATCTGGCCGGGACATTTTCCTGGTGGAGCTTGCCTGCCGCGCTCGCCGCCGGCTATCTGGCCTTCCCGCGCCAATTGCAGGTGCCGCTCGCCCGCATCGGCGCAATCGCGGTCTGCGCCGGCATCACTTTCTCCCTGCTGTTCGGTGTCATCGCGCCATCCTTGAAGCCGATCTGGCTGAGCCCGGCGATCAAGGCCGCAGTCGATGCGAACCGCCCGTGCGAGACGAGCGTGCTCGCCTCCGCGCCGTATCATGAGCCGAGCCTCGTCTTCCTGGTCGGCACCAAGACGATGCTGACCGATGTCGACGGCGTCGCAAGGCACCTGCTCGACGACCCCGCTTGCGCGCTGGGACTGGCGCCGGTCGCGGATGAGAAGAAGCTGAACGATGCGCTGGCCGGGCAGGGCAAATCCGCACGCCGGCTGGCTGAGATCGACGGCCTCAACTACTCGTCAGGGGACAAGCTGTCGCTCGGCCTCTATCGGGTGGACAAGTGAACACGTCCATGACCCCGCCTGCGGTGTTCCGTCGGTCTCTCGGCAACTTCCTCGACACGATGCGGATCGTGCGAAGGCGCTTTGCCGTGCGCAAACCCGACTATCCGCGCATAGCCTGGCCGGTCTGGCTGCTCGCCTGGATCATGCTCACGGCAGCGGTCTTCTTTCGCCTTGACCACGCAGCCGGGACGCGTTGGGGGGAATGGCCTCCCGGTCTTGCGCGCTTCACCAAGTTTTTCACCGACTTCGGCCTGGGCGGCTGGTATCTCATTCCGGCAGCACTCTGCCTTGTCGCCGCCAACCTGACCGACTGGCGAGGCCTTTCGCGGCGCGCGCGAATGCTCGTCTACAACTGGACCTGCCTTGCCTTTCTGGTGCTCGGCGCGGTCGGTCTTTCGGGCATCGCCGTCAATCTGCTGAAATACAGCATCGGGCGGGCGCGTCCGCGCTATTTCGACGATTTCGGAGTGTTGTCGTTGCATCCTTTCGCTTTTGATGCGCGCTTTGCCGGCTTTCCGTCCGGCCACGCCACCACCATGGGCGCCGTCTTCGGCGTCGCGCTGCTCTTGTTTCCGAGACGCTGGTACATCGCGCTGGCGATCACAGCGTGCATCTCGTCGACGCGGGTCTTCGTCGGCGCGCACTATCCCAGTGACACCGTCGCCGGCTTTGGCCTCGGCTGCGCCAGCGCGATCCTGTGCGGACTTCTCTTCGCCCGGCTCGGCTTCATCTTCCGCCGAACGTCGGCGAAGCTGCCTGTCCGCAAGACAACCTTTCGGCTCGCAGGCTATGGCGGGACAGGAAACAGAAGGGTGGCGTCCAGACAGAGCGAAGATCGCGTCGCCGCGGACCGGCCTTAGGGTCAAAACTCAACCGTCAGGGTCGCCAATGGCCGGGATGGGTGGGAAGTTGCCGTTCGGCTCAATAGCCAGAATGCGCACGTTGCGCCAGAAAACGGTCATCCACCGCCATTCTCGAATGACCGCAGTGGGCCGGAAGCGGACTTGCGGCTTCGAGGCTTGGAATGTCAGAAGCGGACATTCAGGGCCGGCTGGGGCATCGTCGTGACCTGACCCCTAGTGGTCATTCCGGAGGCGAGATTGAAGGTCCGAATCGGATTGAGAAAACGGACGTTCGGCTATGCTATCAGCGCCGACCGTCGCGCCACCCCCATTGGCGAGACGCCCGTGAGCCTCTTGAA
The DNA here is from genome assembly GCF_044778005.1 of Mesorhizobium sp. IMUNJ 23033. Classification (NCBI taxonomy): domain Bacteria; kingdom Pseudomonadati; phylum Pseudomonadota; class Alphaproteobacteria; order Hyphomicrobiales; family Phyllobacteriaceae; genus Mesorhizobium; species Mesorhizobium sp. IMUNJ 23033. The sequence goes on from NZ_JBJACT010000041.1 coordinate 21,312, forward strand.
ACCCCGACTGAAGGCCGCCTCCGCCGGCCTACAGTGGAACGAATTAAACAAATGTTGACAAACGTAAGCCTACGGTGAAGGTCGCCTTAGGACGAACATTGCAAGTCCGGGGAATAATCCTGGGAGGAGTCCTATGACGTACTGGCCCCATTTGCGGCGGAATGGGTGTCCACTACACGATTAAGCCTTGGTGGGGGGCAACCGCGAAAATGTTGCGAGAACGAGGACCTCATCAATGGCTGCGATTGCTCTTCCTGGCGATTGGACCGGACAGTACAAAGGATCGGAGCTGAACCTCTCCAGTTTCAACCTCTCCTTTTCCGACGAGTTCAATACGATGGATGTCGTGCCGAACAACGGCACCGGCAAGTGGTTCGCGCCTGTGCATGCCCCCTATGGGGCCGCCACGTTCATGTCGCCGGAGGGAGCAACGAACCCGTTCTCCGTCTCTGGCGGGCAGCTGACCATTACCATGAAGCAGGTGGACGGCGGCTGGCAGTCGGGAACGATGCAAACGGTCAACAGCGCCGGCCAGGGTTTCGCGCAAGAGTACGGGTACTTCGAGATGCGTGCCGCCTTTCACGGCGGGGCGGGAGCCTGGCCGGCTTTCTGGATGCTGTCGCCCGATCAGACTGTGCCACGCGTCGAGGTCGACATCGTTGAAGCGTATGGCGGCGATCCCGATGGTCATCACCAGGCGGTGCACTTGAGCAATAAGGAAAGCCACGCTTCGAAAGGCAACTATACGGGCCTCGCCGGTTCGATGTTTGACGGGGCGTTTCACACCTACGGCGCGAGGATCACGACGGACTGGATCACCGTGTACTATGACGGCAAGGAGCTGAGCCGCTTTCCAATGAGCGAGTCCTTCCGCACGCCACTTTATATGCTGGTCTCGCTGGCCATGAATCCCAAAGAGGTCGAGCAGGCGTCCGGCACGTACAAGATGGTCGTCGATTACGTGCGCGCCTATGCCGCGCCGGATGTGATGGAGCAGCACCTGACCGGGACGGATGCGGCGGATATCCTGAACGGCGGCAGCTTTGATGACGTTCTGGACGGGGGAGCTGGTGCTGACAAAATGTCCGGCGGTTTCGGCAACGATACCTACCGCGTCGACAACGCATTCGACGTAGTCATTGAGGCTGCCGGCGCCGGCATCGATCTGGTCATCACCTCGATGACGTATTCGCTGTCCGGCCAGCAAATAGAGCAGCTCACGCTCACCGGCGTTGCCGACATCGACGCGATGGGTAACGAACTCGACAACACGCTGGTCGGCAACGCCGGCAGGAACCTGCTCTCCGGCTTGTCCGGCGACGACGCCCTGCGGGGCGGCGCCGGAGCCGATCGGCTCGACGGCGGAGCCGGAATCGACAAGATGGAGGGCGGCGCAGGCAACGATACCTACTATGTTGACAATGCGCTCGACCGCGTGATCGAGGGCGACGCGGCGGGCAACGACCGGGTATTCAGCTCGATCACCTATTCACTGCCCAGCCATGTCGAAAATCTGACTCTCATGGGCGTCGCCAACATTAACGCCCAAGGCAATTCTTCCGACAACGAGCTGACCGGGAACAATGGGAACAACCGGTTATATAGCTATGATGGCGCGGACCGGCTCGATGGCGGGAGCGGGGCCGACCTGTTGAATGGCGGTGCCGGCAACGATACCTATTATGTGGACAATGTACTGGACAACGTCATCGACGAAGCGGGCCTCGACCAGATTTTCAGCTCGGTCACGTACTCACTGGCGGTCGATCGCCGGGAGGTAGAAAATCTGCGTCTGACCGGCAACGCCAACGTCAGAGCCACGGGAAATTCCCTCGACAACGTGCTCGACGGCAACGACAGCGACAATAACCTGGACGGCGGCCGAGGCAATGATTCCGTGCTTGGGCGGGGTGGCAACGATGCACTAGTCGGCGGCCTGGGTATTGACCAGCTTACTGGTGGCGCCGGTAACGATTCCTTCATTTTCAGCGCGGCGCTCTCGGTGGCCAACCGCGACATCATGACGGATTTCAACCATTCGGCCGACTCAGTCAGGCTCCAAAATGCGTATATGGAGGCACTTGGAGCCACCACCGGAGCCCTCGACCCAGACTACTTCTTCGCTGGAACCAGCGCCCACGACGCCGACGACCACATCATCTATAACAAGGTTACGGGTGAGTTGTTTTACGATTCCAACGGAATTGCAGCAGGTGGCGTGACACAGCTCGCGACGCTGACGAACAGGCCGACGCTGCTCGCCGACGATTTTTTCGTGATCTGATCCGGCGCCTACAGCGGTGCGCGTGAAAACGAGATCACGCGCACCGCTATAGCTTCTTGTTTGCGCATCGCTTTGTTCGAAAAGCCGGTGACCACTTTTTCGAGCGATGCTCTAGTCTACTGCGGCATAAACTGTGTTGGATGTCTTTGGCAGCAGGGACATCGTGTGATGTTATCCTACAACGTCGCTCCGACCGATCCAGTGCCCGTTCGTGACAGCTAGCAAGAACAGCGCCCATAAGCTCCGGCAAGGCCGCTGGTGGCTTGTCCCGTGGTGGAAGGAGATGCCGAACGCCTGGATTTCAGGCGTTCGCGATCGACTTCCAGCGCGCCAGCCGCTCTTCGATCAGCTCCGCGCGCTGGCGATCGTCGTTTCCGTCCAGGATGGCCAAATCCGCCGGATCGGCGCGCAGGTAGACACCGGACGTCCGCGCGTTCACGCCCTCGGGGGTACTTGTGGAGAGCAGCCACCGAGAGAACTGCACTTGCGTGCGCGTTCAGCGTTAGGCTGTCGCGACCTGAAATGACCTGCCGAGGTGGAAGGAGCTCCGCTAGTTGGCGACGGCTCACTAGGGCTAGTCCCGATTTGAACCGCTGAGGACCTTTGCCAGCTACCCGCCGCACACGCAGCTTATGCCCGCACCATTGAAGGTCCGGCTACAGCAGACAAAGCGGCCTAAGTTCCGTGTTGAGGGAGGTCCGCCTATGGCGCAACCGCGACCTCCAGTGCGGTCGCCGGTAATGTCCGCATTAAGGCAGTGGCACAGCTAACTTTAATGACCGATATGCGGCGCAAAGCTGCCGTTCGTGTCGTGGAAGACGTACGCCGGCTTCGGGTCGAACTCGGTCGTTCAGAGTGATTGGGTTTGACCCAAAGAGCCTCGGCCTCAGTTATTCGCGTTCAATACCGCCATAGGATCTGACCAGCTCGGCCATGTCTGGCGCGCTTGCACTCGGCGCCTCGGTCTCCAGCCCTTCGGCGACGCCGACGCGGTCGGCGACCGGCCGGTTCTGGCTGACCTTCCATTTGCCGCTGATGTCGGTAATCTCGATTTCCAGCCCGATGATGCCCTTGATCTGCGACTGGATGAAGCTCGCCGGAGCGTCGGTCACCGCCCAGGGTGCCTCGCGGCTGCCTTCCTGCGACGCGGTCAGCTCGGCGATCTGCTGCGCGATCCAGGCAGCGTCGTCGATCACCTTGACCGTGCCGCGTACCTGGACGATGGCATAGTTCCAGGTCGGCACGACCTTGCCGGTCTCGCGCTTGGTCTCGTACCAGGACGGCGTCACATAGGCGTCGGCGCCCTGAAAGACGACCAGCACCGGCGAAGCGGGGTTTTCGGCCAGCAGCCGCCACTGCGGGTTGGCCTTCGCCAGATGGGCGCGCAGCCTGCCCTTCGCGCCAATCTCGGCGTCGAGCAGGAACGGGATCGCGTTCGCGACCGGCCCCTCGGCGCCGTTGGAGATCAGCAGTCCCAGCGGATGCGCCCGTACCAGCCCGTGCAGGACGTCCTGCCGCGTCTCCTGGAAATGCGGAGGCTGGTACATGGCGATCGCTCCTTATCTCAGGCGCTTCGGCCGCGGGTCGGACAATTCGCCGGCGAGCCGCCGGTCGAGATAGTCGGCGCATTCCTGCAGCAAGAGGTCCGCGTCATTGGCGAAGAAGTGGTTGGCGCCGGGCAGCGTCTTCTGGGTGATGGTGATGCCCTTTTGTGTGTGCAGCTTGTCGACCAGCGCCTGCACGTCCTTGGGCGGCGCCACCTTGTCGGCATCGCCATGGATGATCAGGCCCGACGACGGGCAGGGCGCCAGGAACGAGAAATCATAGGTGTTGGGCTGCGGCGCGATCGAGATGAAGCCCTCGATCTCGGGACGGCGCATCAGAAGCTGCATGCCGATCCACGAGCCGAACGAATAGCCGGCGACCCAGCAGCTCTTGGAATCCGGATGCAGCGACTGCACCCAGTCGAGTGCTGCGGCGGCATCCGACAACTCGCCGGTGCCGTGGTCGAATTCGCCCTGGCTGCGGCCGATGCCGCGGAAATTGAAGCGAAGCGTGGTGAAATCGCGCTTCTGGAACATGTAGAAGAGGTCGTAAACGATCTTGTTGTTCATTGTGCCGCCGAATTGCGGATGTGGATGCAGCACAATGGCGATCGGCGCGCTCTTTTCCTTAGAAGGCTGGTAGCGACCCTCAAGGCGGCCGGCCGGACCGGTAAAAATGACCTCAGGCATAAAATACTCCACATGGCATAAGAATGCGCGGCGCCCGGAACACTCTTTCCTCTGGCCTTGACGCAGGGCGAGCGTCTTCTTAGAAGCTAGTTTAGAATTGTTCAAAACTGGGTGGCCAAAACCTGCCGGCTAGGCCGCCCGCGCCGCAAGCCGGGTAAATAGGACGGCTTGCCTTGCGATTTCAAGGAAATAACGCGCTATCCTCGCCGAATGGCTTTTGACGGGACCAATTGAAGGAAAATGGCCGCAACTCGCGCCTATCTCGACTACAATGCCAGCGCGCCACTCAATGCAGAGGCGCGTTCGGCGATGATTGTCGCACTCGACGTCGCCGCCAATCCGTCGTCGGTCCATGCCGAGGGTCGCGCCGCCCGCCGGCTGATCGAGGATGCGCGGCGCGATGTCGCTCGGCTGGTCAACGCCAAGCCGGAGCATGTCGTGTTCACCTCCGGCGCGACGGAAGCCGCCTCGACGCTTCTTTCGCCCGACTGGCAGATGGGACGCGGCACTGTCCGCATGAGCCGGCTCTATGTTTGCGAAGCCGATCATCCCTGCTTGCTGAATGGCGGCCGCTTCCCGGTGGCGCAGTTGACGCGGATCGGTGTCGACGCCAACGGCATCGCCGATCTCGGCGCATTGGCGGCGGCCCTTGCCGCCCATGACAAGGCCGATGGCCTGCCGTTGGTGGCGATCCATGCCGCCAACAACGAGACCGGCGTCATCCAGCCCGTTGAGGCCATCGCCGGAATCGTCAAGGCGGCGGGCGGCATACTCGTCGTCGATGCGGTGCAGGCGGCTGGCCGTATTTCCCTGGATATGTCGGCGCCTTACGCCGATTATCTGATCCTGTCCTCGCACAAGATCGGCGGCCCCAAGGGTGTCGGCGCCATGGTCGCCGCGTCCGATCTTATGATGCCGAAGCCTCTGGTCAATGGCGGCGGCCAGGAAAAGGGCCACCGCGGCGGCACCGAGAACCTTGCAGCCATCGCCGGGTTTGGCGCCGCGGCACGGCAGGCGCTGGCCGGGCTGAACGACGTCGATGTGCTCGCGCGCCGCCGCGATGAGGTCGAAACGATCATCAAAACGCTGGTGAATGACGCGGAAATCTTCGGAACCGGCGCGCCAAGGCTTGCCAACACGACATTCTTCGCTATTCCCGGCATCAAGGCCGAGACGGCGCAGATCGCATTCGATCTGGCCGGCGTCGCGCTGTCGGCGGGATCGGCCTGTTCGTCGGGCAAGGTCGGTCCGAGCCATGTGCTGAAGGCCATGGGCTACGGCGATGGTCTTGGTGCCTTGCGCCTGTCCATCGGCCACGCGACGAGTGCCGAGGACATCGAACTGTTCCGGACCGCGCTGGCAGGCATTGCCGCGCGCCGGACGGGCAGGGAAAGAGCCGCCTGAGGGTGGCAAGACGAATTCGGGCCTTGCGGCCTGGTAGAGCCGTGCGTTTCAAAGTGGCCGGGTGAATTCCCGGTCGGGACGCACTATATGGAGCTTACGCCGCCTCGGCTGCCTGCTGGCCCGTCGCGATGCCATAGTTTGAAAACTGTCGGGCCTTGACCCCGGCGTGGATGGAGAACGCTTATGCCTGCTGTGCAGGACACGATCGATCGGGTCCGAAAGATCGACGTCGACCAGTATAAATACGGATTCCAGACAGAGATCGCGATGGACAAGGCCCCCAAGGGCCTGAGCGAAGACATTATTCGCTTCATCTCGGCCAAGAAGGACGAGCCGTCCTGGATGCTGGAATGGCGTCTTGAAGCCTATCGCCGCTGGCTGACGCTGGACGAGCCGACCTGGGCGCGCGTCCACTATCCGAAGATCGACTTCCAGGACATCTACTATTACGCAGCGCCGAAGAGCACGCCCGGACCGACATCGCTGAGCGACGTCGATCCCGAACTCTTGAAGGTCTATGAAAAGCTCGGCATTCCGCTCAGGGAGCAGGAAATCCTCGCCGGCGTGCAGAAGACCGACGTGTCGGAATTCGAGGAGGCCAGCGACAATGTCTACAAGTCGGGCCGCGTTGCCGTCGACGCGGTGTTCGATTCCGTCTCCGTCGTCACCACCTTCAAGAAGGAGCTGGCGCAGGCCGGCGTCATCTTCTGCTCGATCTCGGAAGCCATCCGCGAGCACCCGGAGCTGGTGAAGAAGTATCTCGGCTCGGTCGTGCCGACCACCGACAACTACTATGCCACGCTGAACTCGGCCGTCTTCACCGACGGTTCCTTCGTCTTCGTGCCCAAGGGCGTGCACTGCCCGATGGAGCTGTCGACCTATTTCCGCATGAACGAGAAGAACACCGGCCAGTTCGAGCGCACGCTGATCATCGCCGAGGAGGGGGCTTACGTCTCCTATCTCGAAGGCTGCACGGCGCCGCAGCGCGACGAGAACCAGCTGCATGCCGCGGTCGTCGAACTGGTGGCGCTCGACGACGCCGAGATCAAATATTCGACGGTGCAGAACTGGTACCCCGGCGACGCCGAGGGCAAGGGCGGCATCTACAATTTCGTCACCAAGCGCGGCGACTGCCGTGGCCACCGCTCGAAGATTTCGTGGACGCAGGTCGAGACCGGCTCCGCCATCACCTGGAAGTACCCGAGCTGTATCCTGCGCGGCGACGATTCCAGCGGTGAGTTCTATTCGATTGCCGTGTCGAACGGCTACCAGCAGGTCGACAGCGGCACCAAGATGATCCATCTCGGCAAGAACACGTCGAGCCGCATCATTTCCAAGGGCATCGCCGCCGGCTTCTCGCAGAACACCTATCGCGGCCAGGTCTCGGCGCACCGCAAGGCGACCAACGCGCGCAACTTCACCAATTGCGACTCCTTGCTGATCGGCGACCAGTGCGGGGCGCACACCGTGCCCTACATGGAAGCCAAGAACTCGACGGCGCAGTTCGAGCATGAAGCGACGACGTCGAAGATTTCCGAGGACCAGAAATTCTACGTCATGCAGCGCGGCATCCCCGAGGAGGAGGCGATCGCACTGATCGTCAACGGCTTCGTCAAGGACGTCATCCAGCAGCTGCCGATGGAATTCGCGGTCGAGGCGCAGAAGCTGATCGGAATCAGCCTCGAAGGAAGCGTGGGGTGACAAAGGCGCCCAAACGCGAATCCGCAGAAAAGCATGTCTATCTGCGGGATCGAATGGACAGCTGGGAATCGAGGCTGCAACTGGCGTTGTGTTTGGGCGCCGCGGGTGTTGCGTTGCTTGTCGCGGTCTATTCGCCGGACGGCTTTTGGCAGGGGCTTTTGGAAGCCTTGAAGCAGTTGATAAATCGGATTTAGCCGGGCAGACGGCTACGGATAGGACGAATGGAAATGCTTGAAATCAGAAACCTCCATGCCCGCATCGTCGACGACGGCACCGAGATCATCCGCGGGCTGGACCTGACGGTGAAAGCCGGCGAGGTCGCCGCCATCATGGGCCCGAACGGTTCGGGCAAGTCGACGCTGTCCTATATCCTCGCCGGTCGCGAGGACTATGAGGTCACCGAAGGCGACATCCTCTACAACGGCCAGTCGATCCTCGAAATGGATCCGGCCGAGCGCGCCACGGCCGGCATCTTCCTGGCCTTCCAATATCCGATGGAGATACCGGGCGTCGCGACCATGGAATTCCTGAAAGTGGCGATGAACGAGCAGCGCAAGGCGCGTGGCGAGGAGCCGCTGAAGATCCCGGAATTTTTGAAGCGCGTGAAGGACGCCGCCGGCTCGCTCAGCATGGACATGGCGATGCTGAAGCGGCCGCTCAATGTCGGCTTTTCCGGCGGCGAGAAGAAGCGCGCCGAGATCCTGCAGATGAAGCTCCTGGAGCCGAAGCTTTGCGTGCTCGACGAGACCGATTCCGGCCTCGACATCGACGCGCTGAAGATCGTCTCGGACGGCGTCAACGCGCTGCGTTCGCCGGAGCGTGCCATTGTCGTCATCACCCACTACCAGCGCCTGCTCGAGCACATCGTGCCGGACAGCGTGCACGTCCTCTACAAGGGCCAGGTCATCAAGTCGGGCGACAAGTCGCTGGCGCTCGATCTCGAAGCCAATGGCTATGCCGGTGTGATCGGCGAAGCCGCATGAGATGCCAGGGGCGGAACTGATGAACATGCACGCACAACCGCAGCGCACCCCGGCCGAAACGGCGTTGATCGACGCCTTCGGCGAGCGGCTGTCGCTGCTGCCTGGCGACGGCGCGGTAATGCTGAAGCGCGACGACGCCATCGAGGCGATCAAGCACGGCCTGCCGACCCGGCGCATCGAATCCTGGCACTACACGGACCTGCGCCGACTGCTGACTTCGGTGCCGGAGTTCGATCCCGCAGCCGCCACCAAGGCCATTGCGCCAATCGTCGAAGGCTCTGCCATCCTGCCGGTCTTAAACGGCGTGTCGGGCACGAAGACACCGGCGATCGAGGGCGTCGCCGTGCAGCGCCTGTCGGAAAAGCTGACCGACGGCAGCATCGCGCTGGGGCTCGATCCCTATGGCAGCGACGACGCCATCGGCGCGCTGAACACCGCCTTTGTTGCCGACGGCTATTTCGTCGACATCGCCGACGGCACCCAGCTTGAAAAGCCGATCGAACTGCAGAGCCTACAGGCCGGCGGCCAGACCCATGTGCGCCTGGCGGTCCGGCTCGGCGCTGGTGCCAAGGCAAGCATCGTCGAGCGCCAGACTGGCGATGGCGCGGCATTGGTCAGTTCCGTCAGCCAGCTCGTTCTGGGCGAGGGCGCCGATGTGACATGGCTGATCGTGCAGGAGCAGCCGGACACGGCTACGCATCTTGCCCAGTTCAAGGCGCATCTCGGCAAGAATTCGAAGCTGACGGTGTTCTTCATGAATGCCGGCGGCAAGCTCGTGCGCCAGGAGATCGTGGTCAGGACGACGGGCGAAGGCGCCGACTTCACGCTGCGCGGCATCAACCTTTTGGCTGGCGACACGCATACGGACGTGACCATGGTTCTCGACCACGCCGTGCCGCACACGACTTCGACGGAAGTGATCCGCAACGTGGTGACCGGCAAGGCGCGCGGCGTGTTCCAGGGCCGCATCAACGTCCATCAGTATGCGCAGAAGACCAACGCCAAGATGGCCTGCAACACGCTGCTTCTGTCCGATGATGGCGAGTTCTCGACCAAGCCGGAGCTGGAAATCTTCGCCGACGACGTCGTCTGCGGCCATGGCGCCACCGTCACCGAGATCGACCACGACCATCTGTTCTATTTGATGGCGCGCGGCATCGATGAGAAGTCGGCCCGGGGCCTGTTGGTCAAGGCCTTCGTCGCCGAGGTGATCGAGGAACTGGACGACGAGGCAATCGTCGAGGCGCTGGAAGCACGGCTCGACGATTGGTTTTTGACGCACGGGTGAGCGCCTGACCTTCTTCCCTTGTGGGAGAAGGTGGATCGGCGCGTAGCGCCGAGACGGATGAGGGGTGTTGGAAGGAACGCGGCCTAGGACGGCAAGGACTTCGAAATGGACCAGAAAGTCGAAAGCATCCCCTACGACGTCGAGGCGATCCGCCGCGATTTCCCGATCCTGTCGCGGGAAGTCTACGGCAAGCCGCTGGTCTATCTCGACAACGGCGCCTCGGCACAGAAGCCGCAGGCGGTTCTCGACGCCATCCAGCATGCCTACAGCCAGGAATACGCCAACGTCCACCGCGGCCTGCATTTCCTGTCCAATGCCGCGACCGACGCCTATGAGAAGGCTCGCGAGACGGTGCGCCGTTTCCTCAACGCGCCGAGCACCGACAACATCGTCTTCACCTCCAACACCACTTCGGCGATCAACACGGTTGCTTACGGTTATGGCATGCCCAAGATCGGCGAGGGCGACGAAATCGTGCTGTCGATCATGGAGCACCATTCCAACATCGTGCCCTGGCATTTCATCCGCGAGCGACAGGGCGCCAAGCTGGTCTGGGTGCCGGTCGACGATCTCGGCGTCTTCCACATCGAGGAATTCGAAAAGCGGTTGACGTCTCGCACGAAGCTCGTCGCCATCACCCAGATGTCGAACGCGCTGGGCACGGTGACGCCGATCAAGGAGATCGTGCGCATCGCGCACGCCCGGGGAATCCCGGTGCTGGTCGACGGCAGCCAGAGCGCCGTGCATATGCCGATCGACGTCCAGGATCTCGACTGCGATTTCTTCGTCTTCACCGGACACAAGGTCTACGGGCCCTCGGGCATCGGCGTGCTCTATGGCAAGAAGGATATTCTCGAGCGCATGCGCCCCTTCATGGGCGGCGGCGAGATGATCGAGGAGGTGACGGAAGACGTCGTCACCTACAACGAGCCGCCGCACCGCTTCGAGGCCGGCACACCGCCGATCGTGCAGGCGATCGGCCTGGGTGCCGCGCTCGACTATATGGACAAGATCGGCCGCGAGCGCATCGCAGCGCACGAGGCCGATTTGAAGGACTATGCGCATGAGCGGCTGCGCGCCATAAACTCGCTGCGCATCTTCGGCGACGCGCCCGGCAAGGGCGCCATCATCTCGTTCGAATTGCAGGGTATCCATGCGCATGACGTGTCGATGGTGATCGACCGCCAAGGTGTTGCTGTCCGTGCCGGCACCCATTGCGCCCAGCCACTGTTGAAACGCTTCGGCGTAACCTCCACATGCAGGGCATCGTTCGGCATGTATAATACCAGGGCCGAAGTCGACGCTTTGGGCGATGCGCTTGAAAAAGCGCGCAAGTTCTTCGGGTGATGATCATGGAAGACGCTAGCCACACCACCGAGACCGTACCGGAAGCAGCCATTAACCCGCTGGTTTCCGCCTCGGCCATTCCCGCCGATGAACTGGCGCGGCTGACCGACGACATCGTCTCGGCGCTGAAGACGGTCTACGACCCGGAAATCCCGGCCGACATCTACGAACTCGGCCTGATCTACAAGATCGACATCGAGGACGACCGTTCGGTCAAGATCGACATGACACTGACCGCGCCTGGCTGCCCGGTGGCCGGCGAAATGCCCGGCTGGGTGGAGAATGCCGTCGGCGCCGTCGAGGGCGTTTCCGGCGTCGAGGTCAACATGACCTTCGACCCGCCCTGGTCGCCCGACCGCATGTCGGAAGAGGCGCAGGTCGCGGTCGGCTGGTATTAGCATCGGCCGGACAATGGGTTGGCGCACTTGCGCCTGGCATAAAACTTCACCATTTTAGGTGAAGAATCATTCGGCAGGCCTTGAACCTGCATGGAATGGAGAGAGAAAGAATGGGACGCTTCGCCGTCATCACGATGACCGAAAAGGCCGCCGACCGGGTGCGCGAGATTGTTGCCACCCGCGAAAACGCGCATGGCATTCGCCTCGGCATCAAGAAGGGCGGCTGCGCCGGCATGGAATACACGGTCGACCTGGTGACCGAGCCGAACACCAAGGACGACCATATCGAGCGCGACGGCGCCCATGTCTATGTCGCGCCGGAGGCGGCGCTGTTCCTGTTCGGCACCGAGATGGATTTCGAGCAGACGACGCTGCGCACCGGCTTCACCTTCCGCAACCCGAACCAGAGCTCGGCCTGCGGCTGCGGTGAATCGGTCGAACTGAAGCCGGCTGACCTGAAGGCCTTGGCCGAAGCCCGCGCCTCGGCCTGAGACCTCTTCCTTCGCCCCGTTTACGGGGAGAAGGTGGCCCGATAGGGCCGGATGAGGGGCAGCGCTACCCTCTCCAAGTTCGCGCCGCCCCTCATCTGCCTGCCGGCATCTTCTCCCCGTAAACGGGGCGAAGAACGCTAATCGACCCACATCCCAGTCCGCTTGTGCCAGTCGGCGATCGATTCCTCGGGATAGACGTCGAACACCTTGTCCTTCTTGCCGATCTCGGGCTCGATCCAGCTCGCCTTGTATTTCAGCATCAGATGCACCTTTTCAGGCGGCTTGGGCAGTTCGCTGTCGATCGCCGAGGCGAAGGGATGCACAAGCTCCGGCCAGGTCGGGTCGTAGAGCCACAGCGCCGAACCGCACTTTTTGCAGAAATTGCGTTCGCCCGTCGAGACCTCGCATTGCGAATGTTCGTCATCTTCGATCTCGGCCCGGTAGACGCCGAGATTGCGCTTGCCGGTGATCTTCAGCGTCTCGGAATCGGCGCCGAGATTGATGGCGAAGCCGCCACCGCCCTGCTGCTTGCGGCAGATCGAGCAGTAGCACAGCATGAACGGTACCGGCGTGTGGCTCTCCACCTCGAAGCGGACGGCATCGCAGCGGCAGGAGCCTTTGAGCAGAAGCGGCATGTTGGAACTCCGACGTGTTTGTCCCTCAACCTTGTCAGCATGGTTTTGGTTGCGGCGATGACAGGGCCGGTGACATGATCGCCGCATGGAGAACGAACGCATAGAAGAACTTTTTGAAAGCCTGGGCCCGATCAGCATCCGAAAGCTATTCGGCGGCAAGGGCATCTATTGCGACGGCGTCATCGTCGCCATCGTGGTGCGTGGCGAATTGATGCTGAAGGCGGACGCGGAAAGCGCCCCCGACTTCGAGGCCGCCGGCTGCCGGCAATGGACCTATACCGGCTCGCGGCACGGCAAGCAGGTTTCGATGCCCTACTGGAGCGTCCCCGACAGCGCCTTCGACGATCCAGACGAGATGGCGGTCTGGGCGCGCCGGGCCTACGAGGCGGGACGACGGGCGGGGAAGTAGGGTCTAAAGCGCCTTCGCGATCCCCGCCGCCAGCCTTGCATTGTTCTCGACCAGCGCGATGTTGGTCTTCAGGCTCCTGCCGCCGGTCAGTTCGAGGATTTTCCCCAGCAGGAACGGCGTCACCGCCTTGCCGGTCACGTTCTGCACTTCCGCGGCCTTCTGCGCGGCCTCGATGTAGCCGGCCATCTCGTCGGCCGGGATTTCCTGGTCTTCCGGCACCGGATTGGCGATCAATATGCCGCCGCTCAATCCCAGCGCCTGCCGCGTCCGGTAAAAATGCGCGATGTCCTCCGGCGCATGCAAGGTGAGCGGCGCCCGGAACGGCGAATGTCTGGACCAGAAGGCGGGCATCGTCTCGCAGCCATGGCCGATGACCGGCACGCCGCGCGTCTCCAGAACCTCCAGCGTCTTTTCGATGTCGAGGATCGCTTTGGCGCCGGCCGAGACGACGATGACCGGCGTGCGTGCCAGCTCGTCGAGATCGGCGGAGATGTCGAAGCTCTTTTCCGCGCCCTTGTGGACGCCGCCGATGCCGCCGGTGGCGAACACCTTTATCCCGGCCATATGAGCGGCGATCATGGTGGCGGCGACCGTGGTGCCGCCGGTGCGCGCTTGCGCCACCGCAAAGCCGAGATCGGCGCGCGACAGCTTCATGGCGTCACCCGTCATGGCCAGCGATTCGCGCTCGCCGTCTGACAACCCGATCTTGATGCGGCCGGAAACCACGGCGATCGTCGCCGGCACCGCGCCATTGTCCAGGATTATCTTCTCGACATTGGCCGCCATGGCGCCATTGTCGGGATAGGGCATGCCATGGGTGATGATGGTGCTTTCCAGCGCCACCACCGGACGACCCGCGGCCAGCGCCTCAGCCACCGGCTTGTGGATGTCGATGAAGGGGCGGGCGGTTTCCGGCGTCATTTCCGTCTCCGATCTAGCAAGCTGAACTGGCCGACCTCATGCCACTTCCCGCGGCTGCGGCACAAGGGCCAGCGCCTCGGCAAAGCTCGCCGCCGTGAAGCCCGGCACGGCGTCGCTGCTCTCGATGGCAAGCATCGCGGCGGCGACACCTTCCCGAAGCGCGGCGCGCAGCGACAATCCGCGCAGCAGGGCGGCAATCGTCGCGCCCGCCAGCGCATCGCCGGCGCCGGTGACGTCGGCGATTTGTCGGGGGGCAGGGGGCACGACGGCGAAAAGCCCGTCTCCGTCGAAGCCCAGCACCGGCGCGCCGCCCGCCGTCACCACGCCGCTTTTCAGACCAGCGCGCCGCAACCCGTCGACCAGGCCTTGCTCGGAGGCATCGGCGTCTACCACGGCCAGCGCGACAGCCTCGCGCCGGTTCATGAACAGCAGGGCCAGGCTGCTGAGCACCGGCATCAGCCGCACCACCTTGGCTGGCGAGATGGCAATGGCGAACACCGGCCTGACGCCGGCCAGCGCCACCAGCCGCTCGAGTGCCGCGGTCGGCAGATTGGCGTCGCACAGGATCGCGTCGGCGGCGGCGACCACTTCACGCACCTTGGCGCGGCGGATCTGCTTGGCGAAGGCAAGATCGTACAGCGCCATGTCGGCAAAGCCGACGATCAGCTCGCCGTCACGGTCGATCAGCGCCGTATAGCTCGGCGTGGTGCGGTCGAGGAACACCGCCGACAGGTCGGTGATCCCAGAGGCGGCGATGGCACGCGACACCGTCTCGCCCGAAGCGTCGCCGCCGCGCAGCGAAAGCAGCGATGCCGAAACGCCGCGCCGCACCAGGCTGCGCAGCGCATTGAAGACGCCACCGCCGACATCCTCGCGCATCGTGCCGGGGTTAGACGCGGCCGGCACGTAAGGGCCTGCTACCTGGCCGCGCCGATCGATATGGGCGCCGCCCACGGCCAGTATCTTTGAGGATTTCATCATGCGGGCGATATGACCTTTGTTATTCCAGCCGCACAAGCGCTAGGCTGTGCGGCTGAGCTTCGCAGGCAAGGCAGCGATTCGGCGGATCAAAACAATCGGACCGCCTGATCGGATGCGGGATGGTTCATGGAACGAAGGGATGAGACAAAAAAAGAACAAATCCGGATATCGATTGTTTTTCAGATGGTTGATACCCCTTGCCAAACGAGAACAAAAAAGGTACAAATAGGGCAGGGATTACGGATTGTCCGGCCTTCATTGACGACCAAGGGGTGATGTATCATGGCTCAGAATACTTTGCGGCTTGTAGAGGATAAGGCAGTGGACAAATCAAAGGCCCTGGATGCGGCGCTGTCGCAGATCGAGCGCGCTTTCGGCAAGGGCTCGATCATGCGCCTTGGTGCCAATGAGCAGGTCGTCGAGATCGAAACGGTGCCGACGGGATCGCTTGGCCTCGACATCGCGCTTGGCGTTGGTGGCCTGCCGCGCGGCCGCATCGTCGAGATCTACGGGCCGGAAAGCTCCGGCAAGACGACGCTGGCGCTGCACACAGTGGCCGAAGCCCAGAAGAAGGGCGGCATCTGCGCCTTCGTCGATGCCGAGCATGCGCTCGACCCGGTCTATGCCCGCAAGCTCGGCGTCGATCTCGAAAACCTGCTGATCTCGCAGCCCGACACCGGTGAGCAGGCGCTGGAAATCTGCGACACGCTGGTTCGTTCCGGCGCCATCGACGTGCTGGTCGTCGATTCGGTTGCGGCACTGACGCCGCGCGCCGAAATCGAGGGCGAGATGGGCGATTCGCTGCCCGGCCTGCAGGCCCGCCTGATGAGCCAGGCGCTGCGCAAGCTGACCGCTTCGATTTCGCGCTCCAACACCATGGTCATCTTCATCAACCAGATACGCATGAAGATCGGCGTCATGTTCGGCTCGCCCGAAACCACGACCGGCGGCAACGCGCTGAAATTCTACGCCTCGGTCCGTCTCGACATCCGCCGCATTGGCTCGGTCAAGGACCGTGACGAGGTCGTCGGCAACCAGACCCGCGTCAAGGTGGTCAAGAACAAGCTGGCGCCGCCCTTCAAGGTGGTCGAGTTCGACATCATGTATGGCGAGGGCGTGTCCAAGACCGGCGAACTGGTCGACCTCGGCGTCAAGGCCGGCGTGGTCGAGAAGTCCGGTGCCTGGTTCTCCTACAATTCGCAGCGCCTCGGCCAGGGCCGCGAGAACGCAAAGCTGTTCCTGCGCGACAATCCCGACACGGCGCGTGAGATTGAACTGGCGCTCAGGCAGAATGCCGGGCTGATCGCCGAGAAATTCCTCGAAAATGGCGGCCCTGAGCGCGGCGAAGACGACGGCTTCGAGGAGGAATCCGGCGCCATGTAAGGCAGCGGCCAGAGTTCGGCCATAAATTTAGTCTATTATCCGATGCTTAAGTAACCGAGTTCTACAGTATCGCGTTCCAAACCGCCGGCCTCGAGCCGGCGGTTTTTGTTTTTGGGCGGCATGGATTGGCCCAATTCCCTGTTTCTAGACAGGGTGGAGCGTGCCCGCTAAAAGGCCAGTGCATCTTCTGAAAAGCAGAGACCAGTTTCCGCCGGGTTGCCGGCGGTTTTCGCGAAAAAGGCAGCACTCATGAGTGGCGTGAACGAGATCCGGTCGACATTTCTCGACTATTTCCGCAAGGAGGGCCACGAGGTCGTGGCTTCGAGCCCGCTGGTGCCGCGCAACGACCCGACATTGATGTTCACCAATGCCGGCATGGTGCAGTTCAAGAACGTCTTCACCGGCCTGGAGAAGCGGCCCTATTCGCGTGCCACGACCGCGCAGAAGAGCGTGCGCGCCGGCGGCAAGCACAACGATCTCGACAATGTCGGCTACACGGCGCGGCACCTGACCTTCTTCGAGATGCTCGGCAATTTCTCCTTCGGCGACTATTTCAAGGAGCGCGCCATCGAGCTTGCCTGGAACCTGATCACCAAAGAGTTCGGGCTGAACAAGGACAAGCTGCTGGTCACCGTCTATCACACCGACGACGAAGCCGCCGGCTACTGGAAAAAGATCGCCGGCTTCTCGGACGATCGCATCATCCGCATCCCGACCTCCGACAATTTCTGGGCGATGGGCGACACCGGACCGTGCGGTCCGTGCTCGGAGATCTTCATCGACCGTGGCGAGCACATCTGGGGCGGTCCTCCCGGCACCCCGGAGGAGGATGGCGACCGCTTCCTCGAATTCTGGAACCTGGTGTTCATGCAGTATGAACAGGTGACCAAGGACGAGCGCATCGATCTGCCGCGACCGTCGATCGACACCGGCATGGGTCTGGAGCGCATGGCCTCCATCCTGCAAGGTGTGGAAAGCGTTTTTGAAACCGACCTGTTCCGTCATCTGATCGATGCAGCGTCGTCCGCGCTCGGCCGCGGCCCGGATGCCGACACTGTCGGCTCGTACCGCGTCATCGCCGACCATCTGCGGTCCTCCTGCTTCCTGGTGGCCGACGGGGTGCTGCCGTCCAATGAAGGCCGCGGCTATGTGCTGCGTCGCATCATGCGCCGCGCCATGCGCCATGCGCAGCTGCTCGGCGCGAACGAACCGCTGATGTGGAAGCTGGTGCCGGCGCTGGTCCGTGAGATGGCCCAGGCCTATCCGGAGCTCGGGCGCGGCGAAGCGCTCATCACCGAAACGCTGAAGCTGGAAGAGACCCGCTTTCGCAAGACGCTGGCACGCGGCCTCGGCCTGCTTTCGGACGCTACGGAAACGCTCGGCTCAGGCGATATGCTGGATGGTGAGACGGCCTTCAAGCTCTACGATACCTACGGCTTCCCGCTCGACCTGACGCAGGACGCGTTGCGCCAGCGCAGCATTTCGGTCGATCTTGCCGGCTTCACCGATGCGATGGAGCGGCAGAAGGCCGAGGCGCGCAAGAGCTGGGCCGGTTCCGGCGACGCTGCTACCGAGACCGTCTGGTTTGCGGTGCGTGAGAAGACCGGCGCCACCGAGTTCCTTGGCTACGAGACCGAGCAGGCGGAAGGCCTCATCCTGGCGCTGGTCAGCGACGGTAAGACCGTCGACAGCGCGAACAAGGGTGACGCGGTTGCCGTGGTCGTCAACCAGACGCCGTTCTACGGTGAGTCCGGCGGCCAGATGGGCGACACCGGCGTCATATCAGGCGAAGGGTTCTCGATCGAGATATCAGACACGCAGAAGAAGGCCGACGGGCTTTTCGTGCATCTCGGCAAGGTGGCCAGCGGCACGGTCAAGACCGGCGCTGCCGTCGAGCTGAAGGTCGATCATGCGCGCCGCACCAGGCTGCGCGCCAACCACTCCGCGACGCATCTGATCCATGAGGCGCTGCGCGAGGTGCTGGGTACGCATGTCGCGCAGAAGGGCTCGCTGGTCGCGCCCGAGCGCCTGCGCTTCGACATCTCGCACAACAAGCCCATTTCGCCCGAGGATCTCGAAGAGGTCGAGCGCATGGCAAACGAGATCGTCGTGCAGAACAGCCCGGTGACCACGCGCCTGATGTCGGTCGACGACGCCATTGCCGAGGGCGCCATGGCGCTGTTCGGCGAGAAATACGGCGATGAGGTGCGCGTCGTGTCGATGGGCACCGGCCTGCATGGCGCCAAGACCAACCGGCCCTATTCGGTCGAGCTCTGCGGCGGCACGCATGTCAGGGCGACCGGCGACATCGGCCTGGTGCGCGTCGTTTCGGACAGCGCGGTGGCTGCCGGCGTGCGCCGCATCGAGGCGCTGACCGGAGAGGCCGCCAGGAAACATCTCGACGAGCAGGACAGGCGGCTGAAGACGGTTGCCGCGACGCTGAAGATCTCGCCGGCCGACGTGCCGGCGCGCGTCGAGGCGCTGCTCGACGAGCGCAAGAAGCTCGAGAAGGAACTGACCGAAGCGCGCAAGAAACTGGCGCTGGGCGGTGGTGCCGCTGCCGGTGCGCCGGCCGAGAACGAGACCGTTGCCGGCGTCGGCTTCCTCGGCAAGGCCGTCTCCGGCGTGGCGCCGAAGGATCTGAAGCCGCTGGCCGATGCCGGCAAGTCGTCGCTCGGTTCCGGCGTCGTCGTCTTCGTCGGCGCCGGTGAGGACAACAAGGCCAGCGTCGTGGTCGCCGTGACCGACGATTTGCTCAGCCGCTTCAGCGCCGTCGACCTGGTGCGCGTCGCGTCCGCCGCGTTGGGCGGGCAGGGCGGCGGCGGTCGCCCGGACATGGCCCAGGCCGGCGGCCCCGATGCCTCGAAGGCCGGCGATGCGATTGCAGCGGTAAGGGCGGCGCTCGAGGCCGCCTGAAAGCCACCACATGAAGGTCCTCGTTCTCGGCGGCTATGGTCTGACCGGGGAAGCCCTTTCCGGCTTTCCGGCTTTCGCCGCGGTGCTCGCCATACTCAGGCTGATGGTCACCCGGCCCGAGATAGGATTCTAGCCCATTGCCTTCTGCTGGGCCCGGTTTGCGGCGGCTCAATCGGCCTTTTCGGTCCTGACGAAGCTCGCGCGCCCGGCGATGCGGGCCCACCAATCCCTGATCTCCGGAAACGTGGCCAGCGTTTCTCGCCCTTCGGCAACCTTGAGGAAATAGCCAATGACCGGCGCCGCATGCAGGTCGGCAAGGGTCAGTTGCGACCCCAGCAGCCACGGCCCCTCACTCTTCAGAGCCGTCAGCACCCGCAGCACCGTGTCGGCGTGGCGAAGCCCGCTGGCGATCAGTGCCTCGTCTGGCGCTTCCTTCTCCAGCCGCTCGACGGCGACATCCCAGACCATGGCGCGATAGCCGTAAGCGTCGAGCATGCCGATGATCTGGTTCAAGGTTGCGCGGGTGCGGGCGTCTTTTGGCTGCAGCGCCGGGCCGTCGAACGCCTCGTCGACATAGCGGGCGATTGCGCTGGTTTCGAACAGGCGAAACCCGTCATGCTCGAAGGCCGGGATGCGGCCGAACGGATGGTGCTCGAGATACCAGGCCGGAATGCCCTCCGTCGCGAAGACATCGACCGGCACGAGATCGTAGTCGATGCCCTTTTCCTCGAGCGCGAGGCGGACGATGCGCACATAGACGCTGTAGTCCGCCCCGTAGACGATGGGCTTGCCCATCGCGATTGCCGGTCAGGCCATCGCCTTCTGCAAATTCTCGTCGATCTTGTCGAGGAAGCCGGTGGTCGAGAGCCAAGGTTGGTCGGGGCCGATCAGCAGCGACAGGTCCTTGGTCATGAAGCCGCTCTCGACCGTCTGGATGCAGACCTTTTCCAGCGTCTCGGCAAAGCGTTTCAACTCGGCATTGTCGTCGAGCTTGGCGCGGTGGGCCAGCCCGCGCGTCCAGGCAAAGATCGAGGCGATCGAATTGGTCGAGGTCTCCTCGCCCTTCTGGTGCTGGCGGTAGTGGCGGGTGACGGTGCCGTGCGCGGCTTCGGCTTCCACCGTCTTGCCGTCCGGCGTCATCAGCACCGAGGTCATCAGGCCGAGCGACCCAAAGCCTTGCGCCACCGTGTCGGACTGCACGTCGCCGTCATAGTTCTTGCAGGCCCAGACATAGCCGCCCGACCATTTCAGGCTGGAGGCCACCATGTCGTCGATCAGCCGGTGCTCGTACCACAGCTTCTTCGCCTTGAACTCGGCCTCGAACTCCTGCTCGTAGACCTCCTGGAAGATGTCCTTGAAGCGGCCGTCATAGGCCTTGAGGATGGTGTTCTTGGTCGACAGATAGACCGGATAGTTGCGCAGCAGGCCGTAGTTCAGCGAGGCACGGGCGAACTCGCGGATCGACTCGTCGAGATTGTACATGGCCATGGCGACGCCGGCCGCCGGCGCGTCGAACACGTCGTGCTCGATAACCTGGCCGTCCTCGCCGACGAACTTGATCGTCAGCTTGCCCTTGCCGGGGAAGCGGAAATCGGTGGCGCGGTACTGGTCGCCGAAGGCGTGACGACCGACGATGATCGGCTTGGTCCAGCCGGGCACCAGGCGCGGCACGTTCTTCATGATGATCGGCTCGCGGAAGATGGTGCCGCCGAGGATGTTGCGGATGGTGCCGTTCGGCGACTTCCACATCTTCTTCAGCTTGAATTCCTCGACGCGCTGCTCGTCGGGGGTGATCGTCGCGCATTTCACGCCGACGCCGTGCTTCTTGATGGCGTTGGCCGCGTCGATGGTCACCTGGTCGCTGGTGGCGTCGCGGTGCTCGACGCCGAGGTCGTAATAGTCGAGCGTGAGGTCGAGATAGGGGTGGATCAGCTTGTCCTTGATGAACTGCCAGATGATGCGGGTCATCTCGTCGCCGTCGAGTTCGACGACCGGGTTCGCCACCTTGATCTTCGCCATGGAAAGAATGCCTCGTTGCTGGGGATATCGGAACGGCCTGCCCGCATGGCTTTCGGCCGGGGATGCGGCTCGTATATCAAAGCATTTTTGGCCGCGCAAACGGCGATCCGCACCGGCCGGTCCCACCGTGGCATCGGCCGTTCCTTGCGAGAGCTTCATTTTCGCGGCCGAATGTGGCAGGGGACGCTGAAATGCCGCAAACAGCAGTTCATTGACGACGATGTCAGCCGACGAAAATCCCAGCACCGCCGCCGCCGCCGGCCCGGCGATCATCCTCGTCGAACCGCAGCTCGGCGAGAATATCGGCATGGTCGCGCGCGCCATGGCCAATTTCGGCCTCGCCGAACTGCGCCTGGTCAATCCGCGCGATGGCTGGCCGAGCGAGAAGGCGCGCGCTGCCGCCAGCCGCGCCGACCATGTCATCGATGCCGTCAAAGTGTTCGACGATCTCGCCTCGGCGATCGCCGATCTCAATTTCGTCTTCGCCACCACGGCGCGGGAGCGCGACGGCTTTAAGGCCGTGCGCGGCCCGGTCGAAGCGGGCAGGGCGCTGCGGGCACGTCACACAGCCGGCCAGCGCACAGGCATCCTGTTCGGCCGCGAGCGTTTCGGGCTCTACAATGACGAAGTGGGTCTCGCCGACGAGATCGTCACCTTTCCCGTCGATCCGGCCTTCTCCTCGCTCAACATCGCCCAGGCAGCACTTCTGATGTCCTATGAATGGATGAAGTCCGGCCTCGAGGACGAGACCAAGACCAATTTCTCCGGCCCCGAAATGCTGCCGGCGACCAAGGAGCAATTGCACGGCCTGTTCGCCTATCTGGAAGGCGCGCTCGAAGCGCGCGGCTACTTTCGCCCGGCGCAGAAGAAGCCGAAGATGGTCGACAATCTGCGCGCGGTGCTGACGCGCGCCGGTTTCGCCGAGCCGGAACTCAAGGTGCTGCGTGGCATCATCTCGTCGCTGGACAGGTTTTCACCGGCGATGCCGCGCGGAGACGGTTCGCCTGGAGATGATCCAAGGCGGCTTCCTGCAGCGGCGCGAAACCAGTCGCCGGACAAGGAAGAATAGAACCGGTTAAACTTGAGGCTCGCCAGTAACCGAATCTTATTCGGTTTCGTCCATTGTCCCCAAAACTGGGGGTGTTGGATGTTTGCGTCCAGTATCGGTCGTTTGCGCTTCTTTCTTTACTCTGTCGCCGCGACGGTGGCGGAGATTGTGGCGATCGTTGTCTGCATCGCGGGAACGATCGGCTTCGAGGGGCTGATCAATTCGACACCCGGCCCGTCGCGGCAGGGTATGGCTGGCGTCATCCTGGTCATGTCTCTGGCGTTTGTGCTGCTGCGCGGCAACATCGCCTGGCGCCGCAGCCGCGACGCAAACGGACGCAGTTGGATCCTGTGGGCCTACATCGTGTTCTCCGCCATCTACGCAGTCTTGCAGGCAGGTACCATGCTGGTCATCGACCTCGGCAACCCAGACAGCGTGCCCGGCGGCTTGAACCTGCTAGGCCTTTCCATATTCGGCCTCTGGGTATCGATCCTGGTGGCAAAGCCGGCCGGCGGCGTCGATATCGACGAACTAACATCCGTCTTTGATTTCGATGGCGCCGTTCCCGCGCCTGCGGGCGGCGGCATGATGGCTGCGAGCGCTGCACCGACTGCCGCGCGCACCGCCGCGCCGGCCGCGGGCTCGGCACCGGTCGCCCAGCCGATCGGCCGGCCACGGC
>NZ_JBJACT010000042.1:0-43793 GCF_044778005.1 Mesorhizobium sp. IMUNJ 23033
CAGCAGTAGGCAGTGGCAGCATCGGTGTCCGATTATGCAGCACCGTCGAAGAGGTAGCCGAACATACCACCTATCTGTTGAGCGAGAAGCACACATGGCGGTCCTCGCCGAGGATACTGGTCGAAGAATTCGTACAAGGCCCCCATTATATCGCTCAGATAATGGGAAATGAGGTCATTGCGATTGCCGCAGCTGACTACGGCCCCCCACCGCATTTCGTCTTCCATAGCGGCATCCAGCCAGCCCCGCTGACAGATGACGAGTATAAACGTATCGCCGATGTTTCGTTGAGCTGTTTGCGAGTTCTCGGCCTTGGCTGGGGCCCCACGAACATTGAACTCCGGTGGACGAAGCTTGGCCCAGTCGTCATTGAAGTCAATCCGCGACTTTTGGGTGGGACGGGTCCTCAATTGGTTCAGCTGGCTTACGGAGTCGATCTCATCACCGAACACATCAAGCTTGTCGTCGGCGACGAATGGGATTTGCGCGAAAGGCATTCGCACATTGTGGCCGTGCGGGTCCTAGTTCCTGATCGCGATGGCATCCTCGATTGGATCGATGGCGACAGTCGGGCGGCCGCTGTACCAGGTGTCGCCGAGGTGAAATTGTGTGTCGAGCCCAACATGCCGATCGTCAGGAAAGGCGACTATCGAGATCGCATGGGACATGTCATCGCCGCTTCACCCGACCGTGCCCGGACCGAGGCGATACTCCAGCGTGCGGTCGACTTAATCAGTTGGTCGATCTCTCCATTTCCGACCTGGTGAACAAGGACAATCAGCAGCCAATCACCATCCCGCACCAGCGGGGGGGGGGCTACGGAGAAGCAACTTGCTCAACATTGGTGCAAATCGAGAGCGGGAGGGTCGCAAAGTGAATGATACAGTTAATTTGGTTTCTGGGAACCTCTATGAAATAGAAGACAGTAAGGCGTAATACTTATCTGCGCAGGACAATTGTCTTCTACTTTATCGCGACGTCTACGTCGTCCGAGCAATTCCCAGGCCTTCAGCAAGAGGAGAGCCGCGGTGTTAGAGCAAGCAGCCCTTTCCCCCCCTCCGCTCATCGGGCCCCGTTCGGCCGAGACTTTCGGCCGGGCGCGCAGGGTTTTCCCGGACGGCACCACGCGGGTCACGATCGAGCGCGATCCCATTCCCCGCTACATGCATCACGGAGAGAGTGCGTTTCTTGTCGACGTCGATGGCCGCCGCCTCCTCGACCTTAACGGCAACTTCACGACCCTCATCCACGGCCACGCCTTCCCGCCCGTGATCAAGGCCGTGACGCATCAGCTCAGAAGCGGATGCTGCTTCGCCAACCCGACCGAGATCGAAATCGCGCTCGCCGAGCTTCTCTGCGCCCGCATTCCGCATCTTGACCGCATCCGCTTCGTCAATACCGGTACCGAGGCGGTCATGTTCGCGATTAAGGCGGCGCGGGCGTTCACGGGGCGTCCCGCGATTGCCAAGATCGAGGGGGCCTATCACGGCGCCTACGACTGGGTGGAGGTAAGCCAGGCTGCAACGCCTCAAACGTGGGGCGATCCCGAACATCCCGCGCCCACTCTTCATTATCGCGGCATGCCGCGAGCCGTGCTCGATGACGTCGTGATTTTGCGCTTCAACAACGCCGAGGGTGCGCGCCGGCTGATCACGGAACATGCAGCGCGTCTCGCAGCCGTCCTTGTCGATCCCATGCCGAGCCGCGGTGGGCTCATTTCGCCCACGCCGGATTTCGTATCCGCCATCCAAGAGACGGCCCGTCGTCACGGTATCCTTGTTATCAGCGACGAGGTTCTCAACCTCCGACAGGGTTATGAAGGCGCCTCTGCGCTCTATGGGCTCGCCCCCGATCTCTTCGCGCTCGGCAAGATCATTGGCGGCGGGCTCCCCATCGGCGCGATCGGCGGCCGCAGCGAGGTGATGGCAGTCTTCGACGCCGCATCAGGCCGCCCTGCTCTGCCGCAGGGCGGCACCTTTTCAGCCAATCCGCTCTCGATGGCGGCAGGACTCGCCGCGATGGAGGCCCTCGACCGCGCTGCCTTCGATCACCTCGAGCGGCTGGGGGACAAACTGCGAATCGGGCTCGAACGCATCATCGCGCGGCACGGCGCCCCCCTGAGCGTCACAGGCGCCGCCTCCCTCTTTCGCCTCCACCCGCGGCGCAAGCCGCCGCGAGAGTTCCGCGAAACTTTCCTTACCCCACGGGAGGTGGCCGTGATGACGGAACTCACTCGTTTCTTCGCCACGGAAGGCATTGTTCTGCCCAATGCGGCCGCCGCTTGCCTCTCGACACCCATGGACGAGGATGACATCGCCCTCGTCGCAAACGTCTTCGACCGTTTCCTCAATCAGCGCGCGTCGCTCCTCGACACGATAAAGGGTTAGATCATGGGAGAGACCGTCGCACAGGCGATCGCGCGTGCGTTGAAGCGCCACGGCGTCCAAGTGGTCTTTGGCCAGAGCCTGCCGTCCGCCGTCCTCCTCGCCTGCGAGACGATCGGCATCCGCCAACTCGCCTACCGGCAGGAGAACATGGGTGGCGCCATGGCAGACGGCTTTGCCCGCGTCTCGAGCAGGATTGCAGTGGTTGCTGCACAAAACGGGCCGGCCGCGACACTCCTTGTGCCACCACTTGCCGAGGCCTTCAAGGCGAGCGTGCCCATCGTCGCTCTCGTGCAGGAGGTCGAACGGCCGCAGATCGACCGCAACGCCTTCCAGGAACTCGACCACTTCGCCCTCTTTTCGTCCTGCGCCAAATGGGTGCGTCGTATCATCACCGCCGACCGAGCAGATGACTATGTTGATCAGGCCTTCGTCGCGGCCGGCAGCGGCCGGCCGGGTCCGGCGGTGCTCCTGCTCCCGGCAGACCTTCTGCGCGAAAGAGCGATCACACCGAGGCATACCCGCAGAGTGAGCTTAGATCGCTGGCCGATCGACCGATCGCGGCCGGAAGACAGCGTCCTGCGCGAGGCGGCTGACTTCATCGCTGCAGCCGGCGCACCCGTGGCGGTGGCCGGCGGAGGCACGACCTCGCCTGCGGCTTCCGCGGCAATCTCTCGCCTGCAGGAGACGGCTCACCTGCCTGTCTTCACGACCAATATGGGCAAGGGCGCTGTCGACGAATGCCATCCCCTTTCGTGCGGCGTGCTCGGCTCGCTCACGGGCGCGCGCTCGCTCGGCCGACGGACGAAGCCGATCCTTGGCGAGGCCGACCTCGTCCTCCTCGTCGGCACGCGCACCAACCAGAACGGAACGGACAGTTGGCGCCAGATCACACCTGGCGCGCGTATCATCCATATCGACGTCGACCCAACCGAGGTCGGTCGCAACTACGAGGCGCTGCGCCTCGTGGGCGATGCTGCGGTGACGCTCAATGCCCTTTGCGAAACCCTCGAACGCCTCGACCTGTCGCGCCGCCGCACCGCGCGAGCGCAGGCTGAAAAGCGCATAGCGGCCGCCTGGGCCGCCTTCGAAGCGGACCGTGCATCGCTAGCGGGCAGCAACAATAGGCCCATACGGCCCGAGCGCGTGATGAGGGAACTGCAGACGCGCCTGACGCCCAAGACGATCGTCGTGGCGGATGCTAGCTATCCGTCGATGTGGATCGTCGGTCAGTTACGTGCGCAGCGCGCCGGCCACCGCTTCCTCACGCCGCGCGGGCTCGCGGGACTCGGCTGGGGGCTGCCTCTGGCTATCGGTGCGAAGGTAGCGCGACCGGACGCACCAGTCGTCGCGGTCGCTGGCGATGGCGGCTTCGCGCACAGCTGGGCGGAACTCGAGACGATGGTACGCAGCTGCGTGTCCGTCGTCGTGATCGTCCTAAACAATGGCGTGCTCGGCTTCCAAAAGTATGCCGAGACGATAAAGTTCGGGGCCTATACGAGCGCCTGCCATTTCGCTCCAGTCGACCACGCCGCGATCGCCCGGGCATGCGGTTGCGGCGCGACCGTGGTCAGGGCACCGGGCGACATAGGGCCTGCTCTCGACGAGGCGCTCGCCTCTGGAAGGCCCTGGCTCGTCGAGGTCGTCGCCGATCCCGACGCCCATCCTGCTCTTTCCCTTTTCGACGGCACGGTTGACCAGAACGCCGTTCGCGACGTGGAGTCCGTCGGATGACGGAAGAAAACAGCAAATCAATGGGCGTTGCGGTCGTCACCGGCGGGGCAACCGGGATCGGGTTTGCGACCGTCGCGCACCTAATCGAGGCTGGCTGGCGCGTCGCTTTCTTCAGCCAGACGAGAGAGCGGGTCGAGGCTGCCGCTGTCGATCTACGCGCCCATTTTCCAGCTTGGAATATCCACGCCGACACGGTCGACCTACGTGACGAAGGCGGCCTCTGCCGCTTCTTCGCCAATGTCCGCGAGCGCTGGGGAACAGTGTCCGCGCTCGTCTGCAATGCTGGCTACTCGCCGAAAGGTCCAGACGATCAGCGACTCGCTCTCGGCAAGATGCCGCTTGCTAAATGGGATGACGTTATCCGGGTGAACCTCACGGGCGCCTTCCTCTGTTGCCGCGAGGTGCTGCTCGGTATGGCGGAAGCCCGGCAAGGCCGTATCGTCCTGATCGGCTCGCTCGCGGCGCGTACGCAGCCGAAGATCGCGGGTGCGAGCTACGTCGCCTCGAAGAGCGCGCTCGCGGGGCTCGCCCGCTCGATCGTGAGCGAATACGCAGGGCTCGGCATCACCGTGAACACGATCTGCCCTGGCCGTATCCTAAGCAAAATGACGGGACCGCCCGAGACGCCCGGGAACCGCGCTGCACTCGCGCGGATCCCGATCGGACGGCTCGGCGGGCCCGAAGACATCAGCCGCGTGATTGAGTTCCTCGTCCGCCCGGATTCCGACTTCATCAACGGCGCCATCATCGACGTCAACGGCGGGGAGTTCGCCCCCTCCTAACCTGTCGGCCGGCGGCACAGCCGTCTATGACGAGGGACCCGCGTCGCAGCCCACTCCGCACAGGCTGCGCATGTGCAAAGAGGTGCAAATTGGTTCACCGGGCCTGCTGCACTGGCAGTCATGGCAGATTGCTGGCGAACGCCTGGAACAGGCTGGCCTGGGGACAGACGGCGGCGAAGGCCAGGCGGACGCGCGAGACAGTTTCGATGTCCCGGGCGCCGAGCTTGAGCAGCCTGAGCCGCAGCGTGGCGAACTCGGCCCTGCTCACTTAATGGGACCTTGGCACGGCGTCGCGCAGGGTGAGCAGGAGCCAATATGCGGCGGTGTGCAGTACGAGGTGGACCTGGTTGCGATTGGTGAGCGCAGGAGGTGCGGTCGGAGGCGAGTTGGTTCTTGCGCATCTTGAAGGTGGCCACGGGCGCAGTAGATCCCGTCGTAGATGTGCCCGGCCGAGCCGCTGTCGAGATTGGGGGACGAAGCGGATGTCGAGGCCGATCGCAGTCGCCTCGATGCGGCGCAGGGGCGGCGTTTGCCTTTCAGGATTGCGTCTTGTAGCGGGTCTCGGCATGGACGCGCAGAACAGACTTGCGCTTGAGCGCGCTTCGCACCATGCAATGACTTGCACCGGCCGTAATGGCCGTCGCCGCGCACCACGATATGGGGGGTCGGCCAGCAGGTGCGGATGCGTCGCAAGAGGCGGCGCAGATGGCCGCGCATCTCTTTGCCCGTCGGGGTCTTGCCGGGGCGCAGGATCATAGCGACCGGGCGGCCGGTGGCGGGGACTGTCAGGAATTCTTCCAACGGGCCTTGCGGCACGTCGGGGAAGAACGCCAGCCGAACGAGATCGAAGCCACTCCCATCGTAATTGCCCGTGATAAGCGCCTTCGCACTTCGCCATTTTCGGACGTCTTGTGATAGCGCGCGCGACCGTGATGGCCATCATCACCACCTCCGAACCTGTAATTGGTGAAGCGTACCTGCTCGAAGAAGAAGGGCACCCTTTCGGCGAATTCGATCTCGCACTCGGCCAGATTGGCTAAGCTGAGTTCGAGGCCGATTCGCCTCATGGGAGCCCATTTATATCGGGGTGGCCATAACAATGTATCGGGGCAGTGAAATTGTTCTGGAAATCCAAATTGAACTTGTCGTCGACCCCTGTTACATAGGCTGCCTTTCCGGATTTCAGACAAGTGGAAGGGGCGCCTCATAGACACTGTAACCCGTATTGTCCCAGGGCATGACTTTTTTTGTGCGCTCGTGCGGAAGGCGGGAGATGCTGAGGTGATCATGGCTGATTATGATCCGAAACTCCGACAATCCTTGGTATTTCTGTGAGGCTGCTCTGGTGCGGTAAACACGGATTGTCCGTAGATCTGAATCTTGTTGCAGAGCCGCGCCAAGTCTGACAGATCGTGACTTGCGGTAAGGCAGATGCGTATGCCCGCATGGCCGCGGGCGACCGTCGGAAAGAACGTGACGGATGTGTAAAAGCCATCATCTAACAGGCGCGCTGCGAAATCAATGGCCGCAAATTCGTCGCCCACGTTGATCATGCGAATTGGCAGAGGAGCGCCTCGCTGATCTGTCTCGATGAGCTCGTCGAAAAGGGCGATGCGCTCGACCAATTGACCTCGGCGAACCTTGAGCTCGCTCGTCCGGTGAATTTCCGCCGAGGCTATAGCGGCACCGACAGCTGCGACGTTGGGCGAAGCCGAGAAGGCATGCGGAATGGAGTAGCAACGAAATAGCTCTTCCTGATACGCTGTTCCAAGCATGAGCATGCCGCCCGACGCGCCGAAGCCCTTGGCGAGGGACGCCGCGACGATCGTGCGCTCACCTAGCTCAGGGGGCAATTGCGAGCGCGCAAAGCCTTCACCATTTTCGCCAAAGAGGGAAATTCCGTGCGCGTCGTCGATGTAAAGAAAAAGGCCATACTTCTCCTGCAACTGGAGAAGCCCTTCGATCGGCGCGAGGCCGCCCATCGAATAGACGCCATCGCACACATAGGCGACGATTGGATGCTTGCGGCAAATCTGCTCCAAAGCATCGAGGTCATTGTGAGGAATTGTCTCGACTTGGGTCTCCTCGGCCACAACTGGCTTATGAAAGGCGAGGGAGGCGTGGGCCAGATGGTCGAACACCATGACAGGTCTTTGACCTTCCGTTAGATGTCCGGAGGCGATGATTGGCAATGCGCCCATATTGGCAATCATGACTGTCGAATAAGCAATAACGTGCGCCCCAAAGAGTTGGGAAAGTATGCCCTCAAGATTACCAATGAGCCCGAAATTCAGCCGCGTGCGTGCACATGACCAGTGGAGTGATCCGTATTCCTCTATTGCGGCAACCGCGCCGGCAACGATTGCCGGATGATTGTCCAGGCCGAGGTAGCAACAACGTACATAGTCGGCAACGGTATCGCCTTGTCGCTCGCCTCTCGTGAGCCTGACCGTCCTCCCCTCCATCGACCGTCCGTAAACGGCCATGAGACCACGTTGGTGAGCCTGTTCGAAATGCATTCGCGTCCGATCAATGACCGAAGCGGTGTTGCGGAAACGACTGGCGCTCACAACGCTTGCTGCGGGTTCTACTGCAGACATCAGGACGTCCTTTCACAAGTAAGGCTTTGATGAGACTTGGCTTCCAGGTTTCGTTGCATTATCAAAAGTGGTGATACCCACCAGATTTTCCCAGGAATACCACCATACATAGCAATTATTGTGTGAATTGTTATTAATACTTCTCGATTGGGAATTTAATAATCATGGCTGCATGGTAATAATTCCTCTTAAAAAAGAGGCGGGCTGAGCCCCCCCGTGTGGACGTGACGAAAGCTGTTCGCGGAAACGACGAAATGGATCAGAGTACGGCGGAGTTCGCAGCGGTGGCCAGCGCTGCAGGTTTCATGACGCAACCGCGAAATCCAACAACGTCATCGCGCCGAAGCTTTCGACGAACGACGACTGCTCCGGCAGCATCGATGCCATGAACCTGAAAAACCTCCTTGGCGATATCCGAACCGATTGTGGCAATCTCTTCCATGGACGGCTCTCCCTCATGTGACATTGACACACCATGGCACTTCGATGCCGGGAGCGGAGGCCGTCCACCTCTACGGCGGCACGCCGGCCAACTGACGTAGTCTGGAGAACGCGTGCAGACATTGACATGATATCCGAGATCAATTTGTGAAAAAGTTTATTTATGAAGTTATACCTTCAGAAAATCTTTCGTAACCCACATTTAACTCAATGATAATCTTACGCGCCTCGGGGACGTGTTACAGCTTTGGCGATGCCGGCCGAGAACGGCGCGCAGAGCTGCAGCCTTACAGCCGGTAGCTTTGTCCACCAGTGACAACATCCGGCGCAAGATGCCTGCGGAGCCGAGACTATGGAACGTCTGCCGATGACTGCGGTCCCTCAGCCTCGAGGGCTGGCAACCAGAGTGTCAGACCAGTTTTATGTGGTCCCGTCGATGCATTTCCCGGCGGTAGCCGGGGAGGCGTTTGCGGTCGAATTCGCCCGATTTCTCGACCAGACTGATGGCGTTGCTCAATCCGAGCAGTTGTTCGACCTGTTATCTGCATTTGCCCTGAATTTTGATTGCCCGTGGATCTCATATGGCTCTCTTACACCTGACCAAAGAATTTCAAAGCCGGTCCCACGCGATCCAGAGGTCATGGTGAATTATCCTGATGGATGGCAGGAGCGCTATTTCGAAATGAGCTATGATAGAATTGACCCCATCATCAAGACGAGTCGAAAACGCGCGGGCGCCTTTCGATGGAGTGAGGTGTACAACGATACAAGCACGACTGAAGACGAACGGCGCGTTTTCGATGAGGCAGCGACGTTCGGCTTAAGGTCAGGAATCAGCGTTCCATTGCACGGCCCCGATGGCAACTTTGCGATCATAAGCTTTGCTCAACCCCGGGACCGCGAATTCCAGAATAGAACAGTCACATACTTGGAGCTTGCCGCGTTTCATTTCCATCTGAGAGTTGCGAAGTTCGCGAATTCGAGGGGCAGCGAGGAAGCTCCTGACCTTTCTTTAAGAGAAAGGGAGTGTATTCTGTGGACAGCGAGAGGGAAATCGTCGTGGGAAATAGGAAAAATTTTGGGAATTTCCGTAAACACCGTCAATTTCCATATAAAAAACGTAATGCGAAAAATGGATACTGCGAGCAGAACAGTCGCTGCTATAAAAGCCGTAAACTTCGGAATTATCGAATTGTAAGAATCGGCTAACATACCACTGAACTTTCCTCCGGCGGCGATCAGAGTCTCGGCCCTTTCTGTTACCCGTAGAGCGCGCGTTGAGCAACCGGCGAAGGCGCCGAGCCTTCAATCCGTGTAGCGTCGGAGCCGGTTGCGGTCATGATTCCGGCATAGGCTGATATTGTGATCCTCCGCCCAGTCTGAGATGGCGCAGCGGGCATGGACGAGGCCGAAGAAGAGCCTCTCGTTCGAGGAACTCGTGGCGCATCGGGCCGTTGAAGCTCTCGATGTAGGGCGTTCTGCATCGGCTTGCCTGGTGCTATGTAATGCCCATCCCACGCGACGATCCTTCGACCAGGCGAGGATAGCGTTCGAGGTGAACTCGGTGCCATGGTCGGGGACGATCATGCCCGGCTTGCCACGGCCGGCGATCAACTCCGTCCGTTCGCGCGCGACCCGTAGGCGCCTGTGAATGAGGGGTATCGCGGCCAGGCACTCGCGTGTCACATCGTTGACGATGTTGAGCACGCGGCACCGCCGGACGCAGGCGAACTGGTTGTGCACGAAATCCAGCGAACAACGTGCGTTCGGCCGCGTCTTGACCAGGATCGGTGCCCGTGTGCCGACTGCCCGTCGCCGTGATCGCTTGCGCGCCGCCAGCTTGATCCCGACCGTTCGCCCTCGCGGATGAGCAGGATGAACAGCCGACGACAGCTGAAGCGCCGGCGCTCGCTGGGCAGGTCGAGCAGCCGGTCACGCAGTTCCGTCTCCGGAGGCCGACGGGACCCGGAAGCGGAGCATCTTGCCGTCAGCGGTGATGATCGAACAGGCCCGCCGTTCCAACCCACAGCGAGCCGCAGATTCGCCACAGCTTCGCGCTTGGCGCGTGCTCGCGCAAAACCGCGATGACCCGCTATTCCGAAAACCGCTTTCTCTTCATCAGCCCAGGCCGGACTCTAATCCCAACTGGAGGAAATTACCCGCGGCAGGTCACCCGTTAGCAAGGACGTTGACGCCTTGACCTTCGGCGGAAGCCGGTCAGTCGCTGCGAAATCCAACTTCAAGTCCACCAGAGAACAAGATCCGGTCGCGCAAACCCGAAAAAGCTGTTCAGCAGCACGCGACGCCTTCCGTTGCCTGATTGACCGGTGACCCCGTGAACGAAACCGCCATCAATTAGGGCGATATCCCCGGCCTTGAGCTGGAAGTCGCGACAAGGTACGGCCTCAAGATAAGCTGCCGAATAGGGATATCCCGTGGTCTCCACACCGTGCGACTTTCGGTCGGTGACTGTCGGCTTGTGGCTCCAGAGCCGCAGATTGCCACCTTCCTCGGGCATGCTGGGATAGAAGTTGAGTGCTGCGACGGTGTTGTGTGCCACCGCAGAAATCTCGTAATCGTTCCCAGCACATAAGACTTGAGCGACATCGTCGTGGGGGTCCAAGGAAAATGTGCCGCTGCCAGACCAACTGAGAGCGCGACAAACATTAGCCTGACCGTGCTCTGAACGGGCCAGCCGCAATTCAATGCCCTGGTTGTGAAGCTCGCGCTTCAACGCATCGAACAATGCTCGGACCGGATCAACCAGATTCTCAAAAAGGGCGTCGACGTACGGTCGCGCAGTTTCCGCCTCTGCGAAATAGGTGGCTGCATCCTTCCTGTAGTGGGATGCGCCGACATATTGTCCGGGGACGCCATCCTTACGCTCCTTGAGACCGGGACTGCCACTGAAGTTCGCGGTGATCTCCTTGGCTATTTCGGTGCTGAAAGCTTGCTTGATGTGCAGAGCGGTGATCTCACCTTTCAGGACCGAGATGATCTCCGTAGTGCTGATCGAGCCGGTTCGCTCTCTGATGGCAACAGGCGAGATGGCTGGCACTTGAGATAGTTGGTTAGGCATTGGCTTGCTCCTGTAGTGCGTGATCAAGGATGGCGATGCCATGATCGAGTTCGACATCGGTGATAGTTATCGGCGGTAGCACTTTGATGACGTCGCGATTTGGCCCTGAGGATTCGATAAGCAGGCCATTTTCGAACGCGACATCGTGCACACGGCCGACAACGGTCGGTGAACGGCACTTGAGGCCGGCCATCAGACCGCGGCCACGCTTTTGTTCAATGCACTTGGGAAATTTCGCGACGAGGCGGTCAAGGTGCCGTTGCAGGTTGACGGCTGTCCGCTCGACGCCTGCAGTAAACTGCCTGTCCGACCACATTTTGCACATGGCCCCCGCAGTCACGAAGGCAAAATTGTTGCCTCTGAAGGTCCCGCTATGTTCTCCGGGATTCCATATGTCCATGTCGGGGCGAATAAGAACAATGGAGAATGGACTACCTGAACCGCTTAGGGATTTGGAAAGGCACACGATGTCCGGTTCGATTTTCGCGAACTCGAAGGAGAAGAAATCGCCCGTTCGGCCTGCACCTGCCTGAATGTCGTCGACGATCAGAACAACGCCGTGCTTACGGCAAATGCGCTGAATTTCTGCGAGCCAAGCTGCGGATGCGGCGTTCATGCCGCCTTCTGCCTGGATGGTCTCCAGAATGATTGCGGCGGGCTTTTCAATGCCGCTCCCTGGGTCGCCCAAAACCCAGTCGATGTAACTGGCGGAATCGAAAGCTTGGCTCGGATATCCGTCATAGGGGACACGGACCACATCGTGGCGAGCAACGCCGCCGAGCTCCCTGGTTGAAGCTGAACCCGACACCGCCAGAGAGCCGAGCGACATGCCGTGGAACGCATTTGTGAAGGCCATGACGCTCGAACGGCCGGTATATTTTCGCGCCAGCGCCAGTGCCGCTTCGTTAGCGTTTGTGCCGGTCGGCCCAGGAAACTGTATCTTGTACGAAAGGCCCCTGGGCTTCAGAATCGAATCGACAAACGCTTCAATGAACTCACGCTTCGCCGCCGTATACATATCAAGCGACAGAAGGATGTTCTCACCGATGAGATATTCAATTCCTGGCTCAATAATATTCGGGTTGTTGTGTCCGTAGTTGAGCGCGCCGGACCCTACAAGGAAATCGATATGAGGCTTACCGGTTTCGTCCCAGATTGTCGCACCAAGGGCCTTCGTAAAGACAGTGGGAAACGACCGCCCATAGCGACGAACATTAGATTCATAGGCCGTGAAAGCGTCGGGATTCATTTTTTTGGGTCCTCTGTACGTAGGCTTCGTGTCGAGCGAGAGAGCGATTAAATGCCTTTGGCGGGCGGTTGTTCTTCAGTTTCATGGAAGATCAGAACAGTCCGGGCGGACGTTTGGTTGAGTCGGATCCAGGCGCTGCGTTTCGTCTGCTGCACAGATGTACTTCAGACCGGCCCTGCGCGCTGGCTCATCTGCTGCACAGATGCACTTCGAGAGCTCTAGCGTCGTCACGTTGCTCTGCATGCCGATACCTCTCGGTGAATGCGCTGAAACAAAACCTTTTCTAGAGTTGTCGGGCAAACACCGAAACTACGGCATCTGGTAGTTGACGCATCTGCTCATCGCCCAAGAAGCGCCAGCCAGAAATAAAATCAATAGTTTAGAGCAATTCATTGATTGATTGAATCGGGCGGAATTCCCCTCCGCGCCGGTTTGTGATTCAAGATGCTGGCTGGATGGAGGCCAGCATCTGATGACGCGAGCCCTTTCGAACGATCTTCGTGAGCGTGTTGTTGCGGCCGTTGGCGCGGGTGAGAGCTGCCGGTCTGCTGCGGCGCGATTTGACGTTTCGGTCTCGTCGGTTGTGGAGTGGTCGCAGCGCTATCGCGCGACCGGTTCGGTGGCGCCTGGCAAGATGGGCGGCCATCGTCGCCGGGTGCTGGAGCCGCACCGGGCCTTCATCATCGAGCGGATCGGCCAAAGCCCGCATCTGACGCTGCATCGGCTGAAGGACGAACTGGCGGCGCGCGGCGTGGCGGTTTCCCACAACGCGGTCTGGCAGTTCTTGAGGCGCGAGGGCCTCAGCTTCAAAAAAAAACACTGTTCGCCCTTGAACAGGCGCGGGCCGACATCGCCCGCCGACGCCGGCGTTGGAGATCATGGCAGAGCCGCCTCGATCCCGCACAGCTAGACCAACATGGCCCCGTTGCGCGGCTGGGGACCGAGGGGACAGCGCCTGCGCGGCTTCGCCCCGTACGGCCATTGGCGCACGCTGACCTTCCTCGGCGCGCTACGCTGCAACGAACTCACAGCACCATGCGTCTTCGACGGGCCAATCAACGGCGAATGCTTCCGCGCCTATGTCCAGCAGGAACTCGTTCCGGTCCTGCGGCCCGGCGACATCGTCGTCATGGACATGTGTGGACGCCCCCGTTGGTGCAAGAAGAATCTTTCGAAGAGATCGGCCTGTGGTCGGGTGCTGACATGTGTCCGGCCTCTGATGCGGCGTTCGACATGCCGCGGGCCCGTATGGGAGTTCGCGGAACGGGTCCAATTCAATCTGGCGCGCTCAAGGCGCGTATCCATGATCTGGTTTTCCCGATCCCGTCTCATTGACCGTAGCGCCATACTCTCCGTTCGACCTTCTTACACTTTGGCAGCCCGCTCGAGGAGCGGACTATCCCGCCAAGGCCGGTGCCCGGTAGGTCCCGCCCTTGGCCATCAGTGCCCACACAATACGTGCCGTCTTGTTGGCCAGAGCAATGATCACCAGCATGGGCGGCTTGCGATTCAGCATGCGCGAGAGCCAAGGATCTACCGCCGCACCCTTACGCATAGCCCAGCGCACGGTGGCGCTGGCTCCAATGATTAGCAGCCGGCGCAGTGTTCGCTCGCCCATTCGGGATGTCTCACCGAGCTTCTGTTTTCCCCCTGAGGAACGTTGCAGCGGCGTGAGGCCGAGCCATGCCGCGAAGTCGCGCCCTCTCTTGAAGGTCTTGGCAGAAGGCGCCAACGCGGCAACAGCCGTCGCGCTAATCGGTCCTATGCCGGGGATGGTCATCAATCGCTTGGCTTCCGCATCATTCCTGGCGCGCCGGGCAATCTCGCGGTCGAGCATTGCCACCTTCTCATCCAGGGAGCGGAGCTGTTCGACGACCAGAGACAGGATCTGGCGGGCGGCTTCGGGGATGGTAGAATCCTTGTCCTCTATCTCTGCGATAAGCTTGGCTACGTGGA
This sequence comes from Mesorhizobium sp. IMUNJ 23033, assembly GCF_044778005.1. NCBI lineage: Bacteria > Pseudomonadati > Pseudomonadota > Alphaproteobacteria > Hyphomicrobiales > Phyllobacteriaceae > Mesorhizobium > Mesorhizobium sp. IMUNJ 23033. The sequence goes on from NZ_JBJACT010000042.1 coordinate 14,226, forward strand.
AGAGGCCCTGCGCAGCCACTCAGCCCAAACTCGGCAAGATGGCCCCGTATCGCATTGATGGTTTGCGTCCGCTGGCGAACCATCAGGTCGCGAACGCGAAACACCATAGCCGTAGCTTGCTGATCTTCGCTCTTCACCGCTACGAATCGCATGGTCGGCCGTTGCGCAGCTTCGCAGATCGCTTCGGCGTCAGCGGCATCGTTCTTCTGCCGCTTCACGAAAGGCTTCACGTACCCCGGAGCGATTAGCCGAACATCGTGCCCCAGCTTCGCAATCTCCCGCGCCCAGTAATGGCCGCCGGCGCACGCTTCCATGGCAACCGTGCAGGCCGGCTGAGCAGCAAGAAACCGAAGGACGTGATCGCGGCGAAGCTTCTTCCTGAACAACACAGCTCCCGACGCATCCGAACCGTGGGCTTGGAACACGTTCTTCGCCAGATCCAATCCGATTATGTTAACTTCCAACATGGACGCCTCCGTTCAGTGATGATCGACGACACCACTTTGGCACAGCGATGCCGTGAGGGGGCGTCCACCCCATCAATCTCGGCAGCCACAACTCCGCACCCATCTCGCCGACTTCGTCGCCGCCTACAACTTCGCCCGCAGGCTCAAGACCCTCAAGGGTCTCACACCCTACGAGTTCATCTGCAAGGCGTGGGCGTCACAACCGGAACGCTTCAAACTCAATCCGCTCCAGCAAATGCCGGGACCAAACATCTAGCACCAACGGCGGTTCACATGTGACAGTCGCTTCCACAGACAGCACAGCATGTTGGGCGTTGCAGGTCCCTTCGGTAGCAACACGAATGGTTTTAGGCCTTGGAGGTGCCGCTCATCCCTGACCAAATCGTCAACGGACCGGGTCGAGATGCCTCGCACATAAGCTTCCTGGATGACGGCGGTCAGCGCCTTCTCGGCCGTGCGGCGCGGTTCGAGGAAGCTCGGGAAGTAGCTTCCCTTCCGGAGCTTCGGGATGCGCAGCTCGACCGTGCCCGGCCCGCGTCTCCCAGTCCCGGTCGCGGTAGCCATTGCGCTGGGCAAGCCGCAGCGGGTTTTTCTCGCCATAGGCGGCGCCAGTGGCCGCGCCCACCTCCATTTCCATCACCCGCTCGGCGGCAAAGCCGATCATCTCCCGCAGGAGATCGGCATCTGGGGTCTTCTCCATGAGCGTGCGCAGGGTCATCATGTCGTCGGTCATCGGTGGTCCTTCCGGAATGGGTTGGCGTCAACCCTGCCGGAAAGCGCCGATGACTACCGACACGCCGCTCACCCGCTACAGCGCTGTTGAGGGCGCGCTCGCGAGCGTCTTCGTCACCGCCGAGCTACACCTGTATGGGTCGATCCTGGTTCGCTTCCTCATCTCTTTGTTCGGCCAGTTGGCGACCATCTCCTCGTCCCGACCTGGTTTCGAACTGGCCGCCGCGCGCAGTGACGGTCAAGGGTGGCTGCAGGCCATCGCGAAGCGACTTGTCCTTGACGGTCACGAGCACTGGCGGCAGGCTTTGCCGGGTCGGGTGAGCCGCTTCCGGCGGGGCCAAATGCCGACGACAAATACCCAAGGCGAGCTCGCCGAGCCGGGCGCGGAGGTCGCGCGGCAGACTTGTATGCGGTAGATCGCGAGTGGATCTGCCCCCTGATGCAGCATGCGCATCGGTGGCGAAGCTCCGGGGCGGCGGGCCCCCATTCTACCCGGCGGTCCGAAGGACCATGTGTAGCTTCGGGTTGCCGCCACCTCGGATCGTCATCGGCAGACCCCTGCTACCGGGGCCGCCAATTGGGTTGTGCCTTGTTCTCCTTTAGGCGGCGACGTCCGCGCTCGGCTGCTACTGCTAAGGCACCTTAGGTAGAGCGTCGGCTCGATGTGTGTTCGGCCTTGGAGATGCCGATTCCAAAATGCCGCGTGTGGGCGATATCGAGGATGCGATTGACCACGCTCGAGAAGCTGTTGTCCGGCGGTCGTCGCGGCCAGGACATAAGTGCTGGGCATACCGATCCCGGCATGGCGTTGATCTCCAGGACAAAGGGCTGGCCAGTGCGGTCGATCCGGAGGTCGACGCGGGCGTAATCCCGGCACTGGCAGGCCCGGAAGGTCGCAACCGAAATATCCCGCAGCACCGTCGCAAGCTTGCCCTCGATTTGCGGCGGGCAAATTGTCTGCGGCGCTGCGCCCGCCATGTGCTTCGTTTCCCAAGTCATGAGACGCGTTTCGCGGTCGCCGAAGTCCTGCTCCACCAGAGGCAACACCTCGAGCTCTCTATGTCCCAGCAGCGCGGCCCAGATTTCCCGCCCCTCGATATATTCTTCCACAAGCGCATCCTGCGCATATCACGTGACGATCACGTCTACGGCCTCCCGCAAACGAGTGAGCTCATGCACGAGCTGCAATCCAAAGCTGCTGGATTCGTGACGCGGCTTTACTACCACTGGGAATCGCAGGTCGCCGGTGCTCTCGGTGCCGCAACGCATGACGCGAAAGTTTGGCGTCGGCACGCCGGCATGCCGGATGAGCCACTTGGTGATGACCTTGTCGAACGCCAGCCCATGCCCGAGTGGGCTCGATCCGGTGTACCGGAACGCCGGCCATCTCAAGCTCCGGAACGTAGCTCAAACGGCCCTCGCCCTGAATTCCGTATGCCATGTTGAACACGATTCCCGAGGGACGGGCTTGCCGATCGGGTGGCATAAACCGCTCGAGTGTAGTGAGCAGTTCTTTATCGCCTTCGTACAGCAGCGTCTCGTGGCCGCCCTCTTGCAGTGCCGCCACCACGCTTTCGACCGTCTCGCGGTCATGGTGCTCCGGACAAGACTGACCGAACCGGTTGATCACGCCCGTATGATCATGGTTCCACACGACGGCTAGGGGAAATGCACGCCCACAGAACAATGCGATGCGCCGATGGGTCCAAGGGCTTGTTCAGTCACGATGATTTCGGAGAAGGTTCGGGCCTTCGCCGCAGCGGAGGCGGACATCATTCCTTGGATGCCACCGCCGATGATCAGTAGTCGACGAGTCATATCCCGCTGCCCATTTCTTCGGCCACGGGGTCGGGCCAGCTCTCGATGGAGGTACGGCTGATGAAGCCAGGATGCTCGGGGTTCGCGCATGGCGCGCGCCGTAGAAGGCTGTCGAGGACGCGGCGCGCGCGCCAGGCCAGCAGGCTAAGATTCGGATCGGCGAGCCCGCGCTGCCCAAGGTTCGCGTTCTGTACGAAGATGCGTCTTTCACGCGGTCCGTCCCAGCACACCGAAAAATCCTCGCGAACAGCCAACTCGTTGTCGATCTGTTCCAGCCGGTCCGCGATCGGTTCCAAGAAGCCTGGCACCGCGTTCTCGTAACCGGTGGCCAGGATGACGATGTCGGCCGTGACTTGTTCAACCTCGATGCCGTGCTGCAGGGTCAGCCTGTGACCCGCGCCGGCGTTGATGCAGTGCGAGACGTTGCAGCCCGGCCGCAGTGTGATGTCGCATCGGTTTGGCTCGAGAAATGCGTGGCGGTATAGCGCCTGATAGATCGCGCGCAACGTGGTTTCCGAAATGCCGTCCGAGGCAAGCACGAAACGCCGCAGGAGCAGCTTGCGCTGCGACTCGCTCATCGCCGCGAAACGATCCGAAAAGCAGGGCATGAACAACTCGTTTGTGAACGGGCTATTGTCGATGGGAAGGTAGTTTTCGCGCTGCGAGACCCAAGTGATCGAGGCAGGTCGCCGTTCTTTCGGCAGGCCGACAAGGTGCAACAGCACCTCGGCTCCCGACTGGCCTGCGCCAACCACGCAGACATGCTTTTTCCGCACCTCAGGATGGATGTGCAGTAAAATAGATGAGTGGAACAGGTTGCGGCCAGTCCAGCCCTGAAACTGAGGCGGAATATGCGCCCGCTTGCCGATGCCGACCACAACGTTTCTGGCGCCGAGAACCGCGTTATCCGTCCGCACCCGAAACTCGCCGTCATAGCGAATTTCGCGCACCGTCTCGCCGCCGCGGACAAGTGGGTTCTTTTGCAAGGCCCAGTTCAGGTATTGCTCGAACTCAGCTAGGAGCACGGCCTCGAACTGTGCGTTCAGGAAGTGGTACAGACGCCCGTTCTCGTGCAGGTAGTTTATGAAAGTGTAGGCTGATCGCGGATTCACCAGCGTGACCAGATCCTTGAAGTGGCTGACCTGGAGCTCCGAGGAATCGAATGCGATGCCTGGATGCCAGCGGAAGTCGACCTGCCGATGGAACAGCGCCCCTAGCCCAATTTCTTCGTGTATCTGACACGCAAGACTCAAATTAGACGGCCCAGCACCGACCCCAACGCAAGAGAACTCCACTTGTCTTGCTCCTATTGGTGTTTCCCAACTAGGCGGCATGTTCGCGGCGAATATCGGCCATTGCCATTGGGCTTACGCTCCCCGCGGGCATTCTCGAGCCGCGGTCCCGGCCGGATTTGCGAGAGTCTATCCTCGCGTTCGGGTTGTCGAATGTGAAGCCCGAGGATTCCTGACCGATGACGAAATCGACGGTCATGAGGGCGACATGTGGGTTCGTTGGCGGGATCGACTTATGCCCTGATTCTGCCAACCCCGAGGAACGCGTCGCCGTCAGCAAGACGCTTTCCAGTCCATTAGGCATAATCCGACGCAGGCGCCCGCCTCGACCATCATGCGCCGGCCTTCGGCCGGCTTGGCGGCCAGCGAGAGCGGTCTTAAATGACGCGACGGCATTTTCGGGGAGCCTGATCATAGGACGACGTCTCGCTGATGCGTTCGAAAGGTCCCCCGCATGGAACGGGCCAGAAAGGAAATTATCATTAAAGCAATGGGTTAAAAGATTTGTGTTCCTGTCGGGTATCCGACATTGAGGGGGGAAAACCTTGCGCCGGCGGCCGGCTTGCACGTCGTTGTCCTTTTGCCGGTAGGCTAATAGTGCAGCTCCGCACCGGAAACTTCTCTTAGGAGGGCCAGCAACCCTATGGTTTACGGACTGTGGCGCGGAAAACGGCTCTTGCAATCTCCTTGCGGCGCGGATCTGCTGAGCTGATCTGCCTTCAAACGCTCTGAACTCTTCATCTTATCGATAAGAGTTCATCCATCCTGTGGATGCATTGTATCGAAACAATCGATTTTACGAACAATAGCGGACATGAAAAGACGCCGCTGCGGAAGGGCGACGCCCACAAGGAGGTTTCTCCCGTCGTGCCGAAGATGGAGGCGAAGTCCTCCTGGATCTGATGCCGACGGCACACGACACCCGATGTAATCCGCATGCCTTCTTAACATCACTCGAGGCCCAGATTCCAGCTAAGGTGGTCATACAGCGCTGATTGCACCGCGATTGCAGCGCGCAGTAAGTCGCTCGCGTGCGCCGCTGACTATTCCTGTCCAGACGTTTCATCCACGGAAATATTAGAAATGAGTTCACCTCGGCGTACAGCATTCATTACAGGCATCACCGGCCAGGACGGCGCGTTGCTTGCCGAACTGCTGCTTTCGAAGGGCTACATGGTGCATGGCCTGAAGCGGCGTGCCTCGCTGATCGGGAATACCAAGCGCATCGACCATCTCTATCAAGATCCTCATGAGGACCATCCCGACATGGTCCTGCATTACGGAGACATGACGGATGCGACAAACCTGATCCGTCTCCTGCAGGACACGCAGCCCGACGAAATCTACAATCTCGCTGCGCAAAGCCACGTGCAAGTCTCTTTCGAGACCCCCGAATATACGGCCAATGCCGACGCGCTCGGCACGCTGCGCCTGCTGGAAGCGATCCGCATCCTTCGCCTCGAAGACAAAACGCGGTTTTATCAGGCCTCCACATCCGAACTCTACGGTTTAGTCCAGGATACCCCGCAGAAGGAGACTACCCCGTTTTATCCACGCTCGCCATACGCGGTGGCGAAGCTCTACGCCTACTGGATCACGGTGAACTACCGTGAGGCATACGGACTCTACGCGAGCAACGGGATTCTGTTCAATCACGAAGGACCGACGCGCGGCGAGACATTCATCACGCGCAAGGTGACGCGTGCAGTAGCTGCGATTATGGCCGGCAAGCAGGACTGCCTTTATCTCGGAAACCTGGAGGCACAGCGCGACTGGGGCTCGGCGCGCGACTATGTCGAAGGCATGTGGCGCATCCTGCAGAACCACGAGCCTGACGATTTCGTGCTCGCAACTGGCGAGACGCATTCGGTCCGCAGCTTTGTCGAGGCTGCCTTCAGGCGAGTCGGGAAGGAGATCGTCTGGGAGGGCGAAGGCGTTGACGAGGTGGGCCGCGAACGCAGGAGCAACCAGGCACTGATCCGTATAGACAAGCGCTATTTCCGCCCGACCGAGGTTGACCTGCTGATCGGCGACGCCGCTAAGGCGGCCACCAAGCTTGGTTGGAAGCCAAAGACCACTTTCGATGAGCTCGTCTCGGAAATGGTCGAGGCCGATTGCCGCGCCTACGGAATCACGCTCGATTAACGTGAAGATAATGATTTCGCTGGAGGGCTAACGCGTCTGGTCGCCGGCCACCGCGGCATGGTTGGGGTCCGCAGTGGTGCGCTGGCTGTCCGGTTTGCCCGAGGTAAAGATCCTCACGGCGGACAATCGTGATCTCGACCTGACCGATCGTGCAGCGACGACCGCCTGGATCCGGGCACAACGTCCCGACCTGGTTTTCATGGCTGCCACCAGGGTCGGGGAATCCTTGGCAACAACGAACGTCCGGTCGACTTCCTCCAGGACAATCTCGCGAACGAGTTCCCTACGATCGCGGCCGCATTCGAGGCGGGCGTCGAGAAATTCATGCTGCTCGGCTCCTCCCGCATTTACCCCAAATTTGCGGCACAACCGATCCAGGAAAGCTCGCTGACGACCGCGCCGCTCGAGCCGACGAATCAGTGGTACGCGATCGCCAAGATCGCCGGAGTGATGCTGTGCGACGATTACAGTCAGCAGTTCGGGCGCAGCTTCATCTCGACCATGCCGACAAACCTGTACGGGCCGAATGACAATTTCGACCCGCTTGCGAGCCATGTGGTGCTGCTACGATTCAAAAGATCGTTGACGCACGGAACGCCGGGAGGAATCATGGTAGCGGGTCGCCGTTGCGCGAATTGATGCATGTCGACGACCTTGCCGACGCGCTCGTTTTTCTGATGAACCGCTATGATGAAGCCGATCAATGTCGGCAGCGGCCAGGAGATATCGGTTCTCGGCCTCCACCAGTTGGTGGCGGAACTGTCCAGATGGCAAGGAGAATTTGACTTGGATCGCTCCAAGCCCGACGGCACGCCGCGGAAGCTCATGGATTCGAGCCGCCTGACAGCACTTGGTCGGCGGCCGCGGATTGAATTACGCGACGGTCTCCGTCAGATGATGATCTACGGAAGCACCATTGCTGTTCAACATCCCTCGTTATGATCTGGTGAGCTGGTCGGTCAAAAGTTCTCGTCAGCTAACTTTCCGCACATCTAGTCTAAGTCTAGTGCGAGTAGATTTTGAGGATGTGCCACAGAATCGTCTTGCCGCCGATCTCGATCATGGGCTTGGGCCGAAGGTGGGGTTCCTCGGAGATTCGGGTTTCAAGGCGAGGATTACAGCTTTCATTATTGGCGCCATTTCTGGTTCTCCGGCCGTTGTCGCCTGGCTTCGCGGCAGGATTGCTCCGCCAGCGCGGCGGAGCGTACGGGCTTGAACAGAAATTGCCGACCATACCGATAATCCCCGTCAACGACGAAGGGGTCGAACGTAGCGGCGGTTGCGTAGTCCGCCTGCCCAGCTCCAAAGGAGGCCATAACACTGGCCTGGTCAAGATGATACCGGCCCTCTGGCTCGATCAGTACCCATGCCTTGGCCAGATCGGCGCAGTTCTCAAGTCCGAGGGTTTCCACCGCCACCGCACTACCGCCGGGAAACCATCCGCTCAGCCATGGAAGACCTAGCGCTCGCGTCTCGAGCACATACAGCAGGCTCGGCGAGCCGCCAGTGAGATCGACCACCGGGGTACCAATTTCAAGGCCGGCCGCACGAGCCTTGGCTCTGGCCGTGGCCAGATAGTGGTGGAGGGATTCCGCGATCACCAATTTTCCACCGCCCGGCATGGGCATGACAGCGGTATAAGAGCGCAGATCTTTCACCTGACGGAACGGGTTGAGGATGCTATCATTGATGACTGATGCAGTGAGCAACTGTGCCACCACCGTCAGGGGCAGTAGGGTGGCGAGGCTGCGTCCCTGTTGCGCAAGAGGGCTCAGGAAAGCAACGACCGCGAGCATCCAGAACAAGGCGACGAACTCACCAAGGGACCAGTAATTGAGGTTGGAGCCCAGTGCGAACACGTGCGGCAGGACCAAAAAGGTTAGCGCTAGAGCGATGCTGGTGGCAGGCCGGGTGCGCAGAACCAATCCCTTACGATAGGGCATCGCGCCCAGGCATGTGAAGGCCGGCACCAGGAATAGGGTTGAGGGCTGGATGCTGATTGGATCGATCCCCAGCAGCGCAATCGCTATTGTTACGATCAACACCGCAGCGAGAGCCAGCGATGGGAGCAACTTGTCCGTAGACCCCATGAGAATGCTGAGCAGAAGAGCTATCGCCAGTAACACAGCGATGGCGACTTGCGAGCAACTGGCGGCGAGCCAGTCGATCCGAAAGCTGCGAAACACCTCATGGCCGTCACCCAGCAGGATTTCCATCTCAGCGCTGCTAACCATACGGGTCACCAGCCCGGCGATGCCGCCGTCGATCAAGTAGGCGGTCATAATCAGTAGAGCGAGAGCGACCAGCGCCGCGCCGAGCATGGGCAGCAGCGACTTTCGGCGCAAAATGACGACATAGAGTATAACGACGAGGGCAATGGCCGCAGCGGTGGTCGGCTTGGCCATGAAACAGCACCAGCCGCCAATGCCGACCAGGATCCACCCCAAGACTTGGCGCATGCGCCCTGGCCGGTCGGCTAGTAGCAAGCCGATCATTATGATCAAGAGCGATTGAAAGGCCAGCTTGTAGTAGCTGGGGGTGAGCATCCCGGGGCGAAGGACGAGTGATGCCATGCTGGCGATCCCTGCCGATAGCACCGCCGCCTGCAGCCAGCCCACTGTCCAGAGGCGCCGGATCGCAAGGAAGCTAAGAATCCACCCCAGCGCCATGGTGAGCGTGACGTTCGCCATGCGAAGCACTGCAATATCGCCCCCCACCCACTGATACGGCCAGTGATAGACGAAGCCGAAAAGGGACGGCGGAATATTGATTGCGTAGGGGAATGGGTTCGCGATGAAGTTGAGGTAGAAACCTTCGTCTTCGAGACTGAGACCGTAACTGCTGTAGGATAACAGCCAAGCGAAAAGGATTGCTGTGGTTACGGCGGACAGAGCCAGCAAGGTCCGATCCAGCAAGACCGACAACGTCCTTCCGTTGGCAAAGTGGTTCTCTCTTGGCATAGGCCTTCCTGCCAGCCTCCTAGACGAGGCCCATTCCAATGGATGTCAGCGTCAAGGGCTTTTAACCGACCTGAACCCCGCCATCGCCTACAAGAATTGGTAGGCTCGCTCACCTCGTGGTCCGATCCCAATGTTTGGACCGCTCGTGGACGAAGGCCTCAAACTCTCGGACGCCCAAAAGGGCCTATTTCGAAGTAAGGCCATGATGGAGTCGGTTGCGGACATCTGCTGGAAGGCCGGGACCAGTCAGGCGACCTATTTCAATAGAAAGAAGAATTACGACGGATTGCTGCCGACGGAGATGCGTCGGTTGAAGCGGTTCGAGGAGGAAAGAGGAGAACGGTAAGCTGAAGAAACTGGTGAGTGACCTGCTCGACAGACGCGTAGCCAATCTCTCATAGAGACTGACGAGGCGGGATCGACCAAACCACGGCTGATCCTTGTCCGGTTTCTGACAACGGTACAACGCTGTCCGGTTCAAAACACGGGCCGCTGTCTGCGGCGTACAAACTTTTTCAAAGCGTATCAGAAGCTTAACGCGCGCGAACAGCCCTGGCACGACCGTTGCTATTGAGATGCAGCAACACTGAGTGAGGGCTGAGTGCACGCGCAAAACGAGTGATGCTCTCCTTCCCATGAAAACGGTGCGCCGCCGTTTCTGAGAGAGAAGCGAGCTCGCGCACGTAGTCGTTCAGCATTTGGTGATAGCATTGGAGAGCAACATGGCGCTGCGTGTAGAGTCCCTCGACGCTCCTCCGATCAAAGTGGAGAGCTGGCTGCGCGGCCAGCCCTTACGAGCTTCCACCCCGGGAACGAGCAGGCGCTCTCGAAACGTGCTGGGACGATCCTACCCGCCATCAGCGGCGGGATGCTCCTCTTGGCGGCTTGCTTCCTCGCCATCAAGAATGATCTTGGAGCCCGCGCCGGAAAATGCTGCGTCGGGCGCGCTCGCCTATGTGCGGGAGCATGGGCGGGCGTTTCATTTTCATTCGCATGCGAGACTCTGTGATCCAAAGCAGCAGGACGGGAGTTAACGTGTTGCCGCGCTACTCGCTGGTCCTCCCGATATACAATGAAGAACAAGTCCTGCCTCAGCTGATCGAACGGATCAGCACGCTGATCTGCCGGTTGGACGGAGATACGGAAGCCATCTTCGTCGATGACGGAAGCCTCGATGGAAGCGTCGAATACCTTCGGAAGGTGGTCGCTGCCGAGCCGCGCTTCCGGCTGATCGAGCTCTCCCGCAATTTCGGCCACCAGGTCGCGATCACGGCCGGCATGGACGCGGCTGAGGGTGATGCCGTCATCGTCATGGATACCGACCTGCAGGACCCGCCGGAGGTTGTTCTCGATCTAGTGGCGAAGTGGAAGGAAGGTTTCGAGATCGTCTACGCCCGCCGTGTCAAGCGTGAGGGCGAATCCTGGTTCAAGCGCATTACGGCGAGTCTCTTCTACCGTCTGCTGGAGAGGATGACGTCGGTCGACATCCCGCGCGACGTCGGCGATTTTCGCCTGGTCGGGCGCAAGGCGCTGGAAACCTTCAGGCACATGCCCGAACATGACTGCTTCGTCAGGGGCATGTTCGCCTGGATGGGGTTCAAGCAGACGGCAGTGCCTTTCGAACGCCCGGCGCGGACCCTTGGCCAGACCAAATACCCATTCTGGAAGATGATGCACCTTGCCGTTCACGGCATCATCAGCTTCTCGGAGAAACCGCTGCGCCTGGGGCTTTGGGGCGGATTGGCCATTTCCGCGCTTGCGGTAGTCTTTGGTGATTACGCCGTCTTCGCCTGGATTTTTGAATCCGGCGTCATTGCCGGCTGGACATCCACCGTGGTGATCGTGTCGCTCCTGTGTGGCATCAATCTCTTCATGACCGGCGTGGTCGGACTTTATGTCGGCAGCATCCACGCCGAGGTGAAACGCCGCCCCCTCTACGTGATCGATCGCCTCTCCGGCTTCGACGAGGCGATGAGTGCCGTCTCCGGCAAGAGCGGCGGATCGTATCGCAAACCCAGGAATGGAGACCCGGCCAATGTCCGAACTCTTCGACCGTTATAGATCCAGTTATGGCGAGGTGGTCGAAGGGTCGATCCGGTTTTCCGGACTCAGGCACGATTTCTTTCTGATCGCCAAGGCCGACCTGCTGCGGCGTCTCGTCGTCGAACGAGGACTTCGGCAGGGCGGTGCGAGTGTGCGGGCGCTGGATGTCGGCTGCGGCGTCGGATCGCTCCACCCTTATCTCGAAGGCGCGTTCGAGACCCTGGATGGTTGCGACGTCTCGGAAGAATCGATCCTGCGCGCCGGCCAGGACAATCCATGTGTGACCTACAGGGCCTGCACCACGCCGAGCCTGCCTTATGAGGATGACGCGTTCGATCTGGCTTTTGCCAGTTGCGTCGTCCATCACGTTCCGCCCGTCTCCTGGCTCGATTTCTTCCGGGAAATGCGGCGCGTCGTGCGGCCGGGCGGCGTCGCCTGCATCATCGAGCACAACCCTTATAATCCGCTGACGCGTCTTGCGGTGTTGCGTTGTCCGTTCGACCGGGACGCCGTCCTGCTCAACGCCGCCAAGGCAGCGTCCCTCTTTCGGGAGGCGGGCTTCAGCGATATCCGATCCGAGCACTTCCTGCTGCTGCCGTCGGCCAGGCCCTTCGCCAGGAAGATCGAGCGCCTGCTCGCTCCTCTGCCGCTTGGCGCCCAGTATGCGTGCAGCGCGCATGTCTGAGCGCCGTTCGACCGCGGGCACAGGGCTGAGGCTGCTGACGCGCTTCGGGTTGGTCGGCATCGCCGCGACGATCCTTTATGCTGTCCTGGCCATCGCCTTGGTCAAACGGATCGGCTTCACGCCCGTCCAGGCCTCGCTTGCGGCTTACGCCGCGGCCGCCGTGTTTTCCTATCTCGCTCACAAATCAGTGACCTTCGTGTCGGGCGGATCGCATCGATCTGAAGCTCCGCGTTTTCTTCTCTTGGCGGCGACAGGCTTGGCCGTCGCCTATGGGGCGCCGGCGCTGTTGACGGTGAAGCTGGGCCTGCCGCCCATCGTTCCCATTCTGGTTACCTGCTTGCTTGTCCCGGCGATCAATTTCTTCGTGCTCGACCGATGGGTTTTTGCCGAGCGAAGTCGTGATCAGCCCGGCGATCGCTCCGCGTAATGCGCCAGAGAGAACGATGTTCTAAGGGCGTCCAGCCGGAACGACACCAAATTAATGGAGCGTTTGTAGATGTTGCCGGCGGCCGGGCTGGGCGGAATCCCGTCGAGATAGTCGAAGGCAATTTCGAGTGCCTCCGCGTTCGCAAAGACCGCGTGTGGAATGACGAACGAGACTATCGTTGCCCGACAGTGTGACCTTATGCACCGGAACGCCGTGCACCGACATCACTACCCTCTGCGTGATCTGTGGCGGACGAATGACGGCGGCCATTTGTAGCGTTGCCTTAAGGCCGTTGCGAAGCGGCGGTATCTCCAAGCGAAGCCGCGAGGTCTCGCCCAGCGAATGGGTGCCGTCGGCTACCGGTCCCGACCAGCCACAAACTATCGTGCCGGCTGCCTGTTTGGCGCCGTCGGACCGGAAGGATACTGTCTGGCCAAGGGTGTAAGTGCCAACGGCATCGCGGTTGAGGCACGTTGTCGTCCGATCGATGTAATAGGCACGATAGTCGGCGTTGATATTCGGATTGAGAGCCAGCGCAAGGATGACGACTTCGGACACGGCCAGAACCGCGGCGAGCGCGTAGCCGCCAAACGAGACAGCACGTCCATAGGGGACCAGCGTGTCAGACCAGGGCAAGATAGCCTCCAATCCATGCCACCGTCATGAAATAACAGGCGCCCAAGAAGATTAGCAAAGCGGCGAGCGAAGTCAGTTTCGACGCCGACAACATGTAAGCGAACAAGCCGGCAGGCGAGATGAAGATAGCAACGAGGAGATCCGGTCGGTCCGAGGAGCCAACGTGAAAACGAAAGCGTTGAGCCGCCCTGTTCGCGATGCTGCTGCAACATTTGAATGACGGTCGCAAATACGATGAGGACCCGACAAGCCTCGTTGCTGAAACGCCAGCGCATCGCCGGCACGGCAGGACGGCGAGATCGTATTCTGTCGAGCGTTAGCCTTTGCGGAAGGTGTAACCATACCCGTTGATAGCCGGCGCGCCGCCGAGATGCGCGTAGAGGATCCTCGACCCCTCCGGAAACAAGCCTTTCTGGACGAGGTCGATCATCCCTTGCATCGATTTGCCCTCGTAGACGGGGTCGGTAATCATCCCCTCGAGCCGCGCGCACAGACGGATGGCATCCTTGGTTTCCTCGGACGGAATGCCATAACACGGGTATGCGTACTCCTCGAGCAGCACCACGTCATCCTCGACGAGTTCGGTTCCGAGATCGACGAGCTTCGCTGTATGTTGGGCAATGTTTAGCACCTGCGCCTTGGTTTTGGCCGGAGTGGCAGAGGCATCGATACCGATCACGTTGCGCTGTCGACCGTCCTTGGCGAATCCCACGAGCATGCCGGCATGCGTGGAGCCCGTGACCGTGCAAACGACAATGTAGTCGAAGGCAAGCCCAATCTGTTTCTCCTGGGCGCGGACCTCCTCAGCGAACCCCACATAGCCGAGGCCGCCGTTCGGGTGAACAGACGCTCCGGCTGGTATCGCATAGGGCCTGCCGCCCCTTGATTTGACCTCATCGAGCGCTTGTTCCCAACTGCGGCGGATTCCGATGTCAAAGCCCTCGTCGACCAGGCGCACCTCTGCTCCCATGATGCGGCTCAAAAGAATGTTGCCGACCCGGTCGTAGACGGCATCCTCATGTGGAACCCAGCTCTCCTGAACCAGGAGACATTTCATGCCGATCTTGGCGGCGACCGCGGCGACCATCCGCGTGTGGTTGGACTGCACGCCGCCGATAGAGACAAGCGTATCGGCATTTGACGCGATCGCGTCGGGGATGATGTATTCGAGCTTGCGGAGCTTGTTTCCGCCGAACGCGAGACCGGAGTTGCAGTCCTCGCGTTTGGCATAGATTTCCACCTTGCCTCCTAGATGTGTGCCGAGGCGGTCGAGCTTCTCGATGGGCGTGGGTCCAAAGGTGAGCGGATAGCGTTCGAATTTTTCCAGCATGTTCTCTCCTGCAACACGTGGTTGAGCTGAAATAGCTTGCACGGGTCATTCTAAAAGGCGTGTTTGATTTGAGGTCTAGCTGCATCCTCCGACGTTCCAGAAGAGGCCCACGCATTAGTTCCAGCGCCTTGTCATCGAGACCAAGCAACCCGCAGTCGGCGTGCTGCATAGACTACCAATGCGCATGGAACCGAAAATTGTATCTGCCGGATTAGAACGACCGGAATGCGGTCGTCCACCGACCATATCAAGCACAGTATTCCTTCTAAGTTCCGCTCAATGTTCATGGTTGATCCAAAGTGGTGTTAACCTGAGAACTGAGCTTGTCATGGCGCCTCAAGGCAGCAGCAGCGATATGGCCAGCATTTGATCGCGCTGGAGCACATCTGCGGATTCATTCGTCACCTCACCATGGTCTGGTGCCTGGGATCCAACTTCCTTGCAACTGCCGAAATGCTCAGCCATTTCGCCAGCTCTGTTAGCGAAGCCAGACCGCCAGATCAGAAAGAGCACGCTTGCGAAATAGGCCAACTGGAGGAGCAGCGAACAGGCCAGCGTCGTGACGACTGCTAGGCGGATGGAATGAGAAGCGAAGTAGACGGTCAGAGCGTTGCTGCACAGGACCGCCCCCAGGACGCGACAGAAGATTTTGAAGGGCAACGCCGTTCTCCTGGTTTGTCCGCCAGATCATGCAGCGACCTTGTCGGCCGCAACATGCGTCTGGCAGTTCTTCGGGCAGACGCGGGCGCAGGCTCCGCAGCCAATGCAGCGGCCGGCATGGTCGACGACCATGATCATGCGATTGAGCTCGCCGTCGAAGTCATCGTCTTCGCCGTCGCAGATACCGAGGATTTCACCCGCGTCATCGACGCCGTAAAGGTGCATGACCTCCCGCGAGCAGACCTTGAAACAGCGGCCGCAGCCGATGCAGGTCTTGCCGTCGATAGCGGTCAGATACTCCGGCATCCAATTCGAGCCGTCGCGGGTGATGAAAGTGCTCATCGTGAATTCTCCGACGCAGCGAGCTCTCTCTTGGCAGCGTCCCACTCGGCAAACACGTCGAACGTTTTCTCGGCGACCGCTTTGATCTCAGTCCAGTTGACCGGGAGATCCTCGGCAAGGTCGTGCAATTCCATCTTCGCGGTTCCCGCACGCGACTGGAGCTTGCGGACCTTCTTCTGCAACTCCTCAAGGCCAGACATGATCCCCTTCCTCGAACTGGTTTCATCACGCCGGCGCCACGTCGGGATAGGCCGCAAGCCTGCAGTCGCATCATCGACCAGTTTCGTACCGGCCTCCGCGAGTTTCCGGAACGTCTCGAAGCCGAACCGGTGGACGTCTCGACAGAACGACCAACCGCCGGACCGCGAAAAGCCTGCGCCCGAAGCCCTCATGGGTTTCACTGGCGATGTCATCAGGCCGGAGCGCTCCCCGATCGCAAGCCCCACGGCGGTGTAAAACATATCGAGCCTCCACAGCACGTCCGGATCGGGATCGCCGTTGATCGGGACCGCACGGCGCTGTTCCTTGGTGATGATGAAGTCGGCCAGCAGCTCGGCGTCGGATCTGCCTTCCCATGAGCCGTAGGAGTCCTGAGCACGGATCAGCCGCACGAGGCATTTGACGAACGGGGTGGCAAGGGCCGCCTCGTCCTCGGCGACAGCAGGGCCAGCCGGGGCGTCAGACATTTGGCCTTTTCCTCATCAGTCCTCTTCCTCGATGGACGATTTCTGTTTTCGGGGACGCCTGCTTCGGGCACATTTGCGCAGCCGATGTCCGGCTCGGGGCGGCCGATTCCACGCTGTCCCTGTGGCCGACCTTGAAGAGGTCCTCGACTGCGAGGTCTTCCACTGCGGTGCGAATTCGCGTCGAACATCACTTCTGCCGCGATGCGGCTGCAGGTTATCGCAAGATTCGAGTCTCGAACCCGCTGCAAAACATCCACCCTGTTCTGCATGGACCCTGCTTGCAGCGGCCACGCCAGAGAAATGGACGAATTGGCCAGTAGACATTCCAACCATCACTCCTTTTTCTGTTTTCTCCTCGGGTTTGTGTTTTTCCTCGTCCGGCCGCGCTCTGGCACCTTCGGGAAATTGTTTTGCGGAGCCGCACAGAGAGCGCCGACACAAACCTTCTCACCCTTGTAATTGGCCAGCGCCTGCAGCAATTCCGGCAGAAGGTGCTGTTTCAGTTCGTCCGCGACAGGCTCCCGACCGTCCAGCGACTTCAGGGCCAGCTCGATCAACTCGATCGCGCGATCTTTGTTGCCGCTCTCATGATAGTACCGAGCGACCGCCGGATAAGACCAGAACTTAGGGCTGTCGCCTTGCGGAGGATTCAGTGCCAGCATGTGGTCGGACAGCTCTTTGCCTATCGCGAAGCGCTCAGCAGACGGAAAGCGCGAATGGTCAAGGTTCGGATGGAAGAGTAGGTCTAGCGCCGCAATCATCCAATACTCGGAGTTTCTGTCGATCGCGTCGCGCGCGAATTGGCGCATGGTAGGCAAGCCGGTCCACATGTCGTGCATTCTGTGAAGCACCAGATGCGCATGAGCCTGGCGGAAATTAAGGTGGTCCGGCATCAAGGCGATGCCCTCTTCGATCGCCGAGAGCGCCGTCTTCCAATCCTCTTTCTCCACCGCCGCCCTAAATCTGTCATTGATCGGCTTCTTCAACGCTTGTTCGCGCGCTATGGATTCGCTTTCGGCGATCCGCCGCGTATCGGCGGTTTTCCCTTCATCGCTGGTGCGCCAGCTGCCGTTAAGCACTTTCGGCAAAACCTCATCGAGCTCCGTCGGATGACCGATAAAGGCGATGTGGCCGTCTCGGTCGACCACGAATGAGGTCGGAATCCCGACAGAAAAGCTGGGTTCCATCCAAAGCTTGTTCATTTCGCCTGTGTGGTCGAACGCGATCCGATAGTTCAGATTCGAGCACTTTTCGCTCAACCATGCATCCAACTTGGTTCGGGCCTCATCGGCCGTCGGAGCCTGTTCATCAGCCGCGACGCCGATGACCTCAAGTCCGCTGTCCTTGTATTGCTCCTGCAACTGCACCAGATGGGGCATCGCCGCCAAACATGGTCCGCACCAGGTTGCCCAAAATTCGACGATGTACACTTTGCCGGGCTGGAAATTCGTGAGGGGCTCGCCAAGCAGCCAGTCCTCCACTTTGATCGAAGGAGCCGGGGACTCCATCCGCAATACCATGTTGCACTCCAAAGCTATTGCCAAAGGTTGCGCGACCTTATGCGCGAGCTTGTTTGCCCCTTAGAGAGGGGCACACGGGTTCAAGGAAAGGAGAGCATCGCTCGTCTCGCGCGTCTGCATGCAGTCAGCCCTCAGTCCGTGTTGCCGCATCTCAATTCGCAAAGGCCGTGCCAGCGCGCTCTACGCGTGGTAAGCGCATGATTGGACTTTGAAAAACCTCCACCTGCCAAGTTGGGCCGGTTGTATTGAACCCGACATGTTTTCTCTCTCTGTCAGGTTCTGGACATGCATCACGCGCCTCCCATCGCCAAAAAAAGCCTGGCCACGGACGCCTGAACATGTATTCGGGCTGAGGGACGAGCAGATAGACATTATGACTGCAATACCGCCTGGCTCGTCACCATCGTCCGCTTCTCGCCACCTGGCTTGAGCTTCTTGCCGTTCTGGTCCGTCAGGCGGTAGAGGATCTCACCATTTGCGATTGCGAGGGGCCGCTCCATCCGAGGCCTGTGCCCTGCCCTCTTCCGCCCTGCGATTGAATTTTGGTGGCGACATAGGAGTTCTTCGACGAACCCGGGTCAGCTGCGGCTCGCGAATGCCGCCATCGTCAGATTGACGATGATGACGCAAAGGCCAGGAAGAGTGCCGGCATCTGCCGCCCGGGGAACTCTCCGCGCTTCCTGCTTTGTGTCGTTATCTTTCTGTGTCCCCTGGACTCAGGCGCTACGGGACCGCCTGGTGCGAATGTGAGCGTTGTCGGATTGACCAGCCAAAGACCGCCCGCCCGGTCGCCACGCGGCTCGGGCCGGACCGACTGAACACGCTGAGGATGCGGCCGTCCTTTGCCGCTAACCGCCTACAGACCCAGGAAATGGCAACCTGATTGACCCCATCGATTCACGCCCACTACGGCCAAGAGCACGACCGTCCCGACTCGACGTTGCGGGCCCCGGCCACGCCACGGGTCATCGCGTTGTTCACCACCCAGCTGCAGTGAGCAAGAGATCTGGTCGCGCGCATGCGAATGTCGCTACGGGTCCGAACTCGACCTGCCGGGCTGAAACGACTCTCCTTCTCGATCTGACGCCGACCTGCGAAGCCGTGGCATTGAGTGCATTGAGGTGCGCTGTACCTCTGCGCGGCCGGCCTCCGCGTTGCGGATCATCTCGGGCCGAGCGGAACCCCCGACAGCGCGCTAGAGAGGTCCGGGATGATCTCGGCGAGGGCGCGCGCCGATTGGCTGCGAGGAGCTTCGCGAAATTTCGCGCGTTTGCTGCGACCTTTCTCCCAATTGGTATCAGGATAGGTGACCCAGGAGAGTAGCGCTTCGAACAGCTCGGTGCTCCCCTAGAACCAGTCAGCGAGCCAAAAACAGCGGCAATGGCGGTTTCCCAACTATCCATCTCGTGACACCGCCGAAGAGCCGCTCACGCAGCCGGCGGCTGCCATACGCGCCCATGACGATCATGTCTGCGGACGTGTCGATTGCGTGCTGCGCGAGCACCGTTGCCACCGGTTTACCGGCGCTCGGCAGCCGATCAACCGACACCTGAGCACCGTGCCGAGTAAGATAGGCAGCGATGTCAGCTCCCGGCTCGGCGCCGTTTCCGTTGCAGGTCGCCTTCGGATCGACCAGTGTGACACGAACTTCCTCAGCATCGCATAGCAGATCCAGCGCTTCCCGAACCGCGCGGGACGCCTCGACTCGCGAATCCCAGCCGACCAGCACGCGCCGCGGCGACAGTGTCGCCTCAGCGCCCTTTGGTACGACAAGCACCGGCTTTCCCGTGTCGAACAAGCTGCCGTTGATAACAAGAGGTCCGAGATTATTGTCGTTGAGAAGTGCGGGGCCGACGATTGTCAGGTCGTTGCAGTGCGCCCGCTGTCGCACCGCGTCGCCGACGTCTGCCTCATCGCAGTAGTCTGTATCGACGTCAGAGCAAAGCCACATGCCTCTCAGCAGTGTCTGAATTTCCCTGGATGTTTTTTCCAGACGGGCAATGTCCTCCGAAAATCTCTCGATCTGCCTAAACCGTTTGTCCAGCCCGGCAATAGCCTGCGCGCGTTGTCCAGGCCACTGGGGGATGCCATCGCCTAGCGACGGAGACGGCATAACGAGCGGCGGAGGCGACATAATCAATACGGAAAGATACGCGCCGATCTCGGCACACAAGCCGGCAACTGTTTTGACGTCCTTATCGGAGTGGTGAGAACCCGTGACACAGAGTATGCTTTTAAAACCCATCTGACTGCTTCTTTCTAAGTATGTCGCACCTGTAGGCGCGTTTCGAAGCCGCAAGAGTTGTGCCACTCCTCATCTCCGTCGTGCTCAGGGCCACCGGTTCGCTATTTAGCCGTCCGGCTTATCGAGCGAGTAGCCGGCCGACCTGACGGTGCGAATGACGCTGCCGGGCGAGGCCGTCTTCAGTGCCTTTCTGATCCGGCTGATATGGACGTCGACGGTACGTGGTCCGATATGGATATTGTCCGGCCAGGCCGCGGCGATCAGCTCGTCTCGGCTGAAGACCTTGCCGGGAGCCTCAAGAAAATGCCGCAGCATGTTGAACTCGATCGGTCCCAGATGGATGTCGTGGCCATTGCCGCGAACCCGGTGTGCATCGAGCCTCATTTCAAGGCTGCCGCAGCGGAGCCAGCCGCCGTCTGCGATCCCGTTTGAACCCGGCTTCGGCAGCGCCAGCTTCGTCCTTAGGCAGTCAAGCAGCTTGGCCGGCGCGATCGGCCGCACAAAGCTCTCGTCGATGCCTGCCTTCAAAAGATCGAGGTGCTGGTTCTCGGCGCCGGGCGCGATCAGGGCGATAACGGGCAGGCCACCGGTCCGCGGCTCCCGCTTGAGCCGGGCGCAGATTGCGGACCCGGTTATCCTTGCTGGCCCACAGTCCAGCACCACGGCCTGGAATTCCCGTTCGTCGGTCAATGAAAGCGCTTCCTTCGCGCCGCCTGCCGGCTCACTGGCGAAGCCGTCCACCTCCAGTATGTGGCTGAGGAACAGATAGAACTCGACATCTTGCGAACAGATGAGGACGAGTGGCTTCATCAGCGCTACCCCAAGAACCGCATCCGCCTGGACCGGGTCGGCTGCGTGGGCTGGCCCTTGCAGCTCCTCAAGGCCTGACATGATCCCCTTGCTCGAAAATCGGTTTCATTGCGCCCGTGCCATGTCGGGGTAGGCTTCGATGGCCGCGAGCGCATCGGCGACCAGTTTCGTACCGGCCTCCGCGAGTTTCCGGTACGTCTCGAAGCCGAACCGGTGGACATCGCGCAGGGTCTTCGACAGAACCACCAACCGCCCGGACGTGAACAGCACCCGCCCGAAGCCCTCATGGCTCATCTCCATCATCGGCGATGCCATGAGGCCGGAGCGCTCCTCGATCGCAAGCCCGACGGCGGTGTAATACATATCGAGCCTCCACAGCACGTCCGGATCGGGATCGCCGATGATCGGGATCGCACGGCGCTGTTCTTTGGTGATGATGAAGTCGGCCAGCAGCTCGGCGTCAGCTTTGCCTTCCCAGGACCCGTAGGAATCCTGAGCACGGATCAGCCGCACGAGGCATTTGACGAACGGGGTGGCAAGGGCCGCCTCGTCCTCGGCGATAGCAGGGCTAGCTGCGGCATCTGACATTTAGCCGTCTCCTCAATTTCAGTCCTCGTCGTCGAAGGACGGTTTCTTTTCGGCGACGCCTGCCTCTGCCAGCACTTTGCGCAGCCAGGGCGGAGGACACGTCCTGAGCATCATCTGCGTACGCAACAGCACCTCCTGGATGGTTTGGGGCTGCGGCACCTTGATCGGGTGGATTTTTGCCGAAACAACCTTGGCCGCCGAGGGTCCGCCGATCGCCAGACAAAACAGGAGATGGCAGCCCTTTAGCGCCTCCACCTTCGGCGTGATGCGGTCATCGCCCTCGATCCGATGCTTCCCGTTCTCATCGGAAACGTCATCGAAGGCCAAGGCTTCCACGAGATGCCACTCCTCGCGCGTCACGTCGTAGACAGCAAAGCGTCTGGCCGAGCCGAAATGGGCATTGAGGTCCTTCATGTCCTGCGTGGCGATGGCTACGCGCAATACGCCTGCTCGTCTTTCCGGCATCGGTGCGTGAACCTCGTCAGTGACGAGTGAGAGGCGACGAACGGGGCCCATCTGGCGTTTCTCGCTTGCGGAGGGGATCAAGTTCTTCAGGTGTCGGCGCCTGCCGGTAAGCCTGAAAAATGTTGGCAACCTCGAAGACCAGGTCGCGGGTGCCCTGATAGAGGATTGTGAGCTTGTGCTGGCTGCCAAGCCGGTCGAAGATCGGGAAGCCGACGCGCATGAGCGGAATGCCAAGGCGCTCAGCCGCCTGGCGGCCGTGGGAATGAGTGACGAGAAGATCGGCGCTCGCCGCAAGAGCTTCCAGATCGCCGAGATCACCGATCTGAACCGACTCCGCCGGTACTTTTTCCAGAATTTTCGACATATCGGTCGTGGTGACGGCCGCCGCGATTTCGGAGCCCATGCCGGTGAAGAACGTCGCGAATTGGTAGAGTTGGTCTGGTTCAGCAGCAATCGCAATTTTCTTGCCTCCGAAATGAAAATGTCCGTCGAGCAACGCATCCTGCAATTGCGCCCGGCGACGGCGCACCCCGGCCGGCACCGACGCACCCGAAATCTCGGACAGCAGCGAGACGAACCTATCGGCGCTCTTCAATCCGGTCAGCGACCGGAAAAGCACGTAAGGCACGCCGGTCAACCTCCACAGCACCTCGGCCGGACGGCGCATATGCTCGCCGATGACGATGCATCGTTCGGCCGTGCCAAGCTCGCGGATATCCTCGACGCTAGTGCCGCCATAGGTGGTCGTAACCCAGCGGTCAGGCACCGTACCGTCCAGCGAGCCGGAGACGTCCGGCAGTATCACCGGCTCGAGCCCAAAGCTTTCAACCATCTCACGCAAATGCTCGATGTCAGCCACAGTGAGGTTCCAGCCGGGCAGGATCGCGATCTTCTTCGACTGCCGCACCCGCTCGCCGGGCCGTGTAATGCCTTCGATCATCGCGGTGACAGCCTTGGCCCAGCCCTCTTCGATCGCGCCGTCGAAATCCGGCGTGTTGGCCAGCACGACCTCCGTACCCGCGATTTCTTCCGCGCGCTTCAGTTTGATGTCGGCGATGTCTCTTGCGCAATCTTCGCCACGGGTTTCCACCAGTGCGGTCGTGCAGACCCCGATCAGCTTTGGCTTTGTGCGGACCTTGAGGTTGAGGATCGCCTCTTCCAGATTGTCCGCCCCGCCGAGGATCGTCGTCACTTCGTCCATCGCGGTGGTCTGCAGGGGGATCGCTTCCTTGAAATGCCGCACGAAGAGCACGAGCGCGAAGCTGGTGCAGCCCTGGCTGCCGTGGAACAGAGGCATCGCACCCTCGACCCCAAGAAAGGCCAAGGCCGCACCCAGCGGCTGCGAGGATTTCAGCGGATTGACCGCCGCTGATTTGGTCTGGGAAAGGATGCGGACCATCGGCTTTTCTCAACACTCGCCGAATTCGTCGGCCGTCGTTCCGGCGAATTTCTTCAAAGCGTGCACGGTCGCCGTCTCGCTCATTGTGCTCGGCAGTTCGTCCTTCATGTCAGGCTGGCAATCCCACGGTGCGGGCTCCCGCACCTGGCGCCAGATCGGGTTGTGAATGGCAAGGTCGATTTGGCGTACGAGTTCCACCATGCCGTCATAGCCGGCATAGGGGTGCTGGCGCTCCTGGTTGATGTCGAGCCAGGGTGTCTTGGCCTTCAGCGCGATGAATTGCGTGCGCCCGCCCGACAGCATGATGTCGGCCTTGTGTTCTGAGAGCATGGCGTAAAGGTCGCGCGCTCCCATCTGCTCGAACATGTGGTTGTCGTCCTTGAGGAGCTGCTTGATGCGCTCCTTGTCTTCGACTGTGGATTTCTTGACCGAGGTGCCGACGATCTCCATGCCGATCTCCATCAGCGCATGGAGGACCGACCAGGACTTCACACCGCCTGTATTGAGAAGCACGCGCTTGCCTTCAAGCCGCCGCCGGTAGGACTCGAGCTTCCTCCACGCAATCGCCTCTTCCTCTATGATCAGCGTCTGTGTGCGGGCGAGGATCTCCGGATCGGCGCCCTTCCTCACGAGCAGCTCTGCAATGTTGCGCAGTGCTTCCGAGGTGTCGGTGATGCCGTAGAAGGAGCCTTCGAAGAACGGGATGTCCCAGCGCTCCTCCATCTTGCGAGCCAGATTGATGAGCGCGGTCGAGCACACCATCATAGCCGCCCGGGCGCGGTGCGCAGAGGCAACGTCGAGGTAGCGCGCATCGCCCGGAATGCAGGCGCGCACCCGGATCCCGAGCCGATCAAGGAGCGGCTTCACCAGCCAGAACTCGCCGGAAAGATTGAATTCGCCAAGGATGTTGATGTCGTACGGCCCGGCGTCGTCGGGTTCCACCGTGCCGATGACATGATCGAGCAACGCCTCGCCGGCGAGCTTGTTGCCGAGGTTCTTGGAGCCGGCCAAGCCCGGCGCATTGACCGGCACCACGGCCAAGCCGAATTTTTCCCCCGCGCGCTTGCAGACGGCTTCGATGTCGTCGCCGATCAGCGCCGTCACGCAGGTCGAATAGACGAAGATCGCTGGCGGCGCATATGCTTCCTTGATCTCGCGGATCGCCTTGAAAAGCTTCCGCTCGCCCTGCCCCATCACCACGTCGAGTTCGGTGAGATCGGTCGTGAAGCTTGTGCGCCACAGCGTTGCCCCGGACGAAGCGGCGCCCCGGTTGTCCCAGGAATTGCCCTCGCAGGCGAGCGGCGCATGGACCAGGTGCGCGACGTCGGTGATCGGCTGCAGCACGATCTTGGCGCCATCAAAGGCGCAGCCGCCGGCCGCCGCCCCCGGCGTCAGCGGCTTCGAACAGCCCTCTTTGCGCGCCTTGGCATCCTTGCCGCGGTTCTTATCGCAGGCGGGCTCGTTGAAGACATCCTGGATTTTGGCACTGAGCGAGGACATTACGTCGGTCTCCAAAGACCATTGGGGGACGGATGGCGTCGGCGAAAAGCCGGCCGCCGCTGTTAGCGGGTGAGGTCATAAGAATAGTCCGTCACGCCCGTCTCGCTTGTCTCGCGATCGAGCTTGTCGAAGATCTTGTCGAGGATCGTCGTCAGCACGCGCAGCCCGCCTTGGTAGCCCATGAGCGCAAAGCGATGGTGATGGTGCCGGTCGAAGATCGGAAACATCAGCCGGATCAGCGGCGTGCCGGTGTCGCGCTCCAGATACTTGCCATAGGAATTGCCGATCAGCAGGTCCACCGGCTCGGTGAAGAGCAGCGAGCGCATCGCCCAGAGGTCCTTGCCCGCCCAGACTTGAGCGTCCTTGCCGAAGGGCGAGGATGCAAGCAGTTCCTTCAACTCGGCTTCCCACGCCGAGGTGCCGTTGGTTGCGAGGCAATGGGTCGGCTCGCCGCCGGTCTCCAAGACGAAGCGGGCCATGGCGTAGACGAAGTCCGGATCGCCGTAGATCGCGTATTTCTTGCCATGCAGCCAGGACTGGCTGTCGGCCATGGCGTCAATCAGTCGGCCGCGCTCCAGGCGGATTGTCTCGGGGATTTCCTTGCCGGAGATTGCCGAGAGCTCCATCAGGAACTCGTCGGTCGCCCGGACGCCCAGCGGGTAATGGAACGAGGCGGTCGCCTGACCGACTTGCTCGCAATATTCCAGCGTTTTTCGGGTGTTGTAATACTGCAGCGAAAGTGTCGCCTCGGCGTTGAGCGCCTCCTTCACGTCTTCGATCTTCGTGCCGCCATCGTACATGCGGTATTCCCCGTCCGACGGCGTGTCGAACTGGTCAGAGGCGTCCTGGATGAAGGTGTAGGATACGCCCATCAGATCGAGCAGGCGTTTGAGTTCCCGGTTGTTGCCAACGCAGAAGCCGTCGAAGCCCGGAATTATGTTGATGGTTCCCTCGGCCTCCGTGCGCTCCTGGCCTTTCCAGAAGTGCTCCAAAATGCCTTTGACCATGCCGTCATAGCCATCGACATGGCTGCCGACGAAGGCCGGCGTGTGAGCAAAGGGCACGTCGAAGTCGCGCGGGACGGAATTTTCGTCCTTGGCGTTCTCGATGAAGCTGTGCAGGTCGTCGCCAATGACCTCCGCCATACAAGTGGTCGACACAGCGATCATCTTCGGGTCGTAGAGTTGGTAGGTGTTGGCGAGCCCATCGACCATGTTCTTCAGGCCACCAAATACCGCCGCATCCTCGGTCATCGAGGAGGAAACCGCCGAAGCAGGCTCCTTGAAATGGCGCGACAGGTGCGAGCGGTAATAGGCCACGCAGCCCTGGCTGCCGTGGACGAAGGACATGGTTCGCTCGAAGCCCGCGGCCGCGAATACCGCGCCGAGCGGCTGGCAGGCCTTGGCGGGGTTCACGACAAGCGCTTCGCGGGCGAGGTTCTTTTCGCGGTATTGCCACGTCTTGGTGAATTCGCGTTGATCGGTAACGATCTGATCCGGGTGCGGACATTCGAAATTCAGCTTCTTCTCGGAAAGCATCTGCCTGTATTCCGGCTCACGGAACAGGGGGGCGTGGTCGAGAACTTTGTCAGCCGACTGCGGCATGGGTGGTTACCTCTTTCATCTGGGCGCGCCATACGGCAGCTCAGGGACGTCGAGACGTTTCAGGTCTCCCGCGGATCACGCGGCCGCGGGCGTTCGTCGTCTCCCTGGGGAGACTAGGCTAAGGTCAGGTGTTTACTCGGCAGCCATCGCTCGCCCACGGCTCGGGCTTGTTTTCCAGGGGGCCTGGTATAGGCCCCAGACCGGGTTGTTGATGGCAAGGTCCACGTCGCGGGCGAAAATGGCAAAGCCGTCATAGCCGTGATACGGTCCTGAATAATCCCAGGAGTGCATCTGACGGAACGGTATGCCCATCTTCTGCACCGGGTATTTTTCCTTGATGCCCGAGCCGACGAGATTAGGGCGAACCCCCTCGATGAACTTCTCCAACTCGTAACCGGTCACGTCATCATAGATCAGCGTGCCGTTCTTCACGTAGTGGCCGGTTCTCTGATAGTCGTCGTTGTGGGCGAACTCATAGCCGGTGCCGACGATCACCATACCGAGGTCCTCGTAGGCGGTGATGACGTGACGGGGGCGTAGGCCGCCGACATAGAGCATCACGGTATTGCCTTCGAGGCGCGGCCGGTATTTGGCAATGACCGCATCAACGAGCGGTCTGTACTTGGCGATGACCTTCTCAGTCTTCTCCTCGATTTCGGGCCCAAAATGCTTGGCTATCTTGCGCAGAGAGGCTTCGATCTGGGAGGGGCCGAAGAAATTGTACTCCATCCAGGCGACGCCATACTTTTCCTCCATGTGCCGGCAGATGTAGTTCATCGACCTATAGCAATGGATGAGATTGAGCTTGGCCTTCGGCGCGCGCTCTATCTCGGCGAGTGTCGCGTCGCCCGACCAGTTGCCGACCACGCGCAGCCCTATCTCCTCGAGCAGGATGCGCGAGGCCCAGGCGTCGCCGCCGATATTGTAGTCACCGATCACGTTGACGTCGTACGGGCCGGCCTCGAACTCGACGTCCTTCTTCTCGAAGACCCAGTCGCGGATCGAGTCGTTGGCGATGTGATGGCCGAGCGATTGCGAGACGCCGCGGAAGCCCTCGCAGCGCACCGGCACGATCGTCTTTCCGTGCTCCTTGGCCTTGTTACGGGATACGGCTTCGGTGTCGTCGCCAATCAGGCCGATCGGGCATTCGGATTGCACGGTGATGCCATTGTTGAGGGGAAACAGTCCCTCAATCTCGTCGATGATCTGTTCCAGCTTCTTGTCGCCGCCGAAAACAATGTCCTTCTCCTGGAAATCGGAGGTGAACTGCATTGTCCCGAACGTGTCGATGCCCGTCGTGCCGACGTAGTAGTTGCGGCGTTGCGACCAGGAATATTGTCCGCAGCCGACCGGGCCGTGCGAGATATGGACCATATCCTTGACCGGACCCCACACCACGCCCTTTGAGCCGGCATAGGCGCAGCCGCGAATCGTCATCACGCCCGGAATGGACTTGATGTTCGATTTGACGTCGCATTCGGAAAGGACCTCGCCTTCCTCGCCAGCCTCGTCCTCGCTCTTTGCGACGCTGAGGTGCTTTTTGCGGCGCTTCGCCGCTTTGTCGGGATATTGCGACAGCACCTCCTCGATAAGCTTCGCATGGAGAGCACCGTCATTCTCGTAATCCAGGCTCATGGGACCCCTTTCAAGGTTCGGGTGACGCCTCACCGACGAGGCGCCGTTTTTTGAAAGGCGGGCCAGGTCAAGGCCGCGCCTCATGTCGGCAGCGCTCGTTACTGTGCGGCCGCCTTCGCCGCTTCCTTGGCCTGAAGCTCGGCAAGCATCTGCTCGTCGGTCTTCATGATGCCGAAGTCGAGCAGCATGTCCTCAAGCTCCTCCATGGTGATCGGGGTCGGGATGGTGCCCTGGCCCGAATTGGCATGGATCTTCTCGGCCAGCGCCCGGTATTCCCCCGCCTGCTTGGAGTCCGGCGCATACTGGATCACAGACATCTTCCTGAGTTCGGCGTGCTGGACGATGTTGTCGCGAGGCACGAAATGGATGAGCTTGGAATTGAGCCTGGAAGCCAGTGCTTCGGCGAGGTCGAGCTCGCGGTCGGTTTGACGCTCGTTGCAAATCAGGCCGCCGAGCCGCACGCCGCCCGAATGGGCATATTTCAGGATGCCCTTGGCGATGTTGTTGGCGGCATAGAGCGCCATCATCTCGCCGGACATGACAATGTAGATTTCCTGGGCCTTGCCCTCGCGGATCGGCATCGCGAAGCCGCCGCACACCACGTCCCCGAGGACATCGTAGGAGACATAGTCGACATCGTCATAGGCGCCGTTCTCCTCGAGGAAGTTGATCGAGGTGATGACGCCGCGGCCGGCGCAGCCGACACCCGGCTCGGGGCCGCCGGATTCCACGCACTTGATGCCTTTATAGCCGACCTTGAGCACGTCCTGGAGTTCGAGGTCTTCGACCGAACCTTCCTGTGCCGCGAGGTGCAGGACCGTATCCTGCGCTTTCGAGTTCAGGATCAGGCGGGTGGAGTCGGCTTTGGGATCGCAGCCGACGATGAGGATCCTCTGCCCGAGGTCGACAAGGGCGGCGAGCGTATTTTGGGAGGTGGTGGACTTGCCGATGCCGCCCTTGCCGTAAAAGGCGATCTGACGCAGACCTGACATGTAGCTTTCCTTCCTTCGTTCAATCCATCGCGGCTGCCCGCGACATGAATGCCGGTCGGCAGCTCTCGCCGCCTCGCACCAAAGGGTTTCAAGACTCGTGCCAATTGGCTTGATCGGGACAGAAGAAAGATTTTGTTATTGCTTTTCAGCTATTTAGCTTGATGACAAACAAGTGATTGTCGGAACAAGCCCGTGTAGCGGACGCGACAAAGGCGACAGAAAGTGTCGGATGACGCTGCTCGAGACCCGCTACAGGTTGAGCTCGGCGTCCGGAGCAGTTTTGGGCAACGAGTTAAGGCTACTTTCGTCGAGAGACCTGCTGCAGAGACTTCGGTCCATGCGTAACTGTGTATCGCTCCAGGCTGCTATTGATCCCGCGCGGCTCCGCGGCCGCAATATGGACACACAAGGCAATGACGAACGTAGTCCTGCTGCGTATGCGGTTCCAGACCCCGCATCAGGCGCTGTCACATTGTTTGAAGCGTGGACGCGCGGAAGCCCACAGCTGTTTTCAGGCAATCTGCAACGCCGCGGCCTTCCATTCTGCCATGGCATTGAGGCGGTGAGTTCGGATCTGCGTGGCGGAC
>NZ_JBJACT010000043.1:0-41009 GCF_044778005.1 Mesorhizobium sp. IMUNJ 23033
TTGGCGAGTGCGGCCACTACGGTTGCGGAGTCCTTCCTCGTCACCTTCACGAGCATCGTGAAGCGGCTGTGGCGTTCGACGAGTGTGGCGATGTGCGTATCGTTGGCTCCGGTGAGTAGATCTCCCTGGGACTGTCAGGAATCTTGTGCGTGAGGCCATGATGATGGAAAGGAGAATCATCGCATGGCCATTGAGAAGGAACTTCTGGACCGGTTGCTTGCTGGGCGCGAGCCACAGGTCTGTTTGCCAAGGACGGTTTGCTCGACGATCTGAAGAAGGCGCTTTCGGAGCGGATACTGAACGCCGAACTGGATGATCATCTTGACGAGGAGCAAGCCGAAGGGCTGGCAACCGCCGCAACGGACATTCGAAGAAGACGGTTCTGACGGGCACGTCGAAGCTCGAACTTTCGATCCCGCGTGACCGTGCCGGCTCCTTCGACTCGAAGTTGATCGCCAAGTATCAACGCCGCTTTCCTGATTTCGACGCCAAGATCGTATCCATGTATGCGCGCAGCCTGAGCGTGCGCGAGATCCGCGGCCACCTGGAGGAACTCTATGGCATCGACGTCTCGCCGGACCTGATCTCGGCCGTCACCGACGCCGTGCTCGAGGAGGTCGCCGAATGGCAGAACAGGCCGTTGGACGCCTGCTTTCCCTTGGTCTTTTTCGACGCCATCCGGGTCAAGGTCCGTGACGAGGGCTTCGTCCGCAACAAGGCGATCTACATTGCGCTCGGCATCCTGCCCGACGGTGGCAAGGAGATATTGGGTATCTGGATTGAGCAGACTGAAGGCGCCAAATTCTGGCTGCGCGTCATGAACGAGTTGAAGAGCCGAGGTGTCGCCGACATCCTGATCGCCGTTGTCGACGGCCTGAAGGGCTTTCCAGAAGCGATCAACGCCGTATTCCCGCAAACGGTCGTGCAGACCTGCATCGTGCATCTGATCCGCCACTCGCTGGAGTTCGTATCCTGGAAGGATCGCAAGCCTGTCGTGCCGGCGCTGCGGGCGATATACCGGGCCAAGGACGCCGAAGCCGGCCTGGCCGCGCTCGATGCCTTTGACGCCGGCCATTGGGGCCAACGTTATCCGGCGATCGCTCAGAGCTGGCGGCGCAACTGGCTCCATGTCGTGCCGTTCTTCGCATTTCCTGAAAGCGTGCGCCGCATCATCTACACGACGAACGCCATCGAGGCGCTGAACTCAAAGCTGCGGCGGGCCGTGCGAACGCGCGGTCACTTTCCCAATGACGACGCCGCAATGAAGCTGCTATATCTGGTTCTCAACCACGCCGCCGAGGAATGGAAACGCGCCCCGCGCGAGTGGTTCGAGGCCAGGACACAATTCGCCGTCGTCTTCGGCGAAAGGTTCGTCAGCCAATGACGACAACCGGCCTCACGCACAAGATTCCTGACAGTCCCGTTCGTGATCCGCAATGGCCTTCGCTGGCGGGACGCCCCAGTCGACTACGGTCCGCACAAGACCATCTACAACCGCTTCATCCGCTGGAGCCGGCTGGGTGTATTCAACCGCATTCTGGCGGAACTGGCCGCCCAGCGCGGCGAAACGGACAATCTGATGATTGATGCCACCCATCTCAAAGCGCATCGCACCGCCGCCAGCCTGCTTAAAAAAGGGCTCTACCCCGATGTATCGGACGCAGCCGTGGCGGACTGACCACCAAGCTGCAAGTGGTCTGCGACGGCAAGGGGCGCCCGCGGCTGCTGCATCTGAGCGAAGGGCAGGCCAATGATCACAAGACCGCTGCCGCAGTGATCGAGGACTTGCCTGCCGCCAAATCCCTGCTCGCCGATCGGGCCTACAGTTCCGCGGCCTTCCGCCAGGCGCTCGTCGAACGCGGCATCACGCCCTGCATCCCGCCCCATGCCAAGCATCGTGTCCAGCACAGCTACGATCCTGTCCTATACCGACAGCGCCATAGGGTCGAGAACATGTTCGCACGCCTCAAAGACTGGCGTCGCATCCACACCAGGTACGACCGATGTGCTCACACTTTCCTGTCGGCGACCGCTTTCGCTGCAGTCTTCATCTTCTGGATCAATGAGTCCTGACCCTAGCTGGACATGCTGGCGTCATTGCTGGGTCGCGTGATGCCAACCCTTCCAGGCGAGTAAGGGGCCGACGACACTCTTCGTCGGTGGCTACGTGTCGGACATGCAGTGACCGGCTGACCTAGTCAGATGGCAAAAACATATTCTCCTCCTTGGCAGCCGCCTCGAATGCCTACGGGCTTCTTGCGTAGGCATCTCACCCTCAAGAGCGGCCATATAAACGCGCACCGCGTAATCCCACCTAGGCCCCTTGTTGCTCCACTTTAGAAGCTGGTCGGCGGCACCCTCGACGTGGCTGACCCCAAACCGAACTCCGGGGCGGTGGGTCCTAACGTAGACGGGAGGGTTGAACCAATGGAGAGCATGAGGCTACTCTCGGCTGTCAAAGGCAACGAACAGGCCGAGGACGGTTGCCTCCGTCACGACAACCTCGGTTAGTTCGTCGTCGCTTTCCAGCAGATATGGTGAAGCATCGCGAGCTTCTTTCATTGTAGCTTTGATCGATACAATGTCCCCATGATCCGCCCGGTCGAGAAGTAAGGCAACCACCTGCACTGCCGTGGAAATTGGGCCGACTTTACGGATGACGCTCATGCTGCCCTCGTACCCAAAGACGCCAACGAAATTCGATATTGCGCGTCCCCCGACAAGACATCAATGGATGATTGAAACCGTGCGAAACCGGTCAAGGGGACAGCCCACAAATGCAGGGAGGCGCTTGGTCGGAACTTTGAGCGACGGGGAGCCTAAGAGTTCGACCGCTGTTCCCTATCGCGGCAGTTGAGAAGGTTGACTAGATCGTCGGCTTCGTCGATGGACATGTCGATCAAGGGGACGCCTATCTCGACAACCGGCTGCCCGGTGAACACGTCGATGATGTCCCACGAGCCTTCGGGCGTCTTCTCAATGTCGTATCGTCGGGTCATGGGTGTTTTCGAGAGCAGGATTTAGTGCGGTAGCCGCTTAACGTTCGAGTTTGGGACTGGCGTTGCATGTCTGATCTAAATAGTGAACTGAGAGGGCTCGGCATGTCGGGGCGACTCCGTTTTGAAGTCGACAGATGATCTACCAACACGAACCACCCTCCTCCCAGCAACTATGTGTGTCCAGCCCGATAGCGAGAAATCGGCACCCTTGTATGATCCATCCGACCGAGGTGAGGTCGATACCCCGGTCGCGGCAATCGCTGGCGCTGTCCTGGGTGTTACATGCCAGGACTCCTCATTTGCCGCGCGGCCGCCGACTATCGCCACCCACCAGCTCTTCGATCGACAGGTTGTCCAGGAGACCCGCGTCGACGCCGGTGCCAACGCGCTGTCCAGTTGCTCCGGCGTGTCGACCTCGATCATGGCCATCTGTCCACGCAATAGCTGTCCGCGGTTCATAGGCATATTGGTCCTTGGAAATAATGGAAACGGTGCCCTACTCCTCTTCGCCAATTGGGCGTACTTGAATGGAGATGGCGCCGCGTTCAGGCACGGATGTGATCAACGCACCGACAATGATGGCCAATGCCGCGAGCATTCCTGGACCCGTCAGCCATTCGCCGAAGAACACGGCCGCGAAGAGGGCGGAAAAGAATGGCTCACTCGATTCGATGACCTGCGTCTTGTAAGCCTCGATATGCTGAAGGGCGAGGATTGTGCAGTAGAAACCGCAGAACGAGGGGATAATCCCGAGCGCTAGCAAAGCTGGAAAGGTGTTCATTGACGGGATTGGCGCGCCGCTCCAGGCATAGGGACCGGCGAGCATGGCAAAGCCATAAGCCAGGAACCACCAGAAAGTTTCTAGGGTCGAGCGAAGCTTGAAGAACTTCCAAGCGAAAATAAAGCTGGCGTAGCCTAGCCCTGCGATAAGGGCGAGGCTAATGCCGATAATGCTTCCAGCCATCATGCCGTCGCCGGCAATCAGGAAGTAGCCTCCAAGGAAAACCATCGTCATGGCGAATGCCTTTCGCGTGGTTACCCTTTCCTTAAGTATGAGGATGTCGAGCGCGATTGCACCAAGGCCGCCAGTAAAAACAAGGATGGCAACAAGTGGGATCGGCGCGTAGGCGAAAGCTTGGGTTTCGAAATGATAAAGCGTGAAGATGCCAAGCGTAGAGCAGACGGCGATCTTCCACGATCCCGTGAAAGCGGCGAGGAGTCGAGCCAAGCCTCCAGACCTCAAAAGGATGACGATCGAGAGTAGCGAAAGCGCAATGCCGCAACGCCAGAATGCGACCGCGGTGGGGTCGAGCCCTTCATTAAAGGCGGACCGGGAAAGCACCCCGACGGTTCCATTGGACAGAGCTGCGAGAAGGGCGAAACCGGCCCCAAGGATCGACGACAAATAAGCATTCTTCATGGCTGTGACTTCATTGCTATCATGTGGGAGCGGCAGGCTTCGCCGAATGCACGGAAGATTTCGACGCTAAGTGGATCCTCTGCGTGAAACCATTCAGGATGCCATTGCACGGCGGCGGCAAACGTTGCCGCGCCCTTTACGGAAACAGCTTCGATGACGCCGTCCATGCATCGCGCATCGACCTCAAGGCCATCAGCCAAACGCGCGATCCCCTGCCGATGCAGGGTGTTGACCAGGACCGGTTTCTTTTGCGAGCGACGGATGCACTGGGCAATGTAACCTCGGCCTTCGGCTTGAATTGCATGCGAGCAGGCGTATTGAAGGTCGCGCGGGAGTGTGAGGTCTTCCACATGGGTGATCCGACCTTCCCCTTCCGAAAGGTCACTTGAGAGGGTACCACCAAGCGCGACGTTGAGTTCCTGCAACCCACGGCAGATTCCGAACAGCGGAATGCCGGACGATAGAGCAATCTTGATCGCAGCAATACTTGTCCGATCCCGGTCGAGATCGAGCGTCTCTGGACAAGCTTCTGGCCCCCCATAAAGCGAGGGCGAGACATTCGACTCCGCCCCGGTCAGCAGCACCCCGTTGAGGACCGAAAAGAAGGCCTGCAAACTCTCTTCCTCAAGTCCGGCCGGGATGACGAGCGGCAAAACACGCGCGGTCGAACGCAGGGCTTCGAGATAACGGATGCGCACCGTCTCATAGCCGACGCTGTCCACTGTCTGGCGGTTAGAAACGACACCGACGATCACCGGACTTGTGTCTGCAATCACGGTCAAATCAGGCGCCCCCAAGGGCTTGCCCGATGTCGGCGATGATATCATCGATATGCTCAAGTCCGACGGAGATGCGGATTGTTCCATCGCAAACCCCGGCAGCAAGGCGCGCCTCGCGGGGAACCGAAGCATGAGTCGTCGAGGCTGGATGCGTGGCGAGCGTTCTCGCGTCGCCAATATTTGAGACGTGGTAGGCGAGTCGCAGGCTCTCGATAAAACGCCCCCCGGCCTCGATGCCTCCAGCGATATCGAAAACGATCATGGGGCCGCCATGATCGCCCATGTTCTGCACGGCGCGATGCCGTTCGACGGTTCCGCCAAAAGCCGGATAGTTCACGTCGACAACACCAGGATGTGCCTTGAGATAGTCGGCCAGCTGCCGGGCATTGGAGCAATGTCGCGGCATTCGCAAAGGCAGCGTTTCCAACCCTTGGATGCAGAGAAAAGATGAGAACGGGGACGGGCAGGGTCCAAAGTCGCGCATGAGCGTGTTGCGCATCTTGAGCAGAAACGGGCTGGCCCCATATGGGCCGGGCAGACCGCGCGCAGCATCAAGCCAGAGTATGTTGCCATGGGAGATATCAGGACGCGTCATCAACGGAAAGCGCTCGGGATAAGCAGCCCAGTCGAAGGTGCCGCCGTCGACGATAATCCCGCCAATCGTGGTGCCGTGGCCGCAAATATATTTGGAAGTGGACTGCACGGTTAGATGGGCGCCAAGCTTGAGAGGGCGTGAAATGAGGGGGGTCATCGTGTTGTCGATGATCAGCGGAATTCCGACTTCATGCGCGATCGCTCCCACTTCGACGATCGGGAAGGGGCTGAGCTTCGGATTGGGAAGCCCTTCCGCAAACCAACAGCGAGTGCGGTGGTCCGAGGCTTCGCGGAAGCGCTCGGGATCGCTCGGATCGACGAAGCGCGTTTCGATCCCGAGCCGCTGAAACGTGCTGGCGAGCAGATTGATTGTCCCGCCATACAGGTGCGCGGAGCTCACGATATTGTCCCCGGTAACGGCAATGTTCAGGATCGCAACCATTATCGCGGCCTGTCCCGAGGAGGTTGCCAAGGCGGCGACGCCACCCTCGAGAGCCGCGACCCGTTGTTCGAATATATCCGTTGTCGGGTTCATCAACCGCGAATAGGTCCGCCCCTGCCGGCGGAGATCGAAGACGTCCGATGCATGGTCAATGGATTCGAACGCATAGGCGTTCGAGAGATAGATCGGCACAGTCGTCGCCAGGGTCGCCGGATCACAGCGATAGCCCCCATGCAGAACCGTCGTTTCCGCATGAAGAGCCGGCGTCGGCTCCAATCGTGTTGCAGGGTCATCTTTTTGGAGTTTGGTCAACTTCGAGTGCTCCGGAGACACATTGTTCTCGATGGGTAGCGTTCAGGCCCGCAATCCCGCTCTTGCGGCGAAGCGCTTCCGGTTCTGGTCGCGGATCAGCTTCAGGATCGAAGGCTCGCCATTTGGGCCAGATTGGAAGATTCCGCCCGCTTCGGAACAGTGCGCCGCATAGGCGGGGTCCCTCATGCGGATGGCATGAGCTTCGGGCAAGCGCCAGAGCGGGGTCGCTGGATCGAGATGATGATCGAGATGATAGTTGTCGCCGTTGATCGCGGTCAGCCACTTCTCGATATGACGGCTGCGGCGATTCCGGGTCATTTCCAGATCTACGGTTCGGCGGTCGATGGAGCTGCAATGCTCAGACATCTCGATGAACCAGCCGATGATGTGAAACGAGGTGAGGTAGGGAACTACCCAGAGAAGGACAAGCTCCTGGAAGGAGCCGTAGGCTAGAGCGAGCGTTGCGACACAAGCCCAGAACGCGTAGAAGCCCCAGCGATCGAACACGTAAAGCCATGCCTCTTCGCGCTTCACTCGCGTTGAGCTCTCCTTGCGAGAGAAGGTGTCCAGGATCATCCGGTATCTGTTGCGGAGCAGATACTTCAGATATGCGTAGGTTTTCGATCCAAGCAGCGGCAAGATGATGATCTTCCAAACGAAGGAGCGATCCGTTTGGGGTGTGAAGACACCTTCCGCGATGAAAAACCCCAGGTCAGGATCGGCATCGGCTCTCCCGAGGTAGGGATGATGGCTGTGGACGTGGGACTCCTTGTAGGCGAAGTGGCGTTGAAACAGGGGCCATGCCGTCAGCAAGGTGCCGAGCAGGAAGTTCAGCCCGCGATTCTTTGTCAGCACACCGTGCGCGCAA
This sequence comes from Mesorhizobium sp. IMUNJ 23033, assembly GCF_044778005.1. Taxonomy (NCBI): domain Bacteria; kingdom Pseudomonadati; phylum Pseudomonadota; class Alphaproteobacteria; order Hyphomicrobiales; family Phyllobacteriaceae; genus Mesorhizobium; species Mesorhizobium sp. IMUNJ 23033. The sequence continues at coordinate 7,415 of NZ_JBJACT010000043.1, forward strand.
TCGTGCAAAATGGTGGAGATGCCTCGCTGACGGGCTCCGATGACTATCACAGTCAGGGGATATAACCACCAGCTTGCGCCAATGACCAGCCACGCGAAGGCGGCGATCACCGCATAGTCCTTTATGATGTAAAGAGGGCCATGCCAATTGTCAGTCTCAAGTGCCTTGATCTCATGAGTGATGGATCGATGGAAGCGGTAGTGAGCGTAGCGTTTTGGCGCTTCGATTCCGTGATACTGGGGCTGTACATGAACGTTCATGAAAACACCTTTTGCCGAGAATTGCAGGGCCACTCGGCGGTATAGTCGCCGACGAAGCGGTCAATGAGATCAGCTTTGACGTTTGGCATGACAATCGCATGGGCGTAGTTGCCATGACATGCGAGCTGGTATTCGTTAACGAGCCTCTCGGATGGTTTCGGAAACACAACCGTCAAGGAGCACGGATTGAGCAGTACCGGGACACTGGCTGAGCGTAGTGCTCCCGCAAAACCATCCGCACGCTCGATGCAGGTTCGGGCAAAATGACGGAAACCGGCGATACCGAGGCGCGTCAGCCGGTTCCATATCGCCAGAACGGCGTGGCCGTTTCGCGATCCCATCAAGGTAGTATCATCAGAGCGCAAGTAGCTCACGGTGGAGGCCACTCGACGGACATGTTCGCGTCGGACTACGAGGACGCCGCAGGGCATCGGCGTGCCGATCATCTTGTGGCCCGAGGTTGACATACTATCGATCCCGTGCCGGAAGGAGGGACGGATACCACTGGGCAAGCCATCGACGAAGGGAAGGACCATTGCATTCAGGGCGCCATCGACGTGGACGAAGCGCCGAGTCGGATCGATCCCGACTTGGTCCAGAACGCTGATGCAGGACGCAATATCATCGTGCGCCCCTTTCATGGTCGTTCCACAGGTCAATGCGAGAATGACGCAGCGATGGCGATTTGCCTGGACGACTTCCCGCAGAGCCTCCGGACGGATGGCGCCGGTATGGTCGGCCTCGCACGTCAAGGCCTCGATCCGGAGGATTTTCGCCGCCTTTGGAACCGAATAATGCGCCTCTGTGGAGTGTATCAGAACCGGATTGCCGAGAGTCTCTCGCGCAAGATATAGGGCCCACAAATTGCCCTCAGTTCCGCTCGCACCCACAGCTCCCCAGTATTCTTCTGGATCGGCACATTCCCAGATCCGAGTGAACCAGTCGACCACCTCGCGCTCTACGCCACAAACCTCAGTGGCATAGTGTGAACCGACATAGGGGTCCCCCAAGTTATTGATAAAAAATTTGCAGAACTGCGAGATTGGCCAGGCGTCAAAGTCGAGATTGTACGGGTATCCCAAGTGTTTTGCGCGCCTATCGGCGAATTTATTGCTGAGTTTATCCAGTGTCGCATTGATAACGACCGGTGTACTGACATGAGTGTCCAATATATCGCACGTAAGCTTCACGCATATGCTCCGCTATAGCCGCTCCAGGGAAACGGCAGGCAAGGGTGACTCAAGACCCGCTCCAATCAGCCCGCCGCCACCCCGCCTCCGGCTCGGCGTCACTGATCCGGTAGGCCGGGTGGCGACTTCGGCGAGATAGCCGTCCAGGGCCGTTGGGGCGTCGGTGCGCCGGGAACGACGGAATTGTCACCACGACGAGAATATCGGTTCGGCAACTCCTGACCCCTCGCGACGAGCAAGCCTCAAAAATCATGCCGACATCGCACTAAGAGGCTCAAAAAGAGCGTTCCATATATTATTCAATGACTTAACTAGGTGCAGGAGGTCGATCAGTCCGCGTCGCGGACCCGACAAAGCGACCGTAAATGTCGGTTGTCAGACGTTGTCCGGGGAATGCTGAACAGGTGCTTATTAACGGCGGCGAGCGAGGCATCGGTTTCGAGCAGCCGTTGCGGCCACAGTCTTCCAGTCGGTCAAGGGGCGGCCCAGACCCCCAACTTGATCGCGCGCAGCACCCTTTCCATTTCGACAATTGCGGCGGCACCAAGCGCGAAGGTTATTGGTTCCGCGCCAAGAACGCGATCTCGCCTCCCGCCTCCGTGGGGTGTCTACCGCAAACCTACTTGTGTCCGAAGCTGAACAAGAATGTCGCAAGCCCGGCCAAAAGGTCGCCAGGGCCGGGCCACCGCTTCACCGAGCAAGCTGTGTAATTTAGACGGAGCGCCGAGTCGGCATGCAACTTGCTTCGATGATTTCGACGCGCGAGATCCGCCTCGCCGTCGTTACGCTCGGCGGCGGCGCACGGCCGGAAGACAGCGTCGACCATTCGGTCGGCATCACCCGGATGCTCCCCTGTCGGCGCGGAGGCGGCGCCGCTGACGGCCAGCGCCGCGAAGCCGCCTATGGTGAGCATCCCTGCATTCCCTTGCGCGTGATCATAGAGGTCCGAGTATTGCTGGCTTCGAAGCCAAGACGCAACGGCTCAGGGCACTTGTCCGACGCGCCCTGTCCAAACGACGAGCTTAGAAGGTGGCTTTGCTGCGACTAGCCGCCAAGGAGAATGGCAGCATTGACAAAGATCGCCTTCATCGGACTCGGTTCGATGGGCGGGCCCATGGCCCGAAATCTTCTCAAGCGCAGCTTTGAAGTTCAGGGCTTCGATATCGCCGCAAAGAGCCTCGCGGATCTACAAGGGGCGGGAGGCACGCCGGCCGCCTCGGCTGCCGGAGCCTGCGCGGGTGCGAATTTTGTCTTGCTTATGGTGGTCGATGCGGCGCAGGCGCAAACGGTGCTCGATGGAGCGCTTGCGGCAGCGCCTTCTGACGCGACCGTCTGTCTGATGGCGACCTGTCCGCCGAAATCGGTCGAATCTATCGCTGCGCGCGTTAGGCGGCGCTACCGTTCGCCGCTCTAGCCCACCAGCTCTTCCTTTCCGTTTCCGGCCGCGGCGACGGCCAAGTCGACGACAGCCAGGTTATCGCGCGCTCAACGGTGAGTAAGCGCGATCAATCAGCCCGGTGCAGCCGTTCGTCTGCACGCGGGGAGAAGGGTCAGGTCGAGAACAAGGTCGGGCTGGTGCGCTTCTTCACGCCGTGGCTGCGCTTCAACACCACGAGAAGCTGAACGCCTGCCTGCATGACAAGTGTATCGCCTACGCCAAGACGCATCGTTACGTCGAGCAGCCGGAACGTACGATCTCGAACGTATTCGAGGAGTGGCGCGGCAAGCTGGTTGAATACCGCGGTTCCTTCGACGGGTCCATACGATGCCGGTCTCGATAAAGGCCGGCGAGGCGCCGGTGCTGGGTCATGCCCGATCGGAAAGCCGCCGCGGAAGAGACAGTAGCCGCGATCCAGGCGGCTATGCGATTGCATCTCTCGCCGCACCGCGCTGAGGGCTTCGTCTGTCAGGCGGTCTAGGTTTCGCGCTTCGGGCCGAGCACGAACACTGTCAGGACGGCGAGGAATGTGGCACCCGCGCTGTAGGCAAAGACGCTAGCAACGCCGGCATTATCCACCAGTAGTCCGCCGAAAATCGCGCCGGCTGCGATGGCCAACTGGAACGTTGCGGTCATTAGCGCACCGGCGCTTTCGGCCTGCTCGGGAGCGGCGCGCAGTACCATCCACGTCTGTAACCCCACCGGCACCGCACCGAAGGCAAAGCCCCATACGGCAACCGCAATCGCCGATGCCGAGGCCGATTCTCCCACAGTCAGCAGCGAGACAGCGGCTATCGCTATGAGCAGGGGCGGCAGGGCCGCGACTGCCTTGAGGCTGTGCTTGGCCAGGAATGCGCCGGCAAAATTGCCGAAGAAGCCGCCGACGCCAGAAGCGAGCAACACTAGCGAGATCGTCTCGATGTCGAGCTCGGGAACCTTCTCGAGAAAGGCACGGATGTAGATGAAGCTGGCGAAGTGCCCAGAAGCCGCAAGCAGGACGACCAAATACGCGAGCCTGATCGTCGGATTCTTGGCCACATCCAGCAGACTGCGGAATGTGGCCACTTCAACCGGAGGCAGCGTCGGAATGGTAATGAGTTGGACCAGCAGTGTAGCGGCATTAACGACTGCGGCGATCATGAAGGCGGCTCGCCACCCCCAGATCTCTCCGACATAAGCGCCGATAGGAGGCGCGCAAACGGTAGCGATTGAAACGCCGGTGATGATGATCGACATGGCGCGCGGCAGGAAGTGACTTGGAACGAGCCGCATGGCCAGCGCTGCCGAAATCGACCAAAAGCCCCCGAGCGCTATGCCGAGCACGACGCGTGCCATCAGGAAAATAGGCAGCGACCAGGCGACCTCCGCCAGAACGTTGGACAAGATCTGAAGCAGCGTCATCGCCAACACGACGATCTTGCGGTCCAGGCGATTTGTAATCATGGCCATCGTTGGCGCCGAGATCGCCGCAGCGATCGCGGTCGCTGTCAGCGCCTGTCCTGCCGCACCCTTAGTGATGCCGAGATCATGCGCGAGTGGCGTCAGCACGCTGGCAGGCAGAAACTCTGCCGTCACCAGCCCGAAGGTGCCCAAGGCAAGCGAAATGACCGCACCCCATGCGGGAAAAGACCGTTGATCGGGCTTTTCTGGGTCGTGCAGAGCGGCGTCCGTGAAGCCTGTCGCCGATTCGGCCATGAATAAGCTCTTCAGTTTGAATGCGCTGCAACAAGGGGGTGGATGGGTCGACCCGCATTAAAGCCAGAAGCGCCGCTTTTCCCGGCGCTCAGCGACATGTTGTGACAGTGCGGCGTGCAATATCGATGCCGTTGCCTTAAGTCGGAGACGCTGTCGTCGAGGACGGGACAATGTCCCGACGTTCGGCGGGAACGCTCGGTCACCAGAACCGAGAAATGTCCAAAGCTGAACAAGAATGTCGCAAGCCCGACCAACAGGCCGCCAAGGCTCGGCCACCGTTACCGGGCAAGTGGTGCAACGCAAACGGTGCGCTAACGGGCACGCAACTTGCTCCGACAGTTTTGTCAGGGTGGCGTCAGCAGTGCATGATGGAGCTCAGCGGTCATTGACCAATCTGTACGGCGCCTGGTCCGGGACGTGTCCCGTGCTGGCAATCGACCTTGTGACCAGCCGTGCGATCCAATCGAGCGCAAGAACGCCTGACGTTCAGGAGAAACCAAATGACGATCAATGCGGTTCCAGATCATGTCCCGCCCGAAATGGTGAGGGACTTCAGTCTGTTTACGTCGCCTGGCATGGCGCCGACGCCCAACGGAGACCCGCACGCAGCTGTCGCTTGCGTCCATGCCGGGCCGCCGATCTTTTATTCGCCCTACAACACGCGCGATGGCCGGGGTACCTGGGTCATCACTCGCGCCGCAGACCAGCGCCGTGTGCTGCAGGACGCCGAAACCTTTTCCAGCCACCGCAGCATCTTCTCATCCGCGCTAGGCGAAAACTGGCCGATGATCCCGCTTGAACTCGATCCACCGGCCCATGGTGTCTTTCGCTCACTGCTCAATCCGCTGCTTTCGCCAAAGCGGGTGGTGGTATTGGAGCCGAAGGTCCGCGAGCGAGCGATCACGCTGATCCTTAGGATCGCCGCATCGGGCACAAGCTGCGACGTCATGAAGGATTTTGCCTTTCCTTTCACGGTCAGCATCTTCCTTCGCCTTCTGGGGCTTCCGGATCACCGACTCGATACATTTGTCGGCTGGGCGAAAGATCTGCTCCACGGCGACGATGTGAAGCGACCGGCGGCGGCCCGGACGATTGTGGCCTTCATCGACGAACTTGCAACCAAGCGCCGCAAGGAACCGGTCGACGATTTCATGTCTTTCATCGTGCAGGCACAGGTTGGGGGCCGCCGGCTGACCGAGGAGGAAGTCCGTGGCATCGGCGTGCTCGTGTTCATTGCGGGCCTCGACACGGTCGCGGCAGCTATAGGCTTTGGCTTGGCTTATCTCGCGCGCAACCTCAAAGATCAAGATTTGCTGCGGCGCGAACCGGACCGGATCGTGCTCGCAGCCGAAGAATTGCTGCGCGCCTATCCGACCGTTCAGATAATCCGTGTGGCAACCAAAGATATAGACTTCGAAGGCGCGCCGATCCGCAAGGGGGATTATGTTTCCTGCGCCGCGATGATTGCCAATCGTGACCCAGCGGAATTCGAATGCCCCAACACGGTCGATCTGGCGCGAGAGGACAACCGCCACGCCGCCTTTGGCTATGGTCCCCATCGTTGCCTTGGCTCACACCTTGCCCGGCGGGAGATTGTCATTGGCCTGGAGGAGTGGCTGGCGCGCATCCCGGCTTTCCGGATCCAGAACGCTACGGCACCCATTACCTCTGGCGGCCATCTATTCGGGATCGAAAATCTGATCCTGGACTGGTCCTGACAAAGCCCCGTCCCGAGCCGGGGCACAGACATTGGAGGTAGCGCTATGCGCATTATTGTCCACAAAGCCAAATGCCAGGGTCACGCGCGATGCTCGGCGCAAGCGCCGGGCGTCTTCAAGCTTGATGACGAGGGCTACATCCTGCCCGGTGACATTGAGGTTGCGGAGGGGGAGCAACTGCTTGCGTCACGCGGTGCGCGATCCTGCCCCGAACGTGCGCTGGAACTCGACCCTACACCCGCTGCGCGGGTTGTACCGGACGCCATTGAACCAAGAGTCTGGCGGGCTTGAATGGGGATCGACCCTGTGGCCGCATACTGAAGACGGCAGGCGGCCTGTGTCCCACCCTCCTCCTCGTCGAACTGCGCAGGAGGCATCTCCGGCGTCGAGGTGCTCCCATGATGCGCGACCGGCGGGCGGGGCTTTGCGAAACATCTTTTCCTATCAGCGAATTTGCGGCAGAGACGATGCACCAGGAAAAAATTGACGAATTACTCGACCGTGAGGCGATCCGCGACTGCCTCTATCGATATTGCCGGGGGATAGACCGCGCGGATGAGGCGGCGTTGCGCAGCGCGTACTGGCCCGATGCGCATGACAATCACGGGGCCTATTGCGGCTCGGCAGAGGGCTTCATCCGGTTTGCGCTCGGTGTCTTCAAGACCGAGCCTCGCAACATCCATCAGATCACGAACATCCTGATCGAATTCATCAGCTCGGCAACGGCCGCGGTTGAGAGCTATTTCACCGCGCTGCAACACGGACCTGACAAAGACGGAGAAGTACGCCAGACGCTCCTCTGCGGCCGCTACTGCGATCTGTTTCAGAAGAGGGAAGGGGAGTGGCGGATTGCCGAACGGACGGTGGTCTACGATTGGCTCGAGGAGCAGATCCCACCAGCGGTCCTTGAGGCAGAACGGTTCGGCCCGCGACAGCCGATTGGAGCACCTCATCCGCACGATCCGGTCTACGCGCTCGGGAAGCGTCGCATTCCTTTTTCGCCATGATGCCTTCAGAGATTTCGAACGGGAGATCCGCGTCGGCCGAGGGGACAAGAGACTATGACAACTTTGCAATGTTACAGCGCGCCCGGCGAAAGCCTGCCCGGTGAAGATGCGGCCGGTAGGATTGCCTTTCCGCCCGCGAAGGCTTGACCGTGACAGCGATCAGCTCTGTCGCCACGAGCCTGCTGACGACGCTGGTGTGCATCGATTTGCGGGATTACGGCAGAGCCGTTCATCAAGGTAAGTGCCTGTCCTCAGCGGGACCCTCACCAGCTTCGACTGCCAAATCGAGGGTTGGGCGCACGACGTCTATGTGGGGTCGCAACTGTCTGTCACCCGGGCGTGCTGCTTTACCTCATTCCGCCGCCCAACGGGTGATGGGCTGAGATCGCTGAGGCTCGTCGCGGAGCAGCTCATGAAGCAGGCAGGACGCATCGTCATCATTACAGGCGCCGCCGGCGGGATCAGCCGAGCCCTGGTCGATATTCTTGCCGGGGACGGACACACTGTTGTTGCGGTGGACCTTCCGGGCAGCGGCGTCGTTGAATTGGCTCGTGGTCTCGGCTACCCGCATCTCGGCCTCGAGTGCGATGTCTCGCGAGAGGAGGATATTCTCGCGCTTTACGGCCGGGTCGAAGCACAGTTCGCTGAGATCGGCGTCCTCATCAACAACGCAGCGGTGGGACCCACCATGGCTGCGACTGTCGACACCGGCGTCGACGCCTTCCGACGCCGCCTGGCAGTAAACCTAATTGGGCCGTTCGTCATGGCTCGCGAAGCGGCGAGACGCATGAGGCGAGGCGGTGCCATCGTCAACGTCGCTTCCGTGGCAGGCATGGTCGGCAATCCCAAGCGTAATGCCTACGCAGCCTCGAAAGCAGGCCTGATCTCGTTGACGAGGTCGCTTGCATGCGAGTGGGCGTCTCGTGGCATCCGCGTGACGGCGGTAGCACCGGGCTACGTGCGCACGCCGATGGTCGCAGAACTGGAACGCGCGGGCAAAGTGGACCTCGCCGCGGTGCGCCGCCGTGTGCCGATGGGGCGCTTGGCGCGGCCCGACGAGATCGCCCGCGCCGTGCGTTTTCTGGCCAGCACGCAGGCGCGCTACATCACCGGATCGGTGCTCGCGGTCGACGGCGGCTGGATGTCATTCAACCAACCGGGGGATGCGCACCCACCGGTGGATGGGACGCCCCGAGCCGAACTCTCCTGTCCGGCCGAACGCACCGACGCGCGAATCGTGCTCGTCACGGGCGGCGCGAACGGCATAGGCGCGGCCGTCGTTCGCCGCTTTGCCGCCAACGGCGATACCGTCGTGATTGCTGATAGAGATGGCGCTGCAGCGGCAGAGCTCGCTGGATTGCTCGACAGCAAGACCCCGGCCAAATCCGTGGACGTGGCCGTTGAGAGCGAGGTGGTGGCGCTGTTCGAGGAGCTGCGGGGACGGTTCGGGCGCATCGATGTACTCGTCAACGGTGCTGCTGTCGCCGACACTTGGTTGTCGGGGCTCAAACAAATACCGCAACAGATCGAACACGTCCTGGATGTCAATCTTACCGGCGCCTTCACCTGTGCGCGCGAGGCGATCAAGGCGATGTGCCCTGGCGGAGTGATCCTCAACCTCGGATCGGTCAACAACTTTCTGCCGTTCGCGCCGCGGCATGCCTACGGCGCCTCCAAGGCGGGGATGGACATCCTGACCCGATGTATGGCGGCCGAACTCGGACCGGTAGGGATTCGAACAGCCACCGTTGCTCCTGGCTACATCCGCACGCCTGCACTTGCTCAGTTGGCGAAAGCCGGCCGCGTCGACTCGACAGCAATCGGACGACGCATCCCCACGGGCACGACGGGACGGCCAGAAGACGTCGCAGATGCGGCGTTCTTCCTTGCTTCGTCTGACGCCTCATACATCAACGGCTCGATCCTCTACGTGGACGGCGGTTGGACCTCGTTCGGTGATGCGGGAAACGCCTGTGAACTCTATGACGAATGTTTTGCGGAGGCCGTGGGTTGATTATCGACCAATCGCCAGCCGACGGGCTGCGGCTCATCGAAGCCGAGGACGTCCAGGGCCTCAGGCTTCGGCTGCGCGCGCCCGCAGCGCTTCCTGCAATCGAGCATGTCATCTTCGGCCATGACGAAAACGTCCTCATCGCGGTCGAAGCGGTTCCAACCGCTCGGGGCGCGCCTGCAACCGCCGAATGGCGAGCGGTTTGCTGCAAGAATACGCCGCCGCCAAGGGCTGGATCGACGCTGCGGCCAATGCCTTCTGTGCGCATGCCGGGCGCTGCCCCTGACCGGCAAACTCCCTCTGTAAACAAGGAAGCACCATGGAATTCGCGACCTTCATCCTGGCCGCCCAGCGCGGCTATCATCAATCGTCCGATAGCGTCATCCGCAACTCCATTGAGCAGGCTGTCGTATCCGAGCAGGCTGGCTTCGATACCGCGTGGTTCGCGGAGCACCACTTCAACAATTACAGCCTGATTCCCTCGCCCTTGATGATGGTGGCGCACTGCGCCGGCGTGACGAGCACCATTCGCCTTGGCACCGCCGTCTGCGTGCTGCCGCTTTATCAACCTCAGCGCCTGCTTTCCGAGATCGGCTTCGCCGACATCGTTGCGAACGGCCGTCTCGAGCTCGGCGTTGGCTTGGGATACCAGCAATTCGAGTTCGAGCGCTTTGGTGTAAATGTCGATGAGGCGCCGGCCGTCTTCTCGGAATACTTGGACATCCTTCTGAAGGGCCTCAACCAAGACATCTTCGAGCACGACGGCCAGTATGAGAGCATACCCCCGACAGCGATTTCGGTGCGCACCGTCCAGAAGCCGACACCGCCGATCTGGATCGCCGGCGGGTCCGCGCGCATGCGCAGGGCCTATCGTGAGGGACACAATTTCTTTGTTACAGCATTCCACAATGGCTTGGAGACTTTGAGCACGCTGCGCGAATCCATCAAGAGGGCGGCGGCTTCCGCAGGTAAGAATGTCACGGACGCCAAGATATCGCTGCTGCGCTGCTGCTATGCCAGCGACGATGAGGCAGAGATCAACAGCTATCTCGACAATGCTCGCTTCCAGCGTCGGCTGTCTGAGGCACTGCATCAGCGCCGCCAGCAGAGCCTGGACGGCTATCTGCTGCAGGAAACGCCGACGCAGCAGGACCTGTCATTCGAGACGATGCGCGAGAACCTGCCGATCGGCAGCGTGAATCGCGTGATTGATCGCCTATTGGAAGAGGTGGATATTTTGAAACCGGACCAGATCGCAATTCAGACCCAGTTGGGGGATTTCGACCAAAAGACAATGTTGCGCCAGATCGAGCTCTGGGGAGACAAGATCATCCCGGCGGTCAACAAGTCGCTCGCTCATGCGGGGGGTTAAAATCCGCAACCGCTTGAACTCTCACCTCGGCTGGTTGGTCGTTTCGAAAGATAGAAGCGCGCGATCCACAGCAGGGACGGCGCCTAGAGGTCGCTCGCCGCGACAGGTTCAGGGGGGCCTATGTCAAAGGTTTGTTTAAAGAATGCCGTGCCCCGGCTTCCATCACTGTTGCCACGGCCTTCGGCCGGAACGCAGCGATCACCGTGCCGTACGCACAGTGACGATGGGCGGTTTCGTCACCCGCGACGGCTCCAGATGGATGCCGGAGTATCTGACCGCTATCGACGGCATGACCCTGCATCGGCTGCGGCCGCTGTTTCAAGGCCTGCTCACGCGAGGCCATGCACCTTACGGCGTCAATGACGCGGGTGAGATCCCCGGCGCCTGTGACAGCGAGGACGACGATTTCGATGGCGAGCTCAATCGCATGATCATGGTCGTCGACCATGCCGGCCGTTGCATTGGCTGCGGAGCCTGCGCCTCCGTCTGCTCGAAGACCTGCCAGACCCATATTGCGGCCGACAAGGTCGCCGCATGCTGGAGGATAAACCAGGAGAACCCCACCATGTTCGCCCATCACAGTTGCCGGCTCAGCGCCCCCCAATGGCCGCGCAACGAGCTGGAGAGGAGATTCGACCAGCATGTGCTTGCGTGTGTGCTTTCGCGTGCGCTCGAGGAGGTCGAGGCCGGCGAGGCGACGGCGACGGAGGCGACCGGCCTTTCGCGCGCCGAGCTGCGCGACGTCCTGCCCCGCGGTTTCCCCGCTGCTGCTGTCAACGCCTTCGCCTTGAAAGAGGTGAGCGACCCCGAGCCCGACATGGAGGAAGAACTTCTGCGCGGCCTTCTGCTGGCTCATGCCCGGCCGGGCGACCCGGCGAGCACCCGCTTCGCCAAGATCATCGCGCGACGTGCCATGCGCGATGATCATCTGTGGCAGGACCTTGGCCTTTTCAATCGGGCCGAGCTCAGCCGCCTGCTTGCCACGCATTTTCCCACGCTGGCAGCCGGCAACACCCAGAACATGAAATGGAAGAGGTACTTTTACCGCAAGCTCTGCGAGGCGGAAGGGTTTTCGCTATGCACCGCGCCCAGTTGCCGGGAATGCAACGATTTCGAAACCTGCTTCGGCCCGGAGGAAGGCGAAAGCCGCCTCGCACGCATCAAGAACGGGATCGCTCTGGATTAAGCGCCGCTTTCGTCAGCGGTGCGAGGCCGCCGGCCTTGATCGCCATTTAGCCATAAGCGCTTTTCCCGCCGCCGTTGCACAGAGGAGGGGATGTTCATCGCTTCGCGATATTTCGTGACGGTGCGGCGTGCTACTTCGATGCCGATTTCCTTGAGCCGGCCGACGATGTCATCGTCGGAAAGCACGTCGCGGGCCGATTCTGAGGCGACTATCTCCTTGATCCGATGGCGGACAGCTTCGGCGGAATGCGCGTCGCCGCCTTGGCAGGAGGCGATGGAGACAGTGAAAAAATACTTCAGTTCGAACACCCCGCGTGGGGTAAGCATGTACTTGTTCGATGTCACGCGGCTTACGGTCGACTCATGCACGTTGATCGCGTCAGCGACAGTCCTGAGATTGAGAGGCCTCAGGTGGGCGACGCCATGTTCCAAAAATGCCTCCTGTTGGCGCACGATTTCAGTCGCAACCTTAAGGATCGTCTTGGCGCGCTGATCGAGGCTGCGGATTAGCCAGTTCGCGTTTTGCAAGCATTCGTTGAGAAACGCCTGATCTTTCGAATTCTGGACCGTGTGGCGCGAGACTTCGGCGAAATAGGTTTGGTTGATCAGCACCTTGGGTAGCGTGTCCGGATCAAGTTCGATTTGCCATCCACCGCCCGGCGAGGGCATGACCCAGACGTCGGGTATAATGGATTCCGACGCTCCGGATTGGAATCGGTTTCCAGGCTTGGGATCGAGCGCACGGATTTCCTGCAACATGTCGAGAAGGTCTTCTTCATCGACACCACAACGCTGCTTCAATGCCTGAAAATCGCGTCGCGCAAGCATTTCAAGATTGGCAATCAAAGTTGCCATCGCCGGGTCGAACCGGTCTCGCTGGCGCAACTGGATCTCAAGGCATTCGCTGAGCGTCCGCGCGAAGATTCCCGGTGGATCAAAGTGCTGCAAGGTTCTTAGAACCCGTTCCACATCAGCCTCCCGGATGTTTAGGCTCTCCGCCAGCTCCAAAAGATTTGCCCGAAGATAGCCAGTGTCTTCCAGATGCGCGGCAAGCTGGCCAGCAATCAGCCGCTCCTGTGGTGTGAGCGCAGTGAGGGCGATCTGGCGAGCGACATGGTCGTGCAATGTTTCGGTGAGGGCGACAAACTCGTCGAAGGCAGGGCGATTGCCCGGTGGGTTGTTGGCCGTGTTGCGAAGTGATTTCCTTTCCCCGAGCCGTTCGGGGGATCCGGCCAGGGTCGGCCTGGCAACGTCGTTTTCGCCTGCGCCGATGTACTGATCCTCCCCCGAATTCGGCAACACGTCGCCAAAAGCCTCGCCATCGTTTGAAGCAGGCTCCAAAAGCGGATTCTTCTCGAGTTCCTGCTCCACGAACAGATGCAGTTCGGCATGCGCCAGTTGCAGCAATCGCATCGACTCAATGAGTTGAGGCGAGGCAACCATAGATTGCTTCTGGCGCTGAAGCAGGCTTGCTGATGATTGCATGGTGAGCGCGATAATCCTGTCGAGGAGGCTTTTGGCCGTGCGTAATGGGATCGGTGAGACGACCTCTAGGTCATGCAGCGGCCTTCAGCGTTTCAAGAACGTTCTGCGGGGATGAGACGCCGTAGGGGTCGGTCTCGCAGTTGTCGGAGAACCCTTCCTCCTCGAACCACTGCTCCACCACGCCATTGTCGATCAGGGCGGCGTAGCGCCAGGAGCGCATGCCGAAGCCGAGATTATCCTTGGCGACCAGCATGCCCATTTTGCGCGTGAACTCGCCTGAGCCGTCGGGGATTAGCTCGACCTTCTGCAGGCCCAGGGACTTCCCCCATGCATTCATGACGAAGGCATCGTTGACGGAGACGCAGTAGATCGCGTCAATTCCCTCCTTCTCAAACTCGTCATAGAGCTTTTCGAAATTGGGCAATTGGTAGGTCGAGCAGGTCGGGGTGAAGGCGCCAGGCAGCGAGAACAGGATGACGCGCTTGCCGGCAAAGTAGTCGTCGGATGTTCTTTCTTCCCAGCGATATGGATTTGGCCCCTGGACTGACTCGTCGCGAACACGCGTGAGAAAGGTAACGAAGGGAACCTTCTTTTGAACGGTCATCAACTTGCTCCACTAGAAAAACTGGTGCACTGGATTTCAGCTGGACTGGCGCAATAGCGAGCTAGGGCCCGCGTGCCCGGATAAGATGAGGCCCTCGCGGCTCTCAACCTCCTTTTTTCATCCGGATGTATGGGAATGTCCTGGCTCCTGGTCTTCGTTACCCGAACGCCATCGATATGACTGAGCTGGAGGCCTCCGAGTCGCTTGGGCAATTTTTCCACGGCTATGGCGCCGGACGCGGCATCGATCACCCGCTGCTCGTACCCGGGAAAAAGTGATGGCAACCGGAAGTAGTCAGTATCGAAATAAGCGTGGGCGACCCTTTGATGGGACTCTTGGGCACTCACATGCTGATCAGAACCGGCAAACGGCAATTGCGCGAGCGCCACGTGTTGGCGTGCCGGTATCGGATCTGGCATGCGCAAAGCAGCTACCAGGCAAGGACCTCCGAAGCGGACGATTTCCCGATCTCCAGCGGGAGTGGACACCGTCGCCTCGGACGATCGTATAGAGGTTCGCGTCTCAGCCATGGTTGGGTAGTCGCTTTCTTCGTGCTTTGATGGGCTCTAACCACGAGGAGCAAGCGGCATGCCATTTCAATTGAAGATGCCTTTGCAGAGACCCTTTTGGTTTGAAAGGACCGGTGTCTTCGCCAAGACCGGGCGCGCTATAACCGCTTGGTCACCACACTGAACAAAGGTGCTAGGTGCGCATATTCAGCGCTTCCGCACTGGCTCGGGAAAGCCGAACCGGACAGACCGAGCCGATGCAATACCGCACACGGGCGGCACTGCAGCGATTGCACAGTGTCTGCCGCTAGCGTGTTCTTGCATGCGCAGAGGCACGGCTATCGCGAACACACGCCTTTAGCAGCAACCGTGAGCGCGCGCTCTTCAGCAAGCGCCCTGGTCCGGACTCGGCGAGGATCGAATTCGGCTCGGGTGCGACATTACATGCTTGAGGTTCCACTTGGTCTCCCCGAGCGTGTCTATCGGCAACCTTCTTGTGTCCGAAACTGGACAAGAATGTCGGAAGCCCGACCGAAAGGCCGCCAAGGCGTTAGCGGGCAAACGATGTAGCGCAAAGGGAGCGCCAATCCGGCACGCAAATTGCCCCGATGATCTTGTCGGGGAAGTCAGCAATGCGTCGCAGAGCTCAGCGGCGCCGTGACGACGCATGATGCAGGATCGCATTGATCTTCCGCTCAACTCAACTCGCAATAGGATGTTGCTATGACCGATATCGATCCCTTTGCCTGGCTGGCACTGTGTCGGCATTTCAAAAACGATGATTTGACGGGTCTCGCTAGCTCGCGCCGAAAGTTTGCTCCATATCTCCTGCCTGACCTTCAAACGGTGATTGAAGAGCAGATTGCACCTCTGTCTCCCAAGCTCGTCGGCGTCCACCAGCGGCACGAGTTCAATGCCATGAAGCTGTCGGACATGGTCATTCGCGAGGGAGAAGCCGTCGTTGCGCTGACACCCTTGGAATATCAGGACATCGATATCGGCGAAGATCTGCCTTATCCGTCTCTGCACAATGGCCTATGGTTATTCCATATCGGCGAAGAGCCTGTCGCGATCTTGCAATCGCAGTTTTTTGACTACTTTGGCGGGCGAACGGTTCAAGTGGAAATCGCCTATCTGCCTGGCGAGCAGGCATCCGCCTTCTCGCGCGAATTTCTTCGCAAGATCCAGGCGGCAGGCGAAAGCTCACGATACTACCGCAACAAGGTTCTCTCTTTCGAACCCGATGCACGAAATTCCGGGATGCCGGGAACGATGCGGGTTCATCGCCTTCCTGCCGTACCCCGGAATGACGTGGTGCTTTCCGAGGCAACTATGGCGCGTCTTGATGCCCACATCTTCGACTTTGATCGACACCGAGAGGGGCTGAAGCGCCTCGGCCAATCGACGCAAAAGGGCATTCTGCTTTACGGACCACCTGGCACAGGCAAGACGCACGTCATCCGTTATGTTTCTGCCAACCTGGTCGGGCGCACCACCGTTCTGGTCACGGCTGAGCAGATGAAGCAGATTGCCTCCTATATCGCACTGGCTCGTACCCTGCAGCCGAGCATCGTCGTGCTGGAGGACGTCGATCTGGTGGGCCGGTCGCGAGAAGACATTTATGGTCAGAAGGCCGAAAGCCTCCTCAACCGTCTGTTGAACGAGATGGATGGTCTCGCACCAGATGCAGATATCCTCTTCATCCTGACGACGAACCGACCGGAGGACATTGAGGACGCGCTAGCCTCGCGCCCAGGCCGAGTGGACGAAGCAATTGAGATCCCGCTTCCCGACGCCGGTTGCCGCGAGCGGCTGATCGGGCTGTATGGTCAGACGCTCGTCTTCGAGGACGGAGCGGTGGCCGATGCCGCCGCACGCTCAGAGGGCAGCAGCGCGGCCTATGTCAAGGAAATGGTCCGCCGTCTCGCTCAACGGAGCCTTGCGCGGGACGGCGGTGATTTCGTCTCGCGCGAGGATGTGGAGGTGGTCTTCGGCGACTGCGCAATAGTGTCCAGCCGTCTCAACAGGCGCATTGTCGGCCTCAACGAGAAAACCTCAAAAAGACAAAACGCCGAAGAAGATGAATGTGACTGCTGCGACTAAGATGCTCGCGACGTTTCGAGAAATCCTGGCGCAGGCCGCAGACGATGGCGTGGAATTCGATGTCGACGCACTTCGCGTCGATCGTATTCGCGAAGAGCTAGAATATGGCGGGCTGTGGCTGCGGACAATAGCCTGTATCAGCGGTCCCCGGATCAGCCTGACGATCGACATTGGTGAGGGCCATGATTATGCCAGAAGTTGCGTCGGCACGCCGAGCGCCGGACCGGCCTCAGCAAGACGCTGGTCCAGAGTGTGGACCGTGGCGCCATGCTCCGACGCGGTCGCGAGATGCAGGGCGTCGCCGGCACGAAGCCCGAGCATGTGCTGATCGACAAACTTCGCTGCCGTACGGAAATGCCCGCCCGTCACCGGCAGCACGGTGAAGCTCTCGGCAACCAGCTTGTTGAACATCGCGAGCGCCGCCGCACGTTGCTCCAGGTTGATCTGCCCAGTCCGTAGCTTGATCGCCATGGCAGAGGACATCTCGGCGATCGTCCAGTCGCTGATAAGAAGCTGCGCGGGATCCTGGTCCGCGAGCCACACCTGCGCGCGCGGGGTCATCGCTTCATTGGAGAGTGCCGCGACGATCAGCGACGTGTCGAGATAGAGCATCAGTAGCGATCGCCATCCCGCATCGACCGCACCAGATTGGCGGCACCCTCCGCCTGCGGTGGCATGGTTGCCGTTAGGGATCGGAGCGGAGCCGCATCGATCCGTATGCGTGGCCTAGTCACCGCTGTGAGGCGCGCGACCGGCTTGCCACGCCGGGTGATGTCGATCGAATCCCCAGCCTCAACTCGGTCGACGAGTTCGCTCAGATGTGCCTTGGCGTCCGCCAGATTGATCGCGTCCATGTCACGGCTCCTGACCATGTAGATGGTCATATAGCATATGAGGTCTCAAAACCCAATGGGAGGGTTTCATGCGATGCGTTCTTATCCGGAGCAGTCCCCCTCCCGCCAGCGCGCCGATCTCCCGCGAGACGTTGGCGCGCGTCGGCAAAGCTGCATTCTCAACCTTTTGCGAAGAATTGCGCGGCCGTGCGAAGAAGGCAGCTTTATCGATCATCGAGATCCTGCAACAACGAGGCGGCCAGCGCCTCCTCGGCGATGGCCACGCGGTGCTGAAGCATGGCCAGCGTCAGCGCTGCGTCCCATGATGCTTCGACCGCCTTTCCTCCAAGCGGGTGGGCCACGCTCGGCGCTGTTCGCACGGCGGCAATATAGTCGCCGGCGCCAAAGCGCCAGGGCTCTGCACCATGTTCGCGCATGAGGTGGTTGCCGATGTGTAATCCGGGCCAGTCAAAGTCGCCGTGATAGTAGAGCCGCGCGCCCGCCTGCGCGAGTTGGGCCAGAAGGCATCGTTGCGCAGCCGCTGGCATACCATCGGTGCAGACTAGCGGCGCGCAGCCAGCCCCCCATCGGTCAGCGGCGATGGCGAGCAGGTTGGGATTTTCGCACACATAGACGTCACGGCCCGTCGCATCCCACCGGGGCGGCGAGCGCAGCAGCGATCGCAGCGATGCATAGGCTGGCTCTCCCAGAGGCCAACGATCGCTTCCGGTCCCGCTTGTCGGCAGGTTCAGGGACAGGGCAGGGCGTGCCAGCTCGTTGACCAGAACCCCTGCTCTGGCCCACGTCTCGCGTGCTCGCTCCGCACCGCCGGCCGGGTTCAGATCGACGTCGTCTCTCGATTTCCGCATCGTCTTGCCATCTTCGTCGGTAACGGGTGCGGTCAGGTCAGGAGCGGGCGTGGCGGTCTGGCGACAGACCGCCAGCACAAGTGTCGCGACCCCGCGGCCGTTGTCGAGCGCATGGGCATCGCCCAGAACGTCCGCGGCCAATTGCGAACGCGTAATGCCTTTTGCCGGTAGATGCCGCAGCACCTCTTCGGCGCGTCGGCAAAGCTCCGCTGCAGCGATCGCATCCTGCCGAGCGAGCCGCTTGAGCAGGCCGATGCCCTCCGGTGTCAGGAGCAAGCTGGCCAAGCCGGAATGCCTGCAACCATCGATTACACCGGACCACACTGTTTGCAGATGGAGGCGCATCCCGGCGAGATGAAGGATGGGGCCGTCGAGCTTTTCCAACGCGTCGCGCAGGGACGTTGCGATGCCGGAGCGCAGCAGGTCGACATCGACGCGGTGGACGTCAATCTGTAGGGACTTGGAGCGGCGCTGGGGGCGGCCGAGCAGCGAGGCCAGTTTCGCGTGTTCTTCCGCGCTGAGCCCGGCGACGCGAATATGATCGACAGTGCCGCCGAGCGGCGCGCGCTCGAAGCGTTGGCGCAGTCGCTTGCGCAGCGGGGCGAGATGCTCGCCGCCGAGCAGGCGTTGAAGACGCGGATCGACTTGGTCGCTCATCCCGGCGCAAATCGACGGTTGGGATCGGCCTCTAGCTTCCTCTCCCCTCCGTCCCAAGTCCATCGCGACACGAACACGGCGTCGATACCTTCGCGCCGTTGCAACTGACAGATGGCGACACCAGGCAGTTCAGCATAACAAGCCCACTCGCGCTCGCTGGTGATGACGAAGTCCAGATCGAACTCTCGGATCAGCCCCATGCAATGCGCGCGTGCTGTGTCATCGATGCCGGCGAATGCTTCGTCGAGCAGCATCAACCGCGGTGCCAGGGCGTGGCTGCTCTGGCCATAGAAGCTGGCGACCGCGGCAAACAGCGGCACCGTCAGACCGAGCGCCCGCTCGCCGCTCGAGGCGGGTCCGGAAAGCTTACGCCAATGTCCCTCCTGCCAGCGTTCGACGCGGAAGCGGTGCCAATGGCGATAATCCAGGGCGCGGGCGAGCTGGTCGAGCAGGGTACCGCCGCTGTCTTTTCCACCGCTGGAATCAGCGCGCTCCCGCTCGGCGGAAATGCGCTGCTGCAGCATCGCGCCGACGACGCTCCGGTCGTCTGACGACCAAAGGTCCGCGCTGGTGTTAAGCAGGTGCTTGCGCGCCACGTCGAGGCCCACCGGCGACCCTTCCTCTTCGGACAGCGGCTGCCACAACAGGCGATAGCGCACGCCGGTGGAGGTAGGGCGCTTGTGCAACTCGCCGTTGATGGCGTCGACTTGGCGTTCGGCGCCCTGCAACAGGCGCTGGATTTCTGCGGCGATTTCGGCCTGCAGATGGTTCTCCAGAACAGCCCGTTCGTTCGCGGTAAGCAGTTCGCTGCGCTGGGCGATCTCTTCAGCGAGGCGCATGGCAAGGCGGTCCGGCCGTTCGCGCCGGTTCTGATAGACGATATCCACCCTGAAACCCCAATCGCTGGGGTCGGCCTGGGCCTGGTGGCCGAGCGCGGCGAGCGCGCGCTGCAGATCGGTTAGTTCTTCGGCTATCTGCCGCTGCACGCGCGCCCATGCCTCCTCGTCGTCACTGAGGCCGGACAGCTCCTGTTCAGCGCGACGGGCCAGTGTCAACGCCGGGTCGATCGTCCACTGAACGCCCATGTCCGGCAGTTCAATATGCGGCAGGGCGGCCGACAGCAGGCCCGTGACCGCGAACTGCTGCAGTCTGGAGATCGCCTGGGCGCGGGCCTCGCCGCGCTGCTGAAGGACGAGGTTCGCCGTCTCGGCCTGCTGGCCGGCAACCGCACGCGCCTCACCTGCCTTGCGCCAGGCTTCGCCGGCGAGCTTCAGCTCGGCTTCACCGGTTTCGACCACACGGCGCGCATCGATCAGCTGCCGCTGCAATTCCTCGACCTTGGCGCCGACCGTTTCGCGCAGCACTTCCAGCCGAGCAGAGGCGTCTTCCGCTTCAACGCGGGCTGTCGCGAGTTCCTCTTCGCGCTGCCATACATCGTTGCGTGCCTCACTCTCGCAGGCACGCTGACGCTGCCGCTCGGGCAGTGCCAGACGGACCTCGTGGGCCACTTGTTCGAGCCGGACGTGCGCATCGCGATAATGATCCAGCGCTGCTTGGACGCCAGGTAGCGCTTCGGGTATTTCGGGTAGGCGCAGGTCAATGGCATCCCCAGCAAGCTGTTCGCGCATTGCCTTGAGCGCCTGTTCGGCCTCGCGACATCGTGTATCTGCTTCGGCCAGCTTTTCGCTGGCGAGACGCGCGGCTTTGGCGCTGGCGGTGGCGGCTATATGGGCGCCTCGCAACACCTCGTCGGCGGGCGCAAGGCGCCACTCTTCGTCGGCCTGGTCCCGATCCAGCGCGAGCTGCTCCGCCTTGGCTCGCACCGCCGTCAATTCGATAGAGAGTTGCGTCAGACGTCCAGCAATCTCAGCCAACCGCCGCATTCGGGCTGCGGCGCGGGCCGCGTGGCCGATATAAACCGCCGCCGGCTTGCCCCACCGACCGGACAGCGCGCCGAGGCGGAAGCGGCCGTCGGGGGCGATCCAGGCCTCGCTGTCGATCGGATCGTCGTCCGCGCAGGCGATGCCAGACAGCACGCGCCCGATGATATCGGCTGGTACGATGCAGCCGGCCGGCACGGTGGCTTCCAGCCAGTCCACGAGCGATGGAGAGTGCTTCTGTCGTTCCACAGCCTGCGTATCGTAAGGTAGGGTACCACCATCACTGGCTTGGAGTCGTCCGTCAGGCGCTATCCAGGCGTCGAGCAACCCGGCGGCTTCGAGCGCGGCTTCGAGGCCGGCGCGTTGCGGGGCAGCCACCGCACCACGAAAATCGACCACTTGCCAGAGCGGCGCCCCCTGACGTTCGTCCCGGACAGAGGCGTCGCGCGTGTAGGGCAGGGGCGGTGCAATTTCGTCGCCAGCTTCCAGGCGTCCGCGTTCGTCTTTCAGGATCTCGTATTCCAGCTCCAACGCCTGCCGTTGGCCGTCGAGCGCTACGCGACGCTCAGTCAGGAAGAGGCTGGCTCCTTGATATGCCGCTTGCAGGAGCTGGTGCGTGGGGTTGTCGCCTTGGAGCGTCGTTGTCCATTCCGCCAGGGCCGTCAATGCCGCGGATCTGCCGTCGGAATCGATCAGCAATTGCCTTAGGCCAATAAAATAGCGGTCCCAACTCTCCACCAGCTCCCGGCCTTGCTGTTCGACCTTAGTGTCGGCTTGGGTCCGACTTTCGGCGGCCGCTTCAGCTTCGATCCGCCGTTCGTCTTGGATTTCGCGGCGCCGCGCATAGGCGGCCTCGACCTGCGCGACTTCGCCGTGGCGACGACGCAACAGGGCAATCTGCTCACGCCGGCCGACAACGAGGTTGCGGAGCTCGGCGCAGGCCCTGTCGAAGGCATGCTGCGTCAGCTCGATCAGCGCGGAAGCGTCCGATGTGGCGAGGAGATTTCCGGCGTGCTGGCCGGCGATGCCCGCCGCATCGGCGTGCGTGGCGCTTTCCAGTCGCAGATCGGCCAATGCGCGTTCGGCCTGGTCCGCGCGCTGGATTGCGCGTCCGGCTTCCTCGGTGCTGATCTCCAGCCGACGTCCTGCCTCAGCGACGGCCATCGTGGCCCTCTGCATCGCCTGCCGTCGCCCCGCCGTCTCCTTCTCGGCGTTTTCGAGGCGATTGGCGTCCTGCATCGTCGGGTCGGAGCGCAAGGTATCGAGCCGCGCACGACTGCGCGCCAGCGCGATCTCGGCATCATCGTGAGCGGTCCGGGCCAGCGCTTCTTGCCTTTGTGCCTCGTCGAACCGAACCTGGGCCTCGCCTCGTGCCCGGCTGGCGTTGTCGAACTCCGTCTGGGCCTGGCGCAGCAAGCGCGCCTGCCGGCGAGTCTGCGTACCGGCATAGACGCGATAACGCTCCTCGAAACGGCCAACGGCCTTGGCCAGCGCCTGATACTCGTCGAGTTGACGACGATCTTCCTCCAACTGTCCGAGCGCTTCGGCGACGTCGCCGAGCAATTCGGGCGCCAGCGGCGGTAGGGCTTCGGTCAGTGCATTCGACAGCGCGGTTTCGTCCGGCTTTCTGGAAAGCTGCGGTTGGCGAAGCTGGATGAGCGTGTCCATCAACGCGTCGTAGCGCTTGGCGCCCAGGTGGAACAGGCGCTCGTCGACGGCACGGCGGTAGCCGGCCGCGGTGTCGAACACCTGGCCGCGGCCATCGAGCGCGTCGCGCAGGCGTTCCTTGGTCAGCACCACCCGCTGCGCGCTCGTCAGCCACAGATCCTGATTGATGCGCGGCGCGTCGTCGGCATCTTCCAGCAGGAAGAACCAACTGTCGACCTGCGGACGAGCCACCGTCGCTGAAAGGCCAGCGCCAAGCGAGAGAAAACGTGGCGTGCCGTCCTCTGCGATGCGGCCGAACTCGATCCACGCATAGCCGATGCGCCGGTCGTAGCTGTTCATCAGCAGGTTCCAGGCCATCTTCTTGCTGCCGTCCCCATCGGGCTCGATGCGGGAAGACTTGAGTTGCGCGTCGAGCAGCAGCGGCAGCGTCAGCGACAACACCTTGGACTTGCCCGTGCCGTTGTTGCCGCGTAGCAGCAGATGGCCGTCGCGGAACCAGAATTCTTCACTGTCGTAGCGGAAGAGCTCCACCAGGCCCAAGCGCAGCGGTTGCCAGCGCTGCCGAGTCGGCATCGGCAAGGCGGGTTTTTCCGGAGGCAAGGCGAACAGGTTCAAGCAGTCGTTCCCGTCGGTTCGAACAGAGGTCCGGATGCCTTGGTCGAGGCACTGCGGGTTTCACGGATTTCAGCCTCGCCCAGCGCGAAGCGCGCGAGCGCCGGCAGCGGCTGTACGACGCCAGCCATCCGCACGACAAGTTGCAGCTTTTCCAATCGATCGATCGCAATGGCGGCGAGCTCGCGCTCGGCGCCGGGCTCTCGCGCCGATTTGCGCCAGTAGCGGCCATACCGGCCCTTGGCCTCATGCAGGAAGTCGGCAATGTCGTGCTCCCGCATGCCGGCGGCCTGCGCCGTGCCGGCCCCATCGGCCCGGCCCTGCCTTTGGCCGGTGGCTAGGTGTTCGGCGACCAGCAGCGTTACATGGGCGTCGGTGCCCTCGGCCGGCATGGCCACATCGGTCAGCACACCGGCTTCATCCACCAGCGCCAGCCCTTCAGCGCGCTGCTCGGCCACCAGGCCGGCGGCCTCGCACAGGCGGGCCGCCATCGC
This sequence comes from Mesorhizobium sp. IMUNJ 23033, assembly GCF_044778005.1. Taxonomy (NCBI): domain Bacteria; kingdom Pseudomonadati; phylum Pseudomonadota; class Alphaproteobacteria; order Hyphomicrobiales; family Phyllobacteriaceae; genus Mesorhizobium; species Mesorhizobium sp. IMUNJ 23033. The sequence continues at coordinate 31,005 of NZ_JBJACT010000043.1, forward strand.
GCCGCGCTGGTTGAAGAAGTAGGCTCGGGCTTCCGTGTCCAGCGTCTCGACATAGACCACCGGATCGTCGAGAAGCCGGCGCGCGAGCTGGTGGCGTAGCGCCGTGCGCCGCCCCTCTTCGCTGTCCGCCACATGTTCTTCGATTAGGGCGCGCAGCCGCTCTTTAAGCGTGACGGGAGCTTCTTGCGCCGCCCAGGTGGACGGGCCACGCACCGCTGCCAGCATGCCGGCAAGCGTGCGGCGCTGCACGTCGTAGAGCGCATCCGCCTGATCGCCTCCGGCACGCACGAATGTTTCTTCGTCGCCGGCGACGCGGTGCAGTACCCCGAGGCCCAGTAATGTGCGGCACACCGACACGAGTTCGCGCCGCTCGTGTTGTGCCTCGAGCGTGAAGGTGAAGTCGAGCGTCGGCTCGGCGGCGAGTTCAAGCAGCCTCTCTCCCAGCAGGCGCAAGGTGATCTGCGGATCCGCGCGTTCGAGCACCGCGCAGGCGAGGCAAAGCAGCACGTAGCGGCGCCGATCGTAGCCGGGAATGCCGCGCATGGCGTCGGCCAGGTCTCCGGGCCGCTTGTAGAGGCGCGCGCCCTCGCGCTCGACCTGCAGTATCCAGCCCGTCTCGCGCGAAAACCATTCACGCAATGCTTCGGCCTGACGGCGTACGCCGGCGAAATCCTCATGCGCCGGCCCCATCAGCGGCGTCATCAGAAGGGCGCGCACGCTCGCGCGAAACTCCTCGCGCTGGAAGCGCTGTTGCAGCAGGCCGATGCCGCGACTGTCGTTAGAGCCGTTCGCCGCTTTCATCGACCGTCCTGCAAGGGTGTGATAGTGATCAGATGGTCGCGCCCGGCAAAGACACCACGCGGCGTCTCAATCATGGCGCGACTGTCGGGGGCGAGCGGCTTCAGGTGGATGTGCAGCAAACCGTCGCCCGTGCGTCGTTCCACCGGCGTTTCCGGCCCGGCCTGTTCGCTCAGCGCCTCCCCGAGCAGGGCCAGGAACAGGCCGAAGGCATGCGTGTCGAGTTTCCCTAGATCCGAAAGCCGCGCCGGGCGGCTGGTGGCGAGACGCTCGCGCGCCGCTTCGACCTGCAGCGACTCCTCTGCGAGCTGAAGTGCCAGGAACGCGCGCTCTTCGGCGCGGTCTCGCACGCGCGGCAGCGGTCCGCGCGGGGCGGCTTCGCCGTATTCGCGCAAACGCGGGTGAATCCTGAGCGGCGCGGCGTCGGCCCAGGAGGTGCTGGCCGGCAGATCGGCGTCCGCGTTGGCGTTGAGCGAGAAATGCCGCGCCGGATTGAGGGCGAAGGCAGCCCGCGCAAGGCGGTGCGCCTCGCCGTTGTCTGCGCAGGCGGCAAACCAGCCGGCGAGCAGGCGGAAGTCGGCAGAGCGATCGCTGCGGCCGCTGCGGCGCTCGTTGAGCGCAGCGATAGCAGCCAGAAGCTGGGGGATGGCCGATCGTGCCCGCGCCCGCAACAGCTCGGCTTGCGGCGGCTCGTGGCCGGTGCTGAGAAACCAGCCGCGCAGACCCTTCCAGCGTTCTTGCCAGGCTTGCAGGTAGGCTTTCCGCGCCTCGGCCTGATCCTGCGCGCCGCCCGGAGCCGCGTCCCGCGATTCGCGCTCGGCCACCTGTCCAAGCAGGGCGTCGATGCCCTGCTCCAAAGCCAGGATGAGGCGTGCGATGGTGTCGGAACGGCGCACCAGATCACCCATGAAGCGCTCCAGATAGTCGATCAGCCGCTTCTTGTAGTCTGCGACCGCCCCTGCATCGGCTTGCTGCAGCTCGATGCTGCGCGCGACGCCGGCCATGAACGCCTGCGCGTTCTCGGCCAGACTTTCGAAGACACGCACAAGATCCCGCAGTGTTTCATGGATCTTGGCCGCGTCGGGTTCGGTTGCTTCGGCCAGCGCCTGAAGTGCCTGCAGTCGGCTCGCTATGTCCTCGAGCGCCACCGTTTGCAGCTCAGCGCGGCGCTGCAAGGTCTGTACAAACACCGCCAAGGCCGATTCAACGGCCTCGCCGCCCTGCGAGAGTCGATAGAGAAAGCGTGCACGGTAGAAGTCGCTAAGGCTGGAAACCCGCGCGGTGTCGGGATGCGATTCAAGATTGCCCCATTCGGTAAGCTGGGTGAGCGCCGTATTCACATCCTCAATGCGCGGCGGCCCATTCTTCGGCCATCGGGCTTCCGCAAGCACTTCGTCGGGCCGCAACTGCAAGCGATATTGCCGCTTGGCCGCTGCGAAGACGTCCATGATGCAGCGGTAGAATGCGGCCTTCTCGGCGCTCACGTGACGAAATAGGTCCGCCGGGTCATTCGCAATGTACGTAGGCAATCGCTGCCTCCCCAACCTCTCTTTTGAATGTTTTCGCTTTGTTCTCGCGTCCCGTCAAGACGGCGTGTTGATCATTGAGCACATGCGCCTCGGGCGCGCTTTCTATGCACTTAGTCAGAACATTTCCTCAGTAAGATCAAGGGGAGGCATTGTCAGAAGCCAGTTGATCGGCCCACCAAATGTCGACCGATCCTATCGATCGTCTATGACGGCAAGAAAGCCGAACTGCGAAATTATCGATGAAATCAAAGCCCGAATTTTTGACGGTGTGTCTGACGATAGATGTGTCGAGCGAAAAATAAATTGCTTCGCGAAATCAATTTGTACCATGGGTTGAAGCAATTGGGCGAGTGCCACGCATTTGGTCGGCCTCGGACCAGCCGCGCGCAGACCAGCTGCCGAGCACGGAGGTTTGGAGGGGACGAGATCCCGATGTTTAATCGGAATGGGCACGGGCTTCTCAGGTGCATCTCGAGCACGATCCGCTTCGGCACCTGCCGGAACGAGGCGCAGTAAAGGTCAACCATCGCCCGCCCATGGCGACGAGCTCCCGCACGCCGGGCAGGACATCGTCGATTGGGAGGCCAGATCCCGGCCCGACGGCAGCACATCCTGGGCCATCTTGAAGACCGGATCGGAGCGCAGCCGGTTGGCGTCGTTGCCGTCCTTGGTAGCCGGCGGCGATCATCTTCATGCGAAAGCCGATCATGTCGGCCAAGCTGTGGGCGGTCTGGTCGAACAGCGCGGATCGTCGATGCAGCGCGCCAGACGCCACCCCCAGCCCGCTTTTCCACCTCGGCCAGAGCCAGAACGCCGCTGTTGGACGACAGCATGCCGCCGTCGAAACGGGCGACGACGGACTTGCCGCCCCCGAATGACAAACCGCTCAGCAGCAGCGTAAGATCGTTCATGGCGGGTAGGATCTAACCAAATCCTACGTCATTTCAACGGCTTGCACAAAATCCGCCAACCCACCATGAATTTTTTCGGATTAGCTGGATCCGGTTTGCGCCCGCCACAAGCGAGCGTAAGCGCCTTCAGCTGTCAGCAGATCAGCATGCCTTCCCTCCGCAACAATCCGCCCCTTGTCCAAGACCACGATCGTGTCAGCCCCACGAATGGTGCTGAGTCGATGAGCGATGACGACGATGGTCTTACCGGCCCGACGCAGATCCTCAACCACCCGCAGGACAAACGCCTCGGCGACCGAGTCAAGAGAGGAGGTCGCCTCGTCGAGGATCAGGATCTCCGGATCCCGATACAGAGCCCGAGCCAAGGCAAGGCGCTGCTTCTCGCCGCCGGAGAGGCGTACACCGTTCTCGCCCAGATGGGTCTGGACACCGCCGGGCCAGCGCTCGATTACCTCCCGCAGCCCTGTTTGATCGCAGATTTGGAGGATCTTTTCGATGTCCGGCTCGACGCCAAGGGCGATGTTGTCGATCACCGAGCCCGAGAACACGTCGATCGATTGCGGCACCGCAGCGACAACCTTGCGCAGGGATACGGTTGAGAGATCCTGGAGAGCAAAGGGACCGATCTTGATGCGTCCGCCCTCATGCGGGTAGACATTCTGTAGCAGCGCGGCAAGGGTGCTCTTGCCCGAGCCGCTTTCGCCCACCACGGCTGTCATCTCGCCTCGGCGGAAGGTGACGCTGAGGTCCTGGAAAAGCTCCGGCTGCGCGCCATAGCGGAACGTGACGTTCTCCAGGCGGATATCACCAAGGTTGGACTTTGTGGCATCAATGCCGCCGCCGCTTGTCTCCTGCTCCAGGTCGAAGATCTCGAACAGGCGATCCGCTGCGATAAAAGCATCCTGAACGATCCGGTTGGTCTGGATCAGGCTGGCAACCGGCCGGGTGACATAGCCGAGCAACGTATAGCAGGACAGTAATTCGCCGGGCGTGATGGTTTGATCGAGGGCAAGCGTCGTTCCGAACCACATCAGCACGATGGTGAATAGGGTCGAGAGGAAATTCGAGGCGTTGTCTCCGAAGATCGAGATGAGGCCGGAGCTGTAGACGGAGTGCAGCATCTTGATGAAGCGGGTCTCCACCTTGAAGTTGGCGAAGCTCTCCATGCCGGAGGTCTTGATCGTGGAGACAGCTGCGAGAGATTCCACCAGTTGTGCCTCCAGATCGGCGGCATTCTCCATAATGGCGCGCTGGCGCTTCCTGTTCAGCCGGTTGATAGTCCAATAGACTAAGAGGTACAATGGGATGGAGACCGCCACGACCAAGGCGATCTTCCACGAGTAAATGAACATCAGCCCGAGCGAGAACAGTATCATTAGCACGTCGACGAACATGTTGATCGAGACGTCGTTCAGGAAGCTCCTGATCTTCACCGCGTCGTTCATGCGGGACACGATTTCGCCCATGCGCATGCTGTCGAAGAACTTCTGGGGCAGGCTTAGGATGTGATTGTAGTAGCCGAGGATCAAGTGGACATCGATTTTCTGCCCCGTTTGCAGGACGATCCGGTTTCTGAGGAGATTGATCAGGATCTGTGCGACCAGGATCAACAGCATGGCGACGCTCATCAGGTTGAGCAGGTTGCGGTTGCCCGCTGTGATCACATGATCGACGATCTTCTGGACGTAAATGGCCGTCGAGAGGCCGAGGATCGTCGTCACCAGCGCCCCCGCGAGAGCCTGCGCCATCACCGCCCTGTGTGGTGCTAGCAGACGCGCGAAGCGGGCGAGGGGTGAGGTGGTCTCTTCGCGGCGCTTGAAGGTGTCTGCCGGAACGAGGAGCACCAGAACGCCGGTCCACTGCGTCTTGAATTCCTCGTGCGGCAGCTTGCGGATTTCGCCATAGGCTGGATCCATGACGATGACCCACCTAGCATCGATCGCCTGGATGACTACGAAGTGGTGCAGGACCTCCTTCACGATCACGTGCGCGATGGCGGGCTTGGGGATCTTGTATAGGCTGTCGAAGCCACCCTTCACCCCCTTGGCGATAAAGCCCAGCTTCTGGGCCGCTTCCGTGAGACCCAGCACGGTGGTGCCGGAGCGGTCGGTCGAGGCATACTGGCGGATGCGTGACAATGGCAGCTTGTAGCCATAGAAGGCCGCGACAGAAGCAAGGCTGGCGGCCCCGCAATCGGTGATGTCGCGCTGCTTGAACTTGATGGCCTTGCTCGACATAGCGGCTCGCTGACTGTTTGGAAAATGAAGGATCAGTGGCTCGCCAGGAGCGGATTGAGCCAATCGTCGACCTCATTGTAGAGGAGTTCCAGGACAGTGCGGTCGCCCAGGAGGAAGCGGGCCCGCACGGTCATGCCTTTCTTCAGGTTACCGATGACCCCGTGCTTGAGCGCGACATGGCTGCGAGAGAGCGCGCAGCGGACCTTGAAGACCGGGCTCCTGTCGTGGAGGGTGAAGTCCTGCGCCACGTCGAGCACTGTCGCGTCAATGACACCCCATTGATTGTAGTTGAAGGCATCCACTTGGAGCCGCACCGACTGGCCCGGCCGCACGAAGCCGATGTCGTTGGGGGAGACATAGATTTCCGCCACCAGTTCGCCGTCCGGCGAGACCCAAGCGACGGTTTGCCCGGCCTGGATGTAGCTGCCTGGGGTGAGGCCGGAGAATTGCTCGATAGCGCCTGACACGGGGGATCGAATGCGGGTCAGATCCCGTTCGTTCTCGAGCTGATGCAAGGTGGCCGTGAGTTCCTTGAGGCGAAGGTTAATGTCGAAGAGCTGCTGGTTCCATTCGGCGGATTTGCGCAGCGCGAGGATCTCGCCCTGCACCTCAATTGTCTGGAGGGCGAAAGCCTTCTCGTCAACGGCCTTCGCGGGCGTTGCAGCAGCGGAGAGCAGTCGCCTAGCGCGGTCGAGTTCCGCCGCGGCATTACTGCGGGCATATTGGTTCTCCCGCAGCAGGTTGAGAAAATGCGCCCGCTCGGCCGTAGCGGGCTCGGTCAGGAGGCGGATCGGGTCCTTGGCCTGTATGCCGGCGGAGGAGATCAGGGTTTCGAGGTCACGGGCAAGATCGCTCTTAGCGCGAATATCGCTTGTAAGCGCCCTGAGCTTTTCCTCAACCACCTCATCATCGAGGGCGAGGATCTCCTGCCCCTGGGCAACCAGATCGTTCTCAACGACAAGGATACGGGAGACGCGTCCGGAGACGGGCGCGATCAGGGGCGTCTTCTCGACGGTGGGGCGAATGATACCGGCACTTTGGGCAGAGACCGTTATGGTGATGAGTGGCAGCGACACCAATGTCGCCAGCACAGAGAGCACAATCACCTTATAAATGACCAAAGATCGTCCTGACCTTCGGGAGAGAATGCTCTCTGCGGTGTAGCAGGCTATTTCAGGAGAAAGGGGAACTTCTGATCTATGTTCAGTATGAAGCATAGTTAGCTTGCGCACTTATGTTCTAGCCGTGAATCTTATAGCGGACTGCCCCTTCCGCTATAGTCGAAGCTACAAAAGCTAGTAGCGTAACAGCTGCCCAAACTACTCCCCAGAATAGCCCTCCCGAAATTGCAGATGCTTCTTCCGGAGCTAATTCGGTCACACCATAAGCTGACATATCCGCGTTCATTGTTGTCTCCTTTCCTAGATCTCAAATAAGAGGATGAATCGGTGATGCGGGTCGGCGGCGTGTGCCGCCGCACAACGAGAACATCAAGAGCCGTGCCAACTGCGCAGGAAGCGCTTCAGAAAAACTGTTCTGCATATTATTCAATGGCTTCAGTGAGCGCGCGGCGGCACGCCGGCCGAACATCACCGTGTCGCGGACGCGACAAACCCGAAAACAGGGGCAACGCAAGCGTATGTCGGGAGAGCGGGAACGAGTAGATGGTGCAAGTCCAGCACAATGAAGGGGTAGCGATCCGTTGATGTCACGTTAACGCGGCTGAATGTGCTTGCCGCCCCGCGCGCACAACCTCTGCACGAACGCGCGACCGGATGTATACCGTTCGAGCATGTAAAAATTTTGCTAGGAAAAGACTCCTGCCGCCCTCTCCGATTCGGAGGGTGCGCTAATGTGTTCGTTAGCGCTAGTGGCGATGGTTCTAATGACGGGCTACCCTACCCCCTGCTAGGTACTGTGGTTGCCGATATCTTCCGGAAAGATGCTCATGTACTCTCCGAGCCTATGACCGGCGGTCCTGACCCGGAAGTGGGTTTCACGTTCTTCTCCGGCAATGTCGCGGTACTGAATTTGCCCGACCACTCGCGCCACCGGCCCGCCACTGCCCTCGGAGTTCATGGCCTTCTGGACATCATAGCCCAACCGGATGTTCCAACTATTTCCGGGTGCAAGCGGGAGCCCGTCTGCCGGTTGCCATTTTTCCCAAGACAGGTTCCGGGAGAGGATCGTACCCGATGTCAAATGCATAGCGACACTTAAAGCCTTCAGCCGGCGTTTGTCCGAAATTCTTGATGGAGATGAAGATCGTTGGACTAAAAAGGTCGCCCTCCATCTTAATGTCTGCGACATCAATATAAGCACGCAACTGTTTGTTCGCGATTTTTTCGGAAACCAGCAAAGCCTTTTCAGCCACGCGGGCCGATTCGTCAGCATGGTTAGCGGACCGTACGGCAGCATTGGTGGCGCGGATGGTAAAGCCGATAGTGACCAGAATGGCAATAATGCCGGCGATGCCGACGCCGACTTGCCACCATGCCGTTACTACCTGCCTCTCAGTGGCTGTAGCAGCTCTATCGGCGGCATCGGCGGCTTTTTGCTGGGCTTTCAAATCATCGGAATCGTGCTTGTCGCTTGCGGCTTCGCGGTCCCTGGTACGTTGGGTGTCATCTGGGCTTTCGATAATGCGTACCGGGATAGGAGGCTCATTGGCGCGGGTCTGAGCATCGGATGCCTTCCCGTCTTTGCCTTCTTGCTGGCTTGGGGCTTTAGCGGTCACCCCTTGGGCTTCCTGCGCGCTTACGTGGGTGGCTAGCACCATGAACAGCACAACGAATAGAAACCGCATAGACGCCCCTCTTGCCCGTGCTTCTTTTGCCTTGTAGCGGCTATGCCTGCTTGGCAGCCTGATTTTCGTGACGCTCTTTCTCGCGGGCGGACCGCTTTATGCGGCGGTAATCAACGATCCAGCCGGAACTGAACTGCGGCATGAGTTGCATAGGAAGTCGCAATTCCTTGCCCTCTTGGATTGCCTTTGCGATCTTTGCCCTGCTCGGCCCGAACAAGAACAGGAATGTCGAGCCCATATCAATGTTTCCCGTTTTGATGTCGAAAACGGTTTGATATTCCAGAAGGCCGTCCACATTGAATCCGGGGCCTCGTATTCCGGGGCCAGCATCGTCAGTTTTCCCAAATGCGCCAAGCAAATAGTCGCCCTCGCTATCCGGCTGTATGATCTTTGCAATTGGGGAGACGGTTACGGTTCCTTCAACATGGCCGCCAGTCGGCTTTTCATTAAAGACCATGGCGTTACTTCTCTGGAAATTGGCAGTGACGTTGAAGGCCGGCGAGTTTCCGGCATTTCGTACCCTTATGAAGACCTGCGGGTCCCTGCTGCCGTAGTAAACAACCATTCCGCCGGTGACGGCGAGATACGCACGGGTCTGGAGTTCGCCCATCTCGCGCGTGGTGGCCACGGCATCTTCGGCGGCGGCGGTCGCTCGTTGATTGACAACCAGCGTGTTTCTGACAAGCCGAACGGCCCAAATGCTAACGCCTACACTGCCAATGGCAGCAATGGATGCGATCCATTGTGCGTACGTATCCTGCGCCGTGAACAAGCCCCAATACACGGTTTTGACCGACTGACTTTCGCTGTCATCGGTGCGTGTCTCTTGGGTGTGTGGCTGTCCTATCTGGCGATAGGGTGGATAACGAAACCCAGGGTCGGCCCAGGCAATAAATAGTAGGGTAATGCCGACGCAACAACAGCGCCAAGCGCAGCGCCTGCACCCAATTGCGGTTAGACATTGTAGAAAACGCCGCCCCAATTTCCCCTTGCGGCAACTATCACGTACAATGAGCGTTACGGCAACAAGGACCCGATATGACCGACACCCCAAACGCCCGCTTCACCCGCCTCCTAAAGGCGATGGCCACCAAGCCACCGCTCACTTCCCAACAGGGCGCGGGAACGATTGCAGCAAAAGGTCAATCATCAAGTGCGGTTCCCGACGAAGGTTCTGGCGGAACTCGAACTCCCAAAAGTAGGTCTGCAACCACTTCTTCGAAACCGAAACATAAGTCCCGCACATAGAACGCCTGACGTGCGACCAGAAAGCTTCGATGTTGTTGGTGTGGACTTGCCCGTTCACGTACTCGCCAGCGCTATGGTTCACGGTGCCGTGCATGTAGCCGTTTTCTGCCAATTCGCCATATGAAAGCAGCTCGTCGGTCGCAACGCGCGAACCCTGCTTAACCCACTTCAATATGGCTGGCATGATGTGGCGAGCCTTGCGGCTGGGAATGACCTGAGTAACCACGTCGCCACCACGTTCGATAGCACCAAAGATAATCGCCTTGTCATCTTCGCCTCGCTTGTCGACGCCGCCAAAATACATCTCGTCGGCCTCTACAATGCCACCATCGAAGCCGCCGCCGAACTCCCGCTTCGCCAGCGCGTCGGCGTTCTTCAGCAGAGCTTGCACCGCCTGCGCCGCGCCTATTTGGCCCAGGATCTTGAGGATATCGTTATCCTCAAGATCCTCGGTAACAGCGGCGCGGCGCAGGCGG
>NZ_JBJACT010000044.1:0-40843 GCF_044778005.1 Mesorhizobium sp. IMUNJ 23033
ACGTGTCGAGGTCGTCGTGCAGGCATTTAGTATGATCCCGCCGATGGTCTCAGGCACAGCTCGTATAGCGACCATGCCCTTCCGGCTGGTCAAGCATTTCGAGAAAACGTTCCCCCTGCAGATCGTCTTCCGCTGCCACTTCCCGCATTTACCGAGGCCGTCCAATGGCCGGCCCTTCACAACAGTGATCCGGCAAGCATCTGGATGCGGGAGATAATGTTGCAGGAGGCGTCCCGCACGGCTACTCCAAGCAAGACCTAGGGACGTCGCGGGCGCTCCTAGATCTGCTCAGCGCCTCACACCGGCTCTCCCGTCAATAGCTCGTGTCGGATGAGATCGATGCTGGCGGCAAGTGTGCCTGCGAGGTCGTCCAGCGCGTGGACTTCCTCGACTAGCTCGAACGAGAAGGGACCGGCATAGCCGCCATCAAGCAGCGCCCGGATTTGGCTGCCATTGTCGGAACCTCCCAGGACGCGATCCGGGTAAACCCAGAAGGTCGGATCGTTCACACCTGAAATGTGCACGAGACCGGTCAACTCGCAGGAGAAGAAAGTCTCCCCGGCGAGTGTGTGGTGAAAGGTGTCGTGCACGAGGCGGAAGGCGGACTGGCCATCAACCGCGGTAATGGCCTTAGCCGCTTCCTCCTTCGATCGCAGCGAGCAGGTCCGGAAGCCCAGCGGCTCGACAAGACCGATCAAACCGCGCGACTGGAGGATCGGCTTGAGCGCGCTCAAGGCGACGGGCAGGTTCCCGGGGCGCTCGCCGTTCGCGAAACACGAGCCGTCATTGACCGGCACCAGCACGAGCGCCTTCGCCCCGCAGTCAGCTGCATAATCGGCGAGATTGCTCGCCTCGGCCTGGCGCGCGGGAGTCCACTCATTGAAGCGCTGCAAGGCGTTGACAGAGATAATCGTGACGCCCGCCTCAGCGGCGGCAGACCGGACGTCCGCAGCCGGCATGCCAGGTGCAAAAGAATTGCTGAACAGAACGTCGGTCAGACCCTGATCGCGGGCAAGCGCGAAAAATGCCCGAACATCAAGTCGGGAGCCCGCCAAGTGGTCGAGCGCAAAGCGGGGCGATGCCTGGCGCATGGCTTGGCTTTTCCTTTCATGAAGTGCGGCCGCCGTTCTCAGCTGTTCGGCTCCTGCCGCGAGGCGCTCGTTGATTCAACAGACCGGAATGATAGTCAATCGAGCTTTCTTTCATTTGTGAAAGGAAACTCGACGCCTATGATAGAATCCATCAGTTTTCATATATTTTCCGGCAGATGGATGTCGAACGGCAGAAATGTCTGCCCGGGCGTCTCGACCGTGCCGGTCTCGATGGCCCGCGCCATCAGCGTCATCAGCTCCTGGCAAAGCCGATGCAATGGCGTGGCGACAGCCATCGTGATGATATTATCTGCGAGCGCCGCCCGTGACTCCGGCGTGATTTCATTCACGATCGCGACGAGATTCTGACCTTTACCCTCTTCCCGGAGCGCAGTGATGGCGCCCTCCATGCCCCCGCCGGCCACATAGAAGCCGACGAGCTCGGGTTCCCTCTGCATGAGATCGAGTGTCGATTCGTAGGTGATCTGCCGTTTCTCTAGGTTCACGAGCGGATCGAGCACCTCGAATGTCGGCGCGTTCTCACGGCAATAGGAACGAAAGCCGAGGTCCCGGAGCTCGTGCCCTTGGAAACGGTGGCTGCCGACAAACACCGCCACCTTTCCGGGCCGTTTTGCGATCTTGGAAAACATCCAAGCGGCCGTTCGCCCCACCTTGCGGTTGTTAAGGCCGATATAGCCCTGACGCACGCCGGCGGCGAAGTCCGAAAGCAGCGAGAAAACGGGAATGCCTTTGGCCTTGAGCTCCTCAACCGCCGCTGTAATCTTCGGGTGGTCCGGTGCCACCATGGCAATCGCGTGGCAGCGCGCGCCCAAATCCTCAAGCAGCGCAATCAGGTCACCCGGGACATTTGACGGCGCGAATTCGATGAGCGGAATGCCGTGGAAGGACTGGGCCAAACTAACCGACGCTTCGACCTCGCGAGCGAAGTCTTGGTAGAAATGCTGGGCCGGTTTTCTCAAGATGAAGCCCAGCCGATAGCGCGGCAGGTCCCGTTGCAAGCGCTGCTTGATAAGACCGGCAGCATGATAGCCGATGGCGTGGGCGGCCTCGTGGACCCGCCGCGCAGTCTCCTCCCGCACCGGATGACGAGCGTTCAGAACGCGATCGACCGTTGCCACGCTGATTCCAGCTTCGCGGGCGATATCGGCAATTGTGGGGCGCTTGGTCATGGGTCCAATTCTGATTTGTTTTAACGCCAGGTGACCCTCTGTCATCCAGCGCGTCTCGGCGAAGGTTCCGGGCGGCAGAGTGAAGATGTCCGCATACTCCATGATCGACGGCGTAGGCGAGGAACAGCAATCCAGGCGTAGGCGGGCGCGTATCGATGTACAAGTCGTTTCGTAATTTTGCACTTACCGCATTTAGCGCTTCTGATTTCATCGCCCCGCGAGGCGCTGTTTCAAGCCTGCGAGCCGATCGTTCGGTGCTTGTGACCAGCCCGGCGACTTAATAGGTCGCGAAGCTGTGACTTACTCGGCGGGCGTGGCCGGTTTAATGCCCATCAAACCCGATGACCGCAGAAGGTGGCTTTCATCTGCGCTTGATCCAATTCGCCTTCCCAGCGGGCGACGACGAGCGATGCCACCGCGTTGCCGACGACATTCGTCAGCGCCCGGCATTCGGACATGAAGCGGTCGACGCCAAGGATCAGCGCCATGCCAGCAACGGGAACGCTGGGTACTACGGCGAGCGTAGCGGCCAGCGTGATGAATCCCGCACCTGTTACACCTGCTGCACCCTTCGAGGAAAGCATCGCAACGAGCAGCAGGAGGACCTGATCGCCAATCGACAGATCTGTGTTCGTCGCCTGGGCGATGAAGAGGGCCGCCAGCGTCATGTAGATATTGGTGCCGTCCAGATTGAAGGAATATCCGGTCGGGATGACGAGCCCCACGACCGAACGCTTGGCGCCGGCCTTCTCCATCTTCTCCATGAGCGAGGGCAGCGCGGCCTCCGAGGAGGACGTTGCGAGCACAAGCAGCAGCTCTTCTTTGATGTAGCGGATGAGGGAAAAGATCGAGAAGCCGTTGTAACGGCAGACCGCGCCGAGAACGCCGAACACGAAGAGGAAGGCGGTGAAATAGAACGTCGCGACCAGCATCGCGAGGTTGACGATCGACCCGATGCCATATTTGCCGGTGGTGAAGGCCATGGCGCCGAAAGCGCCGATCGGGGCGGCCTTCATCAACAGGCTGACGAGCTTGAAAATGGGGGCGATCAGCGCCTGAAGGAAGCAAACGACAGGCTTGCCCGTCTCTCCAACCATGGCCAGGGCGATGCCGAACAGAACCGAGAAAAACAGGACCTGCAGGATGTCGCCTTGCGCAAAGGCACCGACGATCGTTGGCGGGATGATGTTCATCAGGAAGCCGGTGAGGGACTGCTCGTGAGCCTTTGCGGCATAGCTATTCACGGCCTGGACATCGAGCGAGGCCGGATCGATGTTGAGGCCGGCGCCAGGCTGAACGACATTGGCGATGACAAGGCCCACGATCAGTGCCAGCGTCGAGAAGGTGAGGAAATAGACCATCGCCTTGCCGGCAACTCGGCCAACCTTCTGGAGATCGTTCATGCCGGCGATGCCGGTCGCAATTGTCAGGAAGATGACAGGCGCGATGATCATCTTGACAAGCTTGATGAAGGCATCACCCAGCGGCTTCACGCTTTCGCCGATCCCCGGATAGAAATGGCCGAGGGCGACGCCAAGGGCGATGGCGGCAAGCACCTGCACGTAGGGCTTGGCGTAGAAGGCCTTGCGAGGCGCGGGACTCGCGCTGCGGACATGTGGAGCTAACACCATTTCTCTCCCAACCGGATAGGGGCCGGGCTCTTCTTCCCATCCCAGGCTTCTCCCATCGCGGCGCTCCGGTCGAACGCTGCTGCCATGCCGGCCGCAAGTACCGTGCCAAAATGAGGACCTGCGCCAGTCACGCCCTTTCCCGGTTTCGGTCATCTCGCGCCAGTGGCCATGTGCGGATTTCCGCACCGGCTGCCTTCACTCGGGGCGGAATTCCCCACTAAGGTTCGCCAGCGGTCGGGTCTGAAGAATGCGGTGGCAGAAGACGGGAGTGACAACGGCGCCTTACAGCAGCTCGCCTTTTGATGTTCCCTGGCAGATCGGCCGCCGGTCGACCTCTCTCGCGTGCGGTTTTGCTCACACTTCTTGGTGGCCCCCTCGGTTTTGTCGTCTTTGCGACGGGCCGCATTCCCGGCATCAAAGCGCAGTATTCTCTACGCGAGCGCTACGCGAGCGTGCTCTTGCCATCCCCGCAACCGACAGTGTGAAAGGAGACATCGAAAGGCAGATGGTTTCCGGGTGGGGCGCGACGGTGCGATTCAAGAGATGCTTATAGTCCGAAGCACAACCAAGGAAGCAATGGGCTTACGACGAGCTTCGCGCCATCGCCTCTTCCACATCATCACATTGACGCAAATGACGGTTGCCGCGAGCGGCGAGCCGACCGGTGTCGTCGGCTCCGGATGCCGCTTCCGATCACTTCATGGTGATGGCGAACGGCACAGCCACGCAACACCTCTGCACGGTCATTGCGCCAAACACCGCGGAGACGCTGGGGCGACATGGGTGTTGTTCGACTTCTATCTGCTCGACGACTGATAGCACTGAGGGAATTCTATCATGGGCGTTGAGTTTCCTGTCACAAATGAAAGAAAGTTCGATTGACTGACAACCCTCATTCCGGTCTGCTGAATCAACGTGCGGTTGCGCCCGGCAGAAGCCTAGAACGGGGCCACACTTCAACGAAGGAGAGCCAAGCCATGCGTCAGGTATCGCCTCGCTTTGCATTCAACTACATGGCGGCGCCCCGACTTGATGTTCGGGCATTTTTTGCGCTTGCCCGTGACCAAGGCCTGCCCCACACCCAAATCCGCGACCATCTTTTCAGCAATCCTATTGCAGGCGGCATGCCGGCTGCGGAAGTAAGTCCGGTCTGCCGCCACCGAGGTCGGCGTCTCGATTATCTCTGTCAACGCCTTGCAGCGCTTCAATGCGTGGCCTCCCGCGCGCAGGCCAGCTCGCCGATTACGCCGCGGCCTGCGGGGAGAAGACGCTGGTCCTGGTCAACGACGGCTCGGGCGACAATGCCATTTGCCGAGAGCGTTTACGCGCCGGACGACGTCGCAGGCGCAAATGCCGCGAGTATTGATTTCGCGGCGCGAGATCGAGGATGACATGCTAGACTCAGACAATACTCGCGAATCCGAACAAAGTGCCGGGGAGACGCCGTCATGCTCCACATCGCTTCAGCACGCGAAAAGGGGTAACTCAAAATCCGAGACGAACAACGCGGTCGCTATTGTGCCATCGCACGAGCGCGCGCTTGCCGGCATCTTCGAAATATCGAAAGCACTCACCGCCCCCTCCCGGCTCGAAGTCACGTTGGCCAAGGTCGTCGATCTTCTGCGATCGTTTGTGCAGATGCGGCACGGCATCATCTCTCTCTTCGACGGTGATGGCGAACTGGACATCACCGCCGGCTGGAGCGAGAGCTGCGATGAGCGCTGCCGGATGTACCTGCCGCGGAAGGCAATCGACCAGATTGTGACGGCGGACACGCCCCTCGTCGCCGAGAACATAGCGGTGCATTCGGCCTTCGGTGCCGCCGACATGGACGTGCTCGGGATCTCCGACGCCGTGTCCTTCATCGGCGTTCCCATTCGCGTCGATGCGAACGTCGTGGGCACGCTGACCATCGACCGCTTACTGGACAACAGGTCAAGATCTTGGCTCGATTACAACATCCGTCTGCTACCGGTGATCGCCAACCTGGTGGGACAGACAGTGAAGTCCCATCGCTCATTCGCGTGCGACCGCGAGCAACCGATGGCGGAGAAGGAGCGGCTGCAAAAGCAGTTCGGCGAGCTCAAGCATCATGCGCGGGAGCGTAAGAAGGTTAACGTCAAGGGAATCATTGGCGACAGCCGGGCGCTACTCGGTCTGCTCGAGAAGGTCGCGGTGGTAGCCGAGGCGAAGATTACGGTTCTGTTGCGAGGCGAATCCGGTACCGGGAAGGAACTGATCGCCAGGGCCATCCACGAGTTGTCGCCGCGCGCCAAGCGGCCCTTCATCAAGCTCAATTGCGCGGCGCTGCCTGAGACAGTCCTGGAATCCGAATTGTTCGGTCATGAGAAGGGTGCCTTCACCAGCGCGTTCAATTCGCGCAAGGGGCGCTTTGAGCTTGCCGACAAGGGGACGTTGTTCCTGGACGAGATCGGCGAGATCTCGGCCTCGTTCCAGGCAAAGTTACTGCGCGTGCTGCAAGAGCAGGAGTTCGAGCGCGTCGGCGGCAACCAGACCATTAAGGTCGATGTTCGCGTGATTGCTGCCACGAACAAGAACCTGGAAGAAGCGGTTGCAAGGAACGAGTTCCGCGCCGACCTCTATTACCGCATCAGCGTGGTGCCCTTGCTGGTGCCGGCGTTACGCGAAAGGCGCAGTGATATTCGGCTCCTCGCGGCTGAGTTTCTCAAGAATTTCAACGATGAGAACGGCCGTACGCTGACCTTCGATCCCAGTGCGATTGAGGTACTGATGAACTGTGATTTTCCCGGCAACATTCGCGAGCTCGAAAATTGCGTGCACCGGACAGCGATCATGGCGGAGGGACCATCAATCGGGAGAAACGACTTTTCCTGTTGCCAAGGCCAATGCTTTGCCGCGGCGCTGTGGAAGAACAGATCGGGCAAGAGCGCGCTGCAACCGGGACCGATCGTGCCGGCGCCAGTAAATCCGGCCACACCGCCGGCTGCGGCCGCTAGTTCTGCCGCCGTGGCGGTCCCGCCAGCGATCACTGGGCTGCCACCGCTAGCGCCTGCCGGCGCAGCCCAGTTAAATGGTTCGAGGACCATCGATCGCGAGGGTGTCATCGCGGCCATGGAAAGATGTGGCTGGGTGCAGGCAAAGGCGGCACGCCTGCTTGGACTTACGCCGCGCCAGATTGGCTATGTGCTGAGGAAATACGGCATCGAGATCAAGCGTCTGTGAAAGACGACTGAGGCGAATAGCTGGGACAAATCAAGCGTTGGTGGTTTGGCGGGCCTTTGCCCGATGACGAGGGGTGCAGGCCCCGCGTCGTCGCCAACTTCGATCCGACCTCACGGCAATCGGCGTCCCGACAAAGGTGGCGTGAAGCAGCGCTATGACGCCGGTTTGTCGGCCATTTTTCTCTCGACCATCAGCTATGCCGGATGCCCTTCGCGACTGAAATGGAGAAAAATATGTCCGATGCAAAACTGCAAAGTGTGCTTTCGTCACTTTCGCAAGTGGCGAGACAGTTAGAGGCTCTGCCATCCGACCCAACAGCGCCGGATGCAAGTTGCGTCAAACTAAACACGAATGAGAACCCATTTCCGTTGCCGGCAATCATAATGCAAAGCGCGATTGCGGCCCTCGAACGGCAGTATCTCTATCCAGAAGATGACAACATCAGCTTGAGGGAAGCAGCCTCCAAAGCCTACGGCGTCTCCAAGGATCAGGTGATCGCCGGTAACGGATCGTCTGAACTGCTCGGGCTCATTTACAGAGCTTTCCTTGCCCCGGGCGATAGCGTGGCGATGGTGTCGCCAGGTTTTTCGTTCAACCGCAAACTTGCCATGTTGCAGGGCGCTCAATTTCTCGAAATCGGATGTGACAAGGGTCATTCCTTGCCGATAGAGCAATTGCTTTTCGGCCCTGCAAAAGACGCCAAGTTCATTCTGTTGGCCAATCCGAACAATCCCACCGGAACGTTTGTTCCGGTGGTCGACATTGAACGCCTCCTAGCACAATCGGACCGCTTGATCGTCCTGGATGAGGCCTACGTCGACTTTGCACCTGACAATGGTCTGCGCCTCATCGATCGTTATTCGAATCTTCTCGTCTTAAGAACGTTTTCGAAAAGCTATGCCGCCGCCGGCGTTCGCGTCGGTTTCGGTTTCGGTCACCCCGAAATTATTGGTAGGCTGCGCAACATCCAGAACGTCTTCAACATGAATGTGATTGGGCATGCGGTTGGTATCAGCATACTTGCTCATCGCGACGCTTATGCAGACAACCACAAGCACGTCAAGCGTGAACGACAGCGGGTCACCTTGGCGCTGTTGCAACTTGGATTTTCAGTAGCACCATCCCACGCAAATTTTGTGTTGGCCCGTGTGCCAGCGGGACAGGATGGCTCATGGTGGCAGGCAGCCTTGGAAAGGCAAAATATACTTGTGGCCTTTTTTCCTGATAAAGGTTTGGAAAATTACATCCGCGTCAGCATCGGCACAAAAGAACAGATGGATGCATTCCTTGCCGTTACGAGAGATATTTATGCAATCTTAAAGGTGACAGAGTCCAGACGTTGGGCAGCATCAGGCTCTTCTTTCGCGCTACGCGGGAGATAATCCGAGCGATCACACACCTCTATATCTTTTAATTGCTTGATCATCGCAAGCAAAAGAACGTCCTGAGTTAAACTTGGAGAAATCAAGTGAGAAACGCCTTTCCTTCAACCCTGACCTTCGGCATCTTCGATTACTTGGACGAGGACGGCCGCGATATCGCCCGGCAATACGCGGATCGCCTGATGTTGGCAGAGGCATGTGATCACCTCGGTTTCTATGCATATCATCTGGCAGAGCATCACTGTACCCCGCATGGCAGAGGTCCATCGCCGAATCTGTTCTTATCGAGCGTCGCCCAGCGCACCCAGCGCCTTCGTGTCGGCCCGTTGGTAATGCTACTTGCCCTTTATCATCCGCTGCGTGCGTTCGAGGAGGTCTGTATGCTTGACCATTTGAGCGGTGGCAGGCTCGAACTCGGTATAGGACGCGGCTCTTTCCCCACCGAATTGGGTTACTTCGGGATTGGTGCGGACGCGGCGCCAAGCCAGTATGCGGAAGCCAGCGAGATCCTTATAAATGCGATGAAAGGCGGCACGCTGTCTTATCAAGGCCGCCATTTTGAATTGAATGGCGTTCCTTTGACGCTAAGACCTCATCAGCGGCCGCATCCGCCGACCTGGATCGCCACCAATCGACCCGAGCCGGCAAGCTGGGCCGCGGCTAATGGCGCAAATATCGCGTGCGTGGGACCTTCCTCTTCTGTTCGCAGAACTACTGATGCCTTCCGCGCCGGTCGAGAGCACAAAACTGAGGCGGACGAGCGAGCACCATTTCTTGGATTGCTCCGAATGGTTGTGATTGGGCCTTCTGAAGCAGATGCGTATTCGCTCGCGGCACCTGCTTACGAACGATGGCTTAAGAGCTTCAAATTCCTTTACGACCTCAATGCCATCCCGACTCCACCAAACCTGCCGCTGACCTTCGATGCAGCAATCGAGAGTGAGTTGTGCGTAGTAGGATCGGCAGCTTCTGTGCGAAAAGCTCTGCTTGGTCAGTTGGAAGAGGCAGGTGCCAACTACCTTCTTTGTCAACTGGCATTTGGGGATCTGCCGCTAGATGCATCCCTTTTCACCGCAACGACGATTCAATCCGAAATCATGGCTCAAGTCGGCTGACCATGAAATTTGCTGTCTGATTGGACATCAAAATCGTTGTCGCAGCGCTCCATGACATTCCCCGTCCAATCTGTGGGACGACCCTGCGTATAATGCCGGGATTGATATTCCGATATCATTTTGCCGATCGCCGATCCACCGGCACGGTCGGTGTCTGGTACTTGCGTGTCTCTGCCGAGGTGTGGCCGAGCTGCTTCTGAACATAGCGTTCATCAACCTCGGCTGAGGCGAGGCGGGCGCGCAGCGAGTGGCCAAAATTTTTGACCACGCTCGCCTTCGTTGAGATCACCGCGCACCCTGTCGGCCAACGCTGCTGGCTTCACCAGCCGCGCCACGAGCGACGCCAGGCCGCCGAACGATGGCGATCAGACGCAAGGGCGGTTCGAGATCTCGGAAAAGCTTCTCCGGAGCCTGCACAGTCCCAACTCATGATCGTGGATGGATCTGTGAGCCGGCGTGCATGCCGCGGTTCCGCTGGCGCTTCGGTCATGCGAGCCGTGCCGGTGGCTCATTCGTCGCCTGCGAGACCGTCGAACGCCTCAAGCAGTGCATCGACAATCGCCTGGCCGAGCGCCTGTGCTTTCTCACCGATTTGGGCTTCGCTTCCGTTGCGGGCGGCGGTGGCGAGTTCCGAACCCTGATCCGTCAGGATCGCATTGGCCCGATCGATCGCCCATTGCGCGAAATCGTCCCGGCTGTCGATGATTCTGGTTTCCATCAATGCGCGCTCCCGCGTTTAGGATTTGTTTAGCCTATCTGGGCTAAGATCAAGGTGCGCGATGGGTACTGCGTTCGCGCCACAACACGCCTCGATCCTTGCAGCGTCATCCCTGCTGAGCAAGTCCGCTTCGCCCGACCAGAAGCGCGATTTTGCGTTTCCGTGACCACTTGCAGCTCTGAACGATCGTTTTGGGCCGAACAGCGCGGCTTGGAGCAGTGAGCGTGGGGTCAGTCAGACGACCAGCCGCGCGGCGCGGCCTAATTGGCGCTCGGCGTCGTTGTAATAGCGCGACGCCTGTTGCACGGAGCGGTGCTGCGATTTCTGCATCGCTTCAGATAGCGGAATGCCGCAGCGGGCGGCTCGGTGAGATATCCGGAGCGCAAACCGTGTGTGGAAAAGAGTGTTGGACCAAGCCCGGCCTCGGCAATGCGGCGTATCACGCGTCACCGGCTCGGCGGCCGTGAAAATGGTCGGCGGCCTCGACCCGGTTCATCCGTTCGCGCCTGCGGACCTCCGCTGGCAGATGTTGAGATCCTATGGGGGTGAATAGCGGCCGCCACTCTGCGAGGGTGAAGTCGCCAAAAACCATCCAGGAGGCTCGCAATGAAAGTCGTAGACCGTTCCGATTCGCCGAGCGCTATTCAATTCGCGTTGAGCTTGCTGCAATCTTCGTTTCTTTGGAACTCTCTCGTTCGAAATGGCTGATCACGTCGCTATCGCCAGGTGCCGGCGAGCGCATGTCGAAGTTCGCGGTGACAGGCGGGGATGCTCCAGGATTGTTAGCCTGCCTCACCGAACAGCAGCGCAAAGCGAAAGCACGTACCGGTCGTAGTTTTCGGATCATAATCGATCCAAGAAGCCGGTGTCTTTGATTGCCGCACTGGGAGAAGAGTTGGCAATTCTCGACGCGAAAATGGAAAGCGAAGCGACCGCCAACTGGCATCGGTTGAGCGTAAGACGGCTTGACGAATGCCTCATTGCCACGCAGTCAAATTGCACGCATAGGCTTGGCATAGAGGACGCGGCTGAGGAGGTGCTCGAACGAAGCTGGTCGCCGACGAGACCACCGCCCGGGTCTTAAGCCGGGGCGCGGCAAGACCAAGATACAAACGTTGCACGAGGGCAATCCGCCATGCACTCGTACACCACACCACGAGACACGATCTGACGAGGAACCATGATACGCAGTCAAAAAGAGAAGATGCTCGCAGGCGAGCCATATAGTGCGGCGGATCCGGAGATCCAAGCTGACCTGCTGGCCACCGGGGCTTGGCTGAAGAGGTACAATGACACGTTGGGCCAAACCGCCGAGCAGTGGCATGCGCTCCTGTCCGAGCGGCTAGGAGAGGTTGGGCTCGGAGCGGTCATCCGTCCGCCCTTCTATTGCGACTACGGCTTCAACATCCGCCTCGGAGCCCACGTATTCCTCAATTTCAACTGCGTCATCCTTGACGTGGTAGAGGTGACGATTGGCCAAGGAACGGCAATTGGGCCTGCCGTGCAGATCTACACCGCAGATCATCCGCATGATCCTGAGCAGCGGCAGAGTGGGCTGCAGCTCGGGCGTCCTGTCCGCATTGGCAGCCGTGTCTGGATCGGCGGTGGAGCAATCATTCTCCCGGGCGTCACGATTGGCGATGATGCGGTCGTGGGCGCTGGCAGCGTGGTCACTCGAGATGTCCCCGCAGGGGCAACAGTCGTGGGAAGTCCGGCTCGGGTGCAAGGGGTTCAAAGTCGTTGAACTTGGCTGCCAAGCTCCGCTATGCCGAGTGGCTGTGCAAAGCAACCCGTCAATTACGCGCAATTGCGGCCGGTTGGGCGGACGCCGCTCCGCTTATATTCTGCATAATCTCGGGTCTTACACCGCCTCGAGGAAGGCCAGGTCCTTAATCGCGCGCCGCCTGGAAAGTGCTGCGCAACTCGGAGACGCATCGCTGCATCCGCGACGTGTATGGCGAGGCAGACTCCGTGTCGCCGACAATCACGCCATCTACAACGATCTTGTGGGCCTCAACCGGATGGAACGGGTCACTCTAGACAATGGCCCACCAAACATCAGGTCCGGCACCCCGCTGTTGCGGTGGTATCGAGTTTCTCTTCGAGAATGTCGTCGAAGGACGCGTAGTTAAGATTGTAGAGTTTGGAATAGAGACCACCCATAGCCATCAGTTTGTCGTGGTTGCCGGTCTCAATGACCTGGCCATTCTGAAATACGATGATACGGTCGGCGCCGCGGATCGTTGCAAGGCGGTGGGCGATGACGAGGCCAGTGCGGCCTGCAAGCAGTTTTTTCAGAGCCTTCTGAATCAGCATTTCCGTGTAGCTGTCGATGTTGGCGGTGGCCTCGTCGAGGACGAGGATCTTGGCGTCGGCAACGAGAGCTCGGGCGAAACTGATAAGCTGGCGCTGGCCGAGAGAAAGGTTGCCGCCCCGTTCGCCGAGTTGGGCTTCATAGCCGTCGGCAAGGCTCATGATGAAGTCGTGGGCGCCGACCGCCTTGGCAGCCTCGATCACCTTGTCGCGCGTGGCTTCCGTCTTATGGTAGCGAATGTTCTCGAGGACCGTCCCGGTGAACAGGAACGGCTCCTGCAGCACCATAGCGACCTGGCGGCCAAGCGATTCCTGGGTGAGATCGCGCACATCCTGTCCGCCGACCAGCACTTGGCCCTGCTGAACATCATAGAAGCGATGGACGAGGGCCATCGCGCTCGATTTACCAGAACCGGTCGGCCCGACCAGGGCGACCGTCTCGCCGGGATTGGCCCGGAAGGACACATTTTTCAGTACAGGATGGTTGGGATTGTAGCCAAAGCTGACGTTCCTGAATTCGACCGAGCCGTTCATTTCGGCCGAAAGCGCCCGGGCATCCGGTTTGTCCTGGATATCGATCTTGACGTCGAGCACATCGGTCAGGCGCTTGCCGGAGGCCATGGCGCGCTGCATGATCGAATATTGCAGAGTGAGCGAGCGGATCGGATCAAAGAAGCGCTGGATGTAGAAAAGATAGGCGACCAATACGCCCACATCGATACGGCCGTTCATGATCATGGAGCCGCCGACCACGATGACGACGGCCATGGCGAGGCCGGTGAGCCCATCGACGATCGGCACCATGACCTGTGCATATTTGGCAGCAATCAGGTGAGTCCTGAGATTGGCATGGGCCTTGTCGCCGTAGAGAATGAAATTCACCTGCTGGCGGTCCATGGACTGAACTGTGCGCACGCCGTGAATGGCTTCAGCCAGCGCGCCATTGGTGACCGAATTGGTCTCGTGCGCAGCCATGAAGGCGTCGCGGGCACGCGGCAGCCAGAAGATGCGGACGATGAACAGGATCGACAAGACCGAGAGCGTCAGGAGGCCGAGGCGGAAGTCGAGCCACAGCATCACGAAGACGATGCCGAAGAGAAGCGCAACATCGCCTACGGAAAATAATGAGTTTGCGAGGAATTCCTGTATGGAGTTGACGTCGCCTTGCAGGCGGGACATCAGGCGTCCGACCTCGGTCTTGTCCATGAAGGAGAGCGAAACCCTCTGCAGATGGCCGAACATGGCGCGGCGGATGTCGAAGAGGACATTCTCGGCCGTTTTCCCAATCACGACTTCCTGCGTGTAGCCAGCGGCGAAATTGACCAAAATCGCGAGAAGGAATGCTCCGGCGGCCGCAAGCAGGTAGGAGTGATCGATGCCTCCCGGAGCCATACCGAGGTCGATCGCGTAGCGAATGATCAATGGGATGAGAAGCTGCGTGCCCGTGAAGATCAGCAATGCGGAAACCGAGATGAATAGCTTGGCCTTGTAAGGACGCGCGAAGGCCCAAATGCGCCGGATCACGTTCTGGTCGAAAGCCCGGCCGAACATCTCCTCTTCGATACGGTGCGAGCCGACAACCGCGCGGGGAGGGCGCTTGCCGTCGCCACGGACGTCATTGCGTTCGCCTTCGAGTTCGTCGCCGTCCTCTTGGGCCATCAGCGCCCGTTCCCATACTCGATCATCATGTCATCACTCGAAGCGCATCTGCAGATCGTAAAGGGCCTTATATCGTTCTCGCTTCGCCAAAAGCTCTTCATGGGTGCCACGCTCGACGATCTCGCCGTTGTCAATAAAAAGGATCTGGTCGGCGTGCATGAGCGAGCTCAGCCGGTGGGCGATGATGATTGTCACCCGCTCGTTAGCGAAGCGCCGTATCGCCGCGCGGATGCGCTGCTCGGTGGCGGCATCGATCGCCGCGGTCGAGTCGTCGAAAACGACGACCGACGGGCGCAGCATCATGGTGCGCGCAATCGTGAGACGCTGGCGCTGGCCGCCCGAGAGAGAGATGCCGCGTTCGCCCACGACCGTCTCGTAGCCTGCTGGTAGCCCTAGGATGTGGTTGTGCAGCTGGGCGGATTCGCTAGCGCGCTCAATCCGCTGTTCTTTCGCCCAGGGATCGCCATAAGCGACGTTGTTCTCGATCGTGGTGGTGAACAGGAATGCGTCCTGCTGTACGACCGCGACCGCTTTGCGAAGAGTTGCTAGGGTGACCTTGCGGATGTCCTGCCCGTCAAAGGTGATGGCGCCCCCAGTGACGTCGTAAAAGCGGGGGATCAGGTGAGCCATCGTCGATTTGCCCGAACCCGGCGGACCGACGATCGCGATTGTCTCACCCCTACGTGCCTCAAAGTTGATGTTCTTCACAATCGCGCGGTTTTCGGTGCTGGGATATGCAAAGGAGACATTGTCGAAGCGCAGAGTGCCTTCGCTGATCTCGAGCGGTCTGGCGTCGGGAGCATCCCTGATTGTAATATCTTGGTCGAGGAGACCGAAAAGACGCGACCCGCAAGTGGAAGCGCGAGCGAATGCATTGACCATCAGGCCAATCTGGCGCACGGGCATTTGCAGGATAGTCATGAATGTCAGGAATGTGGTGAGCTTTCCGACGGTGATCTCGCCGGCGATGAGCTTGTTGCCACCGATCCAGAGGACCAAACCCATGGCGAAAAAGTAGGACAAGGTCATCGCCGACGTGTTGGGTGCGTGGATGTCAGCGAGCTCGTGGGCGAGGTCGAGCGCGTTCTTCGAGGCGCGATCGAACTTCAGCATCTCATAAGTCTGTGCCGCAAAAGCGCGGACGACGCGGATGCCTCCGAGATTTTCCTCCATCACGCGGCTTAGGACCGAAAACCGCTCCTGTAGGTCGAGCCAGGTGGCCCGCAGCCTAAGCTGCGTGACGGACGAGCGCCAGCCGACGAAAGGTACGAAGCTGAGCGCGAGAAGACCGAGCACCGGATCGGTGGAGATCAGCATGTAGGCCCCCATTCCAATCAGCATGGTGAGCAGGAGGGCGCGAACGAGGGCGGTGGAAAAATACGTCCGCACGCCTTCGAGATCGAGCATGCCTATGGTGATCAGATCGCCTGAATGCACCTGATCGTGAAAGGAAAAGCTGAGACGTTGGATCTTCTCGTAGCAGGCGAGGCGCAGTTCATACGCGACGTGATGCCCGACCGCTTCGGCAAAATAGTTCTGCACCATCGTGAAGAGGCCTCGCAGGGCGCTGACGGCGAGCAGCAGGAGAGCCGAAATCCAGAGCGCTCCTTCCGCCGCAGCCCCGGTGACACCGCCTCCGATAGCTGTCTGGCTCTGGTCGATCGCTCGGCCGAGAAGCTGCGGGATGAGCAACTGGAGGATTACCGCTACCAGTGTCGAGCCGATGGCGAAGGCGACCTGCCACGGGTGTCGCAAATTCATCCGGGTAATGCGCAGCAACGTGCTCAAGTCCCGGCCCCGCCCGGCCGCTTCAAGATGCGTGACCGAATTCTGAGGCTGCGTCGCGCCGCCAATAGCATCATTGCTCACGGGGGTGTTCCAGACTGAATTGAGCTTTCTGTACACGCCGGGTCGACTCACCATGAAACGCGACCGCCACGTTTAATGGCCACCATCTCCAGCAGTGCCTGCTCCGACGAGCCGAGCCGCGGCTACAGCTGCCGGCATGTCAATGACCGTGATTGCGCTTTCTGCAAGGAAACGACGTTCGTTTCTGGTGAGCGTCGCCGCATCGATTACAGCAAAATGGGATCCTTCCGAGCGCTTCATGATCTGTCTGGCGTAGGTGCGCAGCATCTGATCGTTGAAGCGGCAGCCGACGAAGAAGAAACCACGGTTGATGCGCCGTTCCTTCACCACGTCAGGGATCGGCGTCTGGATGTCGATTTCGGTTAGGACTTCGACATAGTCGGAATCGGCGACGAGGAAATTTGCGGCCGGCCTAACACTGCCATGAGGGGTATAGAGAACCGTCTTTGCCGCTGGCCCCCGGTCGAGTTCGTTCCCGGACAAGTCGTAGGTTTTCGTCCAAATGTTACCGATTTCGTTCGCCCGCGTAACGCCTTGTATCTCGACGACGTCCGCTCGGCCGGCCTCTGCGAGGGCGGCTCGCATAGCGCCGTCGTACCAGCTGTCGATGATGAGGGAGAGCGGCAGCTTTGCCAGCCAGGCGTGAAGGATGGTCGGTGCCGCCGGCGCTGCGAATATCTCGGCCATCCATGCTTGAAGCGTCCGGCGATGCCGGCGCTGTTCGATGAACTGTGCGACCGACCACATATTGGTGCGAATCCTGGAAGGGGCCGGCGCGCGCGTGTTGAGCGCCGCGGCGACGGCTTCCGGACCATGCGGTACAGGCGTTTCCGCGGAGTTGAGCCGGAGGAGACCCGGACCGAGATATGGGATCACCGCATCGGCCGCGAGCGCTTCATTCAGCAGGTCAAGCAGCTTTTCGGCAAAACTGTCGCGGAGGACGACGAGGTGGCGCGGGGTCAGGATCGTTTTCATGCTCGCTTCCTCTCGCAGCCCTGTTATCAACTTGCCCAACATCAATCCTCGTCGGAAATCTTCCTGGCCTCGACGGTGATCGGCAGACGTGTATCCCGTGGAAGCTCGGGCAGGACGAACCGCCACCCGTTCCTGAGCGTTACGGTCCCGCCCCACAAGTCTTCGTTCTCGAGCTTGACGATCGGCTCTTCGAGGTCCTTCTTGGGCACATACGCCGACAAGCCAGCACCGGTCCTGCGGATCATTATTTTCATCTTGCTGCTCCTCGATTTGCAGTGCTTTCGGCACTGCAATGAACCTCGACTTTGTCGAGGCTCATAAGTTCACGCGCTCGCATGCCGACGATCGTGCCGCGATCGACCCATTCGACCGCATAGATGAAGAACTGCTGGAGAAAGGTGCCAATGTCGCGCACATAACCCTCATCGCCCTTGCGCACGAGGTTTTCGCCGATCTCCCTGCCAGGATAGGTGCCGTCATTCTTTATGTGGCGTGTGGCACGGACCCGCTCACCCGGCATAAATCGGGGAGGCTTGCGGATTTCGACCTCCTGTTCGCGTCCGAGCCACATGGCCGTTCCTTCTTTCTCGAGGCTGCAGGTTGTCGGCAAAGGAGTTCCAGGTGCCCTCCGGAGGCAAACCCGGCCGTGTCGGCAGCCGAATTCAGGCAGGAACGCAGGTCTTCGGTACCGGACACACCGAGGCGCATTGCTGGGTGTCGAAGGCCTCCTTGCATTCGGAGCACTTGTCCGGATCAATCACGTACCTCTCGCCCTTGAACTTGATCGCGACGGAGGGACATTCAAACTCGCAGGCGCCGCATTGGGTGCATTGGGATGCGATGATCTTGAAAGCCATTTTAACTCCTGGTTCGATTGGAATGAGACAGCTCAGGCCGTCGCCGCCAGCGGTTGGATCCCAAACTCGGCGGCGTAAAGCGCGCTGACCGCGGTCTCGATGTAGTCATGGCCATAAGCGTCGGTTGCTCGGATTCCAGCTTCCGCCAGCTGATCCTTAGGGCAATCTCCGATCTTGGCGCACAGCACGATGTCTATGCCTTCCAGCGCGGCGATAACGCCGTCGAGGGTGGCGTTATCGCCGCGGCCGCCAAGACAATACTGCTCGACTTTGCGATGCCCGACGAAGCTGATCCCTCTCGGCGAGACTTCATAAACCTGGAATTCCTTCGCATGGCCGAAGTGTTCGTTGACGCGGCCGCCGCCCCTGGTGGCGACGGCGACGAGAAGGGACTTGCCTGAACCCGCTGCCTTGACCATTCCGATCGCCTTGCTCCTGGCCGCCACATGATCACGGCGCTCGCTCGCGACCACCTCTTGATAGGCTTCGCGCCTGCTGGGATCGTAGGTGACCTCGCCGGGAATGCTGTCGAGCGCGAATTCCTGGCCACGATCCTCGCCGAGCAGGCCGACGGCATCGGCCCGGCACTGCCGGCAGTGGCGCATTAACTTGGCGCCGCCTTCCAGACGGTCCTGAAGGGTCTTCATCTCCATTGCATTTGGGCCGCGCTGCCCGGTCAGGCCGAAGTGGGTACCGTGCGCCGGGTCGGAAATCAGCGGCATGACGTTGTGAAGGAACGCGCCGCGCTCCTTGACCCATTTGTTCACCTCGATCAGATGCTCGTCGTTCACGCCGGGGATCATCACCGAATTGATTTTGGTGAGAATGCCGCGCGTGGTCAGCATCTCCAGGCCCAGCATCTGCCGCTCGTGAAGGATCCGGGCGGCTTCAATGCCGACGTAGCGGCGATGGTCGTAAAAGATCCAAGGATAGATCTTTGCGCCGACTTCAGGGTCGACCATGTTGATAGTGATCGTCACGTGATCGACATTCATGTCGGCGAGCTCGGCGACATGGTCCGGCAGCGCCAGCCCATTGGTGGAGATGCACAGCTTGATGTCGGGGATTTCCCTGGCAACTCGTTCGAACGTTGCCTTTGTCTTTTTCCAGTCGTAACAGGCATCGCCCGGTCCGGCGATGCCGAGTACGGAAAGCTGCGGCACCTCGTTGGCGACCGCGATCACCTTGCGTAGCGCCTGGTCGGGTGTCAGCTTTTCCGAAACGACCCCAGGCCGGCTTTCGTTGGCGCAGTCATATTTGCGATTGCAGTAGTTGCACTGGACGTTGCAAGCCGGGGCGACCGCGACGTGCATGCGCGCGAAATAGTGATGCGCTTCTTCTGAAAAGCAGGGGTGATCCTTGATCTTCTCCCAGACAGCCGGATCCATGTCGTCCGACTTTCCCGACAAGCCGCAGGTTGAAGATGCGCAGCCACCGGATTTCGCGGTCGCCAGCAACTGGTCGAAGGATGTCGTGCTGGTCAGGCCCTCAAAGGAAATGATCGGTGCGGACATCGAACGGCTCCGTTGCTGGTAACGTCGCAGTTCAAGGCGCAAGAGCTATGCCAGCTCAAAGGGTGGTTTTAGTTCACCAATTGGCTTTCCGTGTCGGATTCTGTCGGTTTGCTCCGGCACAATTTTGTCCGGCTTCCGACAGTGGACAAGCAAACCGGTCGCGAAGGGCACCGCGTCTTGGGCGCGCAGAATGTGAGGAAGACTACTCCGGCCTGACGTTTGACATCATCAGGACGCCTAGAATTTCTTCACCTCGATACCATGCCGGCGCAGAGCGTAGCCGACCTGCCGCGGCGTGAGGCCGAGGATACGAGCCGCCTTGGCTTGAACCCAGCCGGCCTTCTCCATCGCGTCGGTCAGGCGGTCGCGTTCCGTCAGATGCGGGCCCATTGCGGGGCAAGCGGGATCGTTCGGGTAGACGACCTTGACGGGCGATACCTCGCCTTTCGGGGCACCGATGCGCCGAACCTGCATCGGGTCGCGCTGGGAGAGCTCGTCGATGGCATTGCCGCCATGCGAACGGTCGGCTCCTTTCCAAAGGAGCGACGAAAGGCATTGGCTGTTCTTGCAGGCGAAATCCGATGGAGTGATCGTCCTCGAACGCGCAAGCGTAGCCGTCCTTTGCACGCAGTTTTCCAGCTCGCGGACATTGCCAGGGAAATAGCATTGCGAGATCAGATCAAGCGCCGATGGCGCGAAGGCGAGCTCGCGATGGTTCTCCTTGTTGAATCGGTCGAGGAAGGCGTTCGCAAGGCGTGGAATATCGCCGGCTCGCTCTCTGAGCGGGGGCAGGATAATTGGCACAACATTGATGCGGTAATATAGGTCGGCCCTGAACTCCCCATTTACGACGGCCGTCTCGAGATCCTTGTTGGTGGCGCATATGAGCCGGACATCGACCTGAAGCGTTCTCGTGCCGCCCACTCGCTCCAGTTCGCCTTCCTGCAGGACGCGCAACAGCTTGGCTTGAAAGGCAGGCGAAATCTCGCCGATTTCATCAAGTAGCAGTGTTCCGCCATTTGCCAATTCGAATCGGCCGGCGCGCTGGGAGATAGCCCCGGTGAAGGCGCCCTTTTCGTGTCCAAACAGCTCCGATTCCAGAACGCTTTCAGACAGTGCGGCGCAGTTCAATTTGACGAACGCCTTCTTGCCCCGAGGTGAAAGCTTATGGATTGCCTGGGCAAAGAATTCCTTGCCGGTGCCGCTTTCGCCCCGCAGAAGCACGGTGGAATTAGTCCTTGCCACGACCCTTACGGTTTCGAGCACCTGCTTGAGTGTGGGACTTTCTCCGATGATCCCGTCGATTTTGACATGCCGATGCCGGGCTGGGTCGGTCCTCTCCTGGTCGAGCCATTTCTGCGGTCTGCGTTGGTCCTCGATGAACCGCTGACGATCCATGCTCAGGATGTGATGGAGACGAATGGTGCGGCCGACAAGGTTGGCGACCATGGTTAGGAAGCGTACATCCTCGTCGCAGGGGGAGCTGGTCTCGCCATCACCGACACGGTCGATCGACAATGTCCCAATGATCTCGTGTTCAGCCTTTACCGGGATACCGATGAAGGCAATTGGGACGGTGCCGCCGCTCGAAGATGGTTGAAGGTCAGCCTGAAATAGGTCGGACTTGCTAACATCCGGTATGACGAGCGGCGCCCCCGTAGCGACGATCTGGTCTATCGCGGCTTGCGGTATGACGCGGCCAATTCCTGATTGAGGTGGGTGGGCGCTGCCGGCGGATGCGGCAATCTCCGGCTCCACTTTAGCGTCCAGGACGACGATTGCTCCATGACGCATTTGCACAAATGAGGAGAGGGTATTCACGACATTCGCAATCGTGATCTCAAGCCGGGTGGGGGCGGTCAGGATCTTCGATATCTCGTAGATTCCCCTGAGCGAGATATCCGTTTCATGATTGGAGTTGATCCGTGGTTCAGGCAGGATGTTAAGAGATCCTCCTTCATCGACCCGATTTCGCAGTACGTGAGCCATGCAAACACCTCAGGGGTTGTCGTCCAGGGTGTGCTCCTCCCAAGCGCCGTTTTGTATTCGAATTCCGAAACCCACACTATTCACTAGCTTCTTTCTAATGTGAGAGGTCATTCTAGCAGCGGCTGACGTGCCGAAACTTCAGGTCCAGTACGATCCACGCTCTTGAAACGATACGTGCGCCGGTCATCCGAACTTGAACAGGACACCGAAGCCGCCGCGTGGATAGTCCCACTCGATCTCGCCACTGGTCTCGCACAATATCCGGCAGGTGCCGCACTCCATGCAGCCGTCGGGGGTGATCTCCACTTGACCCTTGTCGTTCAACTCATAGCATTTCGCCGGGCAAACGTGGGTCAGCGCGAGCAAGTTCGCGCTTGGCCTCTCGTGCGGTCGCACTTTGATATGCGGACGGCCAGGATCGACCAGGTAGCGGTTCTGGTAAAGCTTGTCCTCGACACGTGACTTCGTCACTGCGATCGTCATCTCGTCTCCCCCTCAGCGCCACGCGAATGCCAGGCGGACCGCGTCGCTCACCAGCCCCCAACGCGAGCGCGCCTTGATGAAGGCGGCCGTGGTCGCCTTTTCCTTCTCGATCTTCGGCGTGCCATCGACACGCATGAAGTTCTGCGCGGCTTGCGACATCAACCGGGGATACGTGGTGAAGAAATTGCAGGAATTGGTGTGGAGCAGGGCCGGCATGTCTTTGTATTTCCTCAAGTCTTTGACCACGAAGGACTTGTCCAGCATGGCTTTGTAGAGAGCGAGGTTGCGTTTGGTCATAGGACCGTTGCGGTTCTTGACCTTGACGATTGCCTCAGCCGCGATGCGGCCGGAGGTCATGGCGAGGTTCGAACCCTCGCGGTGAACGGCGTTGTTCAATTGCGCGGCATCGCCGACCACGACCCAACCATCGCCGAAGAGCTGCGGAATCGCCTTGTAGCCGCCTTCGGGAATGAGATGCGCGGCATATTCTTTCACCTCCGCGCCAGCGATCAGCGGCCGGATCGAAGGATGGTTTTTTAAGGCATCGAGCAGGACGTAAGGGCTCTCCATCATCGCGGCGAAATCGGAGACGAGGCAGCCGATGCCCAGTGAGATCGACTCCTTGTTGGTGTAGAGGAAACCGAGCCCGGCCATGCCGCGGGAGGTGGTGCCCACCGCCTCGATTACGCAACCTTCATCGCCCTTGAGGCCGAACCGCTGCTCAATGACCTCTTCGGGCAGGAAATGCATTTCCTTGACGGCGAGCGCCACGGTTCCCGGCTTCGGAATCTCGCGCAGGCCGGCCCGCGTGCCAAGCAGTCCGGACACGCCTTCTGCGAGCACGACCACGTCCGCGAAGATCGCTCCGCCGGCTCGGTCTGTGCGGACGCCGACCACCCTGTCCTTGGCATCACGGACGAGTTCCGTCACGGTCGTCTCGCACAGAACCGTCGCGCCGGCCTCGCGCGCCTTGCGCGAAAACCATTTGTCGAACTGGGCACGGATGATCGTATAACGGTTGGGCTTCGCCTCATTGAAGTCGTCCGACCGATAGTGAATCCCGGTGTGGGATGTATCGTCCATCACCCAAAGCCGCTGTTCAACCAAATGCCGCTCGAGAGGTGCGTCATCCCGGAAATCCGGGATGATCTCCTCCAGCATGTTCGCGTACATGATGGCACCCTGGACATTCTTGGAGCCCGGATATTCACCGCGCTCCAACTGCAGCACCTTCAGCCCGTGGCTTGCCATGGTGTAAGCAGCTGCGTTCCCGGACATGCCGGCTCCGATGACAATGGCGTCGAATTTTTCCTCGATCATGTCCATTCCCCTTAGCTCGCAAGTTTATCGCGATTGTGCGGCGACAGCCGCCGGGTGAAGGCTTCCGTCAGCGCGGGCAGGAAGCGGATCGCATCGGTGACGATCCCGAGGTGGGCGAAATCGAAAATCGGCGCGTTCGGGTCGGCGTTGATGGCCACGATGAGATCGGCCCCCTCGACGCCAACCCGGTGCTGGATCGCACCGGAAATCCCCGCCGCTATGTAAAGCTTCGGCCGGATGGTCTTGCCAGTTTGGCCGATCTGCCGATCAGCGGACACCCAGCCCTTCTGGACCATCGGGCGAGAACAGCCATATTCGGCGCCGAGCGCTCGCGCGAGGTTCTTCACAAGCTGCAAGTTTTCCGCCGCCCCAAGACCGAGACCTCCCGCGACCACGACGTCGGCATAGGCGAGATTGGCCGTTGCCGACTGGCTATCCGGCAGGAAACCGAGGACTTTGGTGACGATCTCGTCCTCGGTTATCGACAGCTTGTGCTGGATGACACGCCCGACCGGCTTATCCGCCCGCTGCGGCATGGGCATGACCCTCGGTCGCACTGTCGCCATCTGCGGCCGATAGTTGAGCGTATAGATCGTGCATAACAAGGAACCGCCGAAAGTCGGACGGGTCGCGGCGAGCGAACCGTCGGTATCCACATCGAGTTCGGTGCAGTCGGCCGTGAGCCCTGTCTGCAAAGTCGTCGCCACGGAGCCAGCAAGATCCCTGCCGAGTGTGGTCGCACCGAGAAGAAGGATCTCGGGTTTGTGGGTAGCGACCAGATCCGTCATCGCCTTGGTGTAAGGCTCGTTCCGATAGTCGGCGAGCAGTGGCGCCTCGACGATGTAGACAAGGTCGGCGCCATAAGCGAAGGCTTCGGCAATGGCGTTCCCGATGGCCTCTCCAGGCGGGCCGAGCACGACGCCAGCAAGCTGGACCTCAAGCTTGTCGGCCAGCTTGCGGCCTTCGCCGAGCAGCTCGAATGATACCGAATGGACCTGGCCGCGTTCGAGCTCGATGAACACCCAGACGTGCCGGTAGTCCTTGAAATGGTCGGGCAGTTCCTTCTTTATGCCGGCACGGCCGGCGGCAGGGCGAGGGGTTTCTCGGTTCACGGTCGACATTGTCTGCTCCTGGTCCTCATGCGCCGCTGTTGAAGGCGAGCTCATGTTCCAGCGCCGGCTGGTGGGTGAAGATTGCGGCGATGACTTCGTCAGCAATGTCGCGCAATGTCTTCTCCGCGGTGTCTATTTGCACCGCCTTTTCCGCCCGCGCAGCAGGAGCGAAAACGCGCTTGACGACCGTCGGCGAGCCGCGCAGGCCGCATCTGGTGAGGTCCCCAATGCCGGCGTCCGCCGCACTCCACTTCAAGACCTTACTGCGCGCGGCGCACAGGGCGTCCTCGATCGAGCCCCGGCGGATCTCGTTTGTGCCTTCCAGCATGGTGATGAGGCAAGGTAGCCTGCTCTGCAGCATCTGCGTGCCGCCTTCGGAGCGGCGCTCGACCTTGATCTCGCGAGCAGCGAGATCAATAGAGGCAATCTTCGCGACATAGGTGAGTTGCATGAGATTAAGGCGCTTGGCTATGCCGGGCCCGACCTGGGCGGTGTCGCCATCGATCGTCTGCTTCCCGGTGAAGACGATGTCTGGCGCGCCGAATGTCTCGCCAACCTTCGCGATTGCCTGAGAAAGAGCGAAGGAAGTCGCCAGCGTGTCGGAGCCGGCAAAATAGCGGTCGGTCAAGAGCACTGCGCGGTCGGCGCCGTAACCGAGCGCCTTGCGCAGCGCGTCCTCTGCCATGGGCGGACCCATAGTGAGCACGGTGACCTCGCCGCCATAGGCGTCGCGCAGTCTGAGTGCTTCTTCGAGGGCGAACAGGTCGTAAGGGTTGATGATGGTCGGCACACCCTGGCGCATGATCGTGTTCGTCACCGGATGGACCCGTATCTGTGCCGAGTCCGGCACCTGCTTGATGCAGATTACGATGTGCATTGGCGGTTTCTCCAGGCTCCCATCCGGATGCGGGCTTGGCGGTTCATCTTCTTGGTTGCATCATTCGTGCCAACTGTTTTGCGTGCCCCTATTCCTAGAAATTCGGTTGGTTGCTTCTGAGGGCGCCGTCGTAATGACCGGATTTGTCGGCTTCTCGACATTGTCGCGTCGCAACCGTGTCGCGCTCATTCCTTTCCGAACCGCTTCAGGACGGAGTCGAACGGGACGAAGTTGCGGTCCGTCGTGGCAGGTTTGTTCGGATCGTGGTCTTTGAGCACCTTGAAGACCCGGTGCGTGAGCGGCGAGGAAATCGCGAAGTCTTCGTAGGCGCGTTCCAGCGTGGCGCGCACCCGCGCGGCGATTACCTGGTCGGGCAGACCGGAGAAATCTTCTTCGGCAAGGTATTGGCCCACGCGCTTCATGATATGGAGCCGTGAGACATTCAGCACCTTCGGGTCATAGGAGACGCCGAGGACTGCGAAGAATTCCTCCGCAGCCGACAGGCCCTTCAGTCGTGCGAGGATGTCAGTGACATCGATGGGGCGGCTGTCAGCGGAACAATTCATTGCATTCTCCCTGGTCGGAAAACTGTGCGGTCGGTGCGTTCGTCGCAGGGCTGACCTGCGCGCAATCCGCGGTTGGAGGAATGAAATGGGCTGAACCAGCGAGGCATGCCTCGCTGATCATTTTATCGTAGAGCTCGGCCAATTGACTTGCAGTGACGGTCGATTTGGTCTCGGCCGCCTTGCGGCGGGCGCGGGCCACCATAGCGGCTGCCAGATCCGGGTCGAGATCGCGGCCGTTTTCGCTCAGCACATGGGCAATTGCCGTGGCGCCGGAATGCTTGCCGATGACGATACGCCGGCAGCGGCCCACGAGAGCCGGATCGAGCCCCTGATAGCTACGCGAGTCCTTCAGCAGCCCTGCGACGTGGATGCCGGATTCGTGGGTGAAAACATCGGCGCCGACGACCGGCTTGATGGCTGCTGTCGGCCGGCGGGCGGCCCGCGCCACATGGGCCGCGAGGTCGGGCAATGCGCTCAGATCGATGCCGGTATCTGCGCCGTCGAGGACGGTCATCGCGGTGGCTACTTCTTCCAGCGCGGCATTGCCGGCGCGCTCGCCGAGCCCGAGGACGGTGACGGAGGCATGGCGCGCACCGGCGCGGATGGCGGCCAGCGTGTTGGCGGTAGCAAGGCCGAGATCGTTGTGGCCATGAAATTCGAGGTCGATGGGAGACTGCGCCGCGACCCGGGCGACAATTTCAAAGGTCGAAAAGGGATCGAGAACGCCGACCGTGTCAGCCAGCCTGACGCGGCTTGCGCCGGCGCGCGCGGCCGTCTCGATGACGCGCGCGAGATGATCCCGATCGGCGCGCGAGGCATCCTCGCAGCCCACGGCAACGAAAAGGCCGCGGGCGGCTGCGCAGCCGACCATATGCTCGATGATCTGGAGCGCTGCCGTCTGATCGAGGCCGAGCTTGGCGGCGAGTTGAATGTCCGACGCAGGTAGCGACAGATTGACGGCTGTGACGCCGCTCTCGATTGCCGCTTCGAGATCCTGCGATCTCATCCGGCACCAGGCGGTGAGCCGAACCGGCAGACGCCTCGCGACCACGGCGCGAATTGTTTCGATCTCGTCGCCGCCCATGGCCGGGGTGCCGATCTCGATCTCTGGGACGCCGGCTGCGGCAAGAGACTCTGCGAGCTCCAGCTTTTCCGCAGTGGTAAAGGCGACGCCGGGTGCCTGCTCGCCATCGCGCAACGTCGTATCGTTGAGAAAGACCCGACGGTTCATGAGCGACTACCGGTTCCGGCGCCCGGGCATAGATTCGATTGAAGGTCTTCGGTACTTAGCGTGCCGGGCCCAGAATTGCGAACGTCACGCAGCCTGTCCACGATTGCGGGCATGACCTCGAGCACCCGGTCGACATCCGCTTCGCCGTTGTCGCGCGCAAAGGAAAAGCGGACTACCCCATGTGGCATTTTCATCGCCCTCAAGACATGGCTCGGCTCAAGGCAGCCGGAGCTACAGGCTGAGCCGGCCGAACAGGCGATGCCCACGCGGCTGAGGAGAGTTGGGATTGCATCGCCTTGGATATATTCGAAGGCGATGTTTGCGGTGTTCGGCAACCTCTCCAGCGGATCGCCAATGACGAAGGTGTTCGGGATGCGCTGGAGAACCCCGTTCTCAAGGCGGTCGCGGAGCCACTTTACCCGTGTGGTCTCGTCGTTCATGAACTTCGAGGCGAGTTCTGCCGCCATGCCGAGCCCGACTATGCCGGGCGTGTTCTCGGTGCCGGCACGCCGGTCGTACTCTTGGTGCCCCCCCTTGATCAGCGAGCAGAAGCGCACGCCACGCTTTACATAAAGTGCTCCGATCCCTTTCGGGCCATGCAGCTTGTGGCCGGAGAGCGACAGCATGTCGATTGCGGTCGATTTTAGGTCCATCGGAAGCTTGCCAACCGCCTGCACGGCATCGGTATGGAAAAGGGCGCCAACTTCCTTGGCCAACTCAGCAAGCTGGGCCACGGGGAAGATCGTACCGGTCTCGTTGTTCGCCCACATGATTGAGACGATTGCCACATGTGGGGTGAGGGCAGCCCTGTAGGCGTCGAGGTCGAGCCGGCCATGCCGATCCACTGGAATCCTGTGCACCTTAACGCCGCGCGTCTTCTCAAGATGCGCGCAGAGCGCCAGCACGGCCGGATGCTCGACGGCGGAAGTCACGATCTCTGTTCGATTAGGCATGTTCTCGAGCGCCGAAAGAATCGCTGCATTGTCGCTTTCCGTCCCGCCCGAGGTGAAGGTGATCTCATCGTCGAATTCCGCGCCGATCAGCGCTTGCAACTGCTGTCGCGCCTTTCTCACCGCTGCACCAACTGAGGCGCCAAGACCGTGCGTCGACGAAGGGTTGCCGAACTGATCCGTAAAGAACGGCAACATCGCTTTAACGACCTCCGGATCGACCCGTGTCGTCGCGTTGTTGTCAAGATAGACAGTCCTCATGCGTGCGAATCCTCAGTTGGCCGGACGATGCGAAGCGCCAGGCCAGTTGCATTGAGCCTCCGGCGCATGCCGTTGCTGGTGACGCAGGCGCCCTGCCAGACGCCGACGGTTTCACGTAGACCCGGTCGCCGCCGACATTCACAATGCACGCGCCAGCGTCTTCGATCAGTCAAATTTGCTGCAGCGTCGCCGCGGCTGAAGGTCTGGAACTCTACTTTGAACGTTTCCGTCACCGGATCGGTGCTGATCATTTTAAGCGCATTGCCGCAGGCGATCGCGCCGACCGCACAGACTGCATTGGCCGTTTCCAGAACGCCGGCATTCTTCGGCGTGAAGGAGTATTCCTTGACCTTGTCGCTATAGTCCAACTTGGCCTTCTTGATATCTGGGGCGCTCAACTGAAGGACTTGCCGCAGTCGCACTTTCCCCGCGCGTTGGGGTTGTCGAAGACAAAGCCGGAGGATTCGAGTCTGGTGACGAAATCGACGGTCGTGCCGGCGACATGGGGTTGAGAGCCTGCATCCACGAACAGTTTGACCCCGTCCGTCTCGATGATCGCGTCGCCCTCGCGCGAGACGCTCTCCAGGCCCATTATGTATTTGAAGCCGGCGCAGCCGCCGGCCTGGACCATGATGCGAAAGCCTTGCGCCGGCTCGCTGGCGCGGGAGAGAGCGGTCTTGACGGCGGCAACGGCGTCGTCGGTGAGCGTAATCATGGTTCGATTTCCCCATTCGGTTACGGTTTGCGGATCACCCCGCATGGACCGTGCCAATGGAAAAAAACCGTTTCAAAACAGCGCGATCTCTCTAACACTGCGATGAATCTTTGTGCGCCATTGTTGGGAAGACGTCGGGCAGCCGACACCTACTGTCGGGTTTGTCGAGTCCGCGACATGGGACTGCTCGGCCTGAGTTCCTGCTCCACTCTGACGTAAACCGTTGAATAGCATACAGAAGATTTTTCTGAGCTTGCTTCGGCGCAATTGGCACGACTTTTGAAGCTCCCTTTGGCGAGGCGGCAACAACCCCCGCCGGCCGATAATCGTCTCGTGGGCTTCCTCCTCGCGAGGGATGGAACGAAGGAAGGAAAGCAACATGTCAGATCTGGGTCAGTTGCGCTTTCTATGGCAAAGCAGTACTGCCCGCGCAATCCGATTGCCCCATCGGCCGATTGGCGTTGACACCCACAATCGCTCACCACCCCCTGATGGCCATTAACCGACTTGAGATGGGATTCGACCGGCATTTGCCGGTCAGTGTCATTGCGTTTCGCCGTCAAGCAGCACGTCCGGTTTCAAGGGGATGCCGACGGCGATGCGCACACTCT
This sequence comes from Mesorhizobium sp. IMUNJ 23033, assembly GCF_044778005.1. NCBI lineage: Bacteria > Pseudomonadati > Pseudomonadota > Alphaproteobacteria > Hyphomicrobiales > Phyllobacteriaceae > Mesorhizobium > Mesorhizobium sp. IMUNJ 23033. Next base: position 29,634 of record NZ_JBJACT010000044.1, read on the forward strand.
CCAGCAACACCCCGTTCCTCGGCGAGCACGCGATCGGGGGTCGAACATTACGGCTCTCTGTAGGCGGAAGATCAACAGGCAGGGCAGCGGATCTTCAACAGGCGGGCGGATCAGTGACGCGCAAGTGTGCAGACAGAAGGCAGGCAGGTGGATGACATGGACCAGCGCGTGAAACGCTCGCCGGCCGAAATCCGGCGGGCGCAGGAAGACATGCCGAATATACGCGAGCGCGATCTCGCCGCCCAGTTGGGCATTTCGGAAGCGGAACTGGTTGCGGCGCATTGCGGTTTTGGCGCGGTGCGCATCGAGCCCCGCGTCAATGATCTGCTGACCGGCCTCGGAGCGGTCGGTGAAGTGATGGCGCTGACCCGCAATGAAAGCGCTGTGCACGAGAAGATCGGCGTCTACGACAAGGTGGTCACCGGCAACCAGCATGCGATGGTGCTCGGCGATGACATCGACCTGCGTATCTTCCCGGAAGTGTGGGCTTATGGCTTCGCTGTCGACAAGCGCGATGGCGGCAACATCCGCCGCAGCCTGCAGTTCTTCGATGCCACCGGCGAGGCGGTGCACAGGGTGCATCTCAGGCCCGCCTCAAACCTCGATGCTTACCAGAAGCTGGTGGCGGAACTCGAATCCTCAAACCAGGAGCCGATCGTATCGGCTCAGGCGAGCGGAGCCGACGATGACGCAGAGGTTCCGGACCAAGCCGCCACGGTCGAGGACCTGCGCGAGCACTGGAGCCGGCTGACGGACGTGCATCAGTTCTTCGGCATGTTGAAGACGCTGGAGCTCAGCCGCTGCCAGGCGATGCGCATGGTCGGCCAGGATTACGCCTGGCTGCTCGACAACGATGCCGTTGGCGCCATGTTCGAACACGCGGCCGATGGCGAGATGCCGATCATGTGCTTTGTCGGCAATCGTGGCTGCATCCAGATCCATTCCGGCCCAATCAAGTCGATCAAGCCGATCGGGTCCAGGATCAATGTCCTCGACGAGACCTTCCACCTGCATCTCAGGACCCACCACATCCGCGAGGTCTGGGCCGTGCGCAAGCCGACCAGGGACGGCCACATCACGTCACTCGAAGCCTATGGTGCCGACGGCAAGATGATCATCCAGTTCTTCGGCATGCGCCAGGAAGGCCAACGCGAGCGCGGCGACTGGCGCTTCCTGGTCGAGAATCTGCCGCGCATTCCCAACCCGTCCGCCGCGTGAGGTAAGACTAATGCGTATTGCTTTCATTTCCGCTCGGTGCTCGCCCCGATGCTCGGCGTTCTGCTGGCACCTGTGGCGGGTTTGTCGTCAATTGATGGCGATTGCTGGACAGCCGCGATGCTTGACACGGTTGATGTGCCTTCGACTGCAGTTTGTGCATGGACCGCGTCAGAGATGCTTCGCGATGTTCTTGCTTCCCTTCGTGGAGCGACGAAGCTGCGATTTGCCTCCAAGACTGTCGAGCGGATAGCCCGAGGACAAGCATGGAGCGCCCGAGCTTTTTGAAGGCCATTATTCCGGCCGATGGACGGGCCTGAACGCGAGGCGAATACCGCGGCCGCCGTCGCCTTGCCCACCCACGCTGGAACACGGGCCTTCACATTCGAGGCAGCGTAATGTTTTCGCGGGTACCCGAAACCCATCGCTGCCGTCGGGCGCACGGCCACTCATACCGTGTGGAACTTTGTCTAGACCACATGTTCGCCTGAGGTAGGGCGACCCGTCTCACAGTATGCAGGTTATCGAGGGTTGCGCTGGATATCCCGGCGCCGAGCCTCATGCATAGGAGACGGGCCATGGACGAGCATATCACCTACGTCGGTTTGGATGTTCACAAAGAGACGATTTCGGTCGCTCTGGCAGTTGGAGACAGGCGCGGAGAGGTTCGCGAACACGGGCAAATATCGAATACGCCTGCGGCATTGACGCGCCTTTTGAGCAAGCTCTCCCAGCCGGGAGCGGTGCTGCGGTTCTGCTACGAGGCCGGACCGTGCGGCTACGGCATTCAGCGGCAACTGACCGCGGCGGGGCAGGACTGTGTGGTGGTCGCGCCGTCGCTGATCCCTCGCAAGCCGGGAGATCGGATCAAGACGGACCGTCGGGACGCCATCAATCTGGCGAAGCTGCATCGGGCCGGCGAACTGACGCCCGTATGGATTCCCGACCTTGCCCATGAGGCAATGCGCGATCTGGTTCGCGCACGCCTGGCGGCGGTTCGTAGCTTGCGGCAGGCCCGCCAGCAGCTCTCCGGATTTCTGTTGCGTCACGGATTCCACTACAATCGTCCCCGCCTGGACGCAGATGCATCGCCGCTGGCTGGCTGGGCTACGATTCGAGCAGCCCGCCCACCACATCGTCCTGGAAGACTGTATGTCAACGATCGAAGCCGCGACGGCCCGTCGTGATCGGTTGACGGCACAGATCGAGACCATGCTCGTGGACTGGATGTTGGCGCCGGTGGTCGACGCCCTGCAAGCGCTTCGCGGAATGGCCCTTGTGACGGCCGCGACCGTGATCGCGGAACTCGGCGACATCACGCGCTTTGAGAAGCCCCGGCGGCTCATGGCCTATCTCGGTCTGGTCCCCTCGGAACATTCCAGCGGCGGAACCAGGCGTCAGGGCGGCGTAACGAAAGCAGGCAACGGAACCGCCCGGCGAATGCTGGTCGAGGCTGCCTGGAGCTATAGGTTCCCTGCAAGGGTCAGCCGTGAACAATTGCTCCGACAGGAGGGGCTGCCCAAGCCGATCCGCGATACGGCATGGAAGGCTCAGATGCGACTGTGCGGCCGTTACCGCAAGCTCACCAGAGCCGGCAAGCCGGCCACCACCGTCACTACGGCGATCGCTCGCGAACTGGCCGGCTTCGTCGGGGCCATCGCGGCCTCAAGTGCCGCGCCGACGAACTGATCGCCGGGCAATGAACCAAAGGCATCGACCGAGGAGCGAACAGTTTTGAGCCGCACGGTCACGGCAGGAGAACCCTCGTCACCACTATCAGCCGGATCATCCGACGCTGGATCCTAGACCGAGGCAGCTCCGCGACGCATCAGGTCCTGCGGTAACCAACCCGCGTATCAGAGCATGATCAACCGTCGTCTCATGACCGTGCCTCCTGCTTTGCCCAGGGCAGCCATTTCGCCACAACGCTTGCCAAAGCAAGCGAACGATTTTTCACCCCTGCAGCTTGAGACGGCGAACATGAGAGTGGTGTGGGTCGTTTTCTAAAGTGTCATGGTGGGAGCGGGCATCCCTTTGCGATGAGCTTGGCTCATTCCAGGTGAAGTCGGTGACGGCGCGAAGGCTGAGGATGAGCATCGAGCGTGCTTCCACCGTCATCGGCATGACATCACGTTCTGCGATGGTTGCTGAAGCGGCCTTCTCACGAAATTGAGCCGTTCAAAAAATTCGAGGGATTTGATGAACGCCACCACATTCAGCTCCGTTTTCGTCAAGGACGGGAATTGCATTGTGCGAGAAATTGTCAGCATCGATGGCGCCATTGATTTTCTCGAAGAATGGCCCGAAAGCCGTCGAGATTTGATCCACAAGACTGCACTCAAAGCGTGCTACGATGCGCACGACGGCTACAAGCCGGTCAGCGTGGTCCGTCAGGCGTTCATCAGCTTCGCCAAGCGGGCTTGCATACTGGAAGACCCGGCTGCTGTAATGCCTTGGATCTCACCCACTAAATCGGGCAGTGAATCGGAAGCGGTATAGGCTCATTCGATCAGCGGTGCCGCACCAGGTCGAAAATCCGCGAAACAGGGCAACCGCGGCGGGCAGACTGTCCGATCTATATCGACGCCGGCAAACTTGGCCGAGAGGCGTTTTTGGCGCCGGGAGTTGGGTGGAGGAAAAGGGATCGCGTGAAGGAAGTGCACGGCGTTGCCGATTGGTATCAAATAGGCATCTATGCCGGATGCAGTGCCCGCTCGACGCCGTTCGCGCTTGGGCCAACCAGGGCGACCGAGGATCGAGCCAATAAGGACGGCGAAGGGCTAGCTGCTAGCGTCGTTGATTGGAACTCGGAAGAACGTAGAAACAGCGCGATGGGACTGGGCGACTTGCCAAATTGGTTCCGGCAAGTCGCGGCGTTAACCAATCCCATTCGCCGCGAGTACCATCTATTCTCCCTGCTCTCGGGATGCCGGCCCACGGCCCTGATGGAGGCGAAGCCGAAGGATCTCAGCCTCCGCCGCCGGGTCCTGCACATTCCGCGTCCTAAGGGCGGCGCAGACCGTGCATTCGACATTCCGCTGTCGCGCCAAATGATCTCATGCCTTGTGCGAGTGATCCGGTTTAACCGGCATTGCTATCCTCTCCAGGCCAACGACTGGCTATTCCCAGCGGATAGTGACAGCGGGCATTTGGCCGAACAGAAGGAGCGCCGGGACGTCCTTGCCAAGTGGGGTAATGATTTGCGGCAGACGTTCCGGACCCTGGCGACGCCGGCCGGTGTCTCGGAGTTCGACGCGCGTTTATTGATGAACCATGCCATTCCGGGCGTTAACGCAGGTTATATTTCTCGTCATAAGCTGCTCGAGGACCACCTGCGCGCGCAGCAGCAGGCAATCAGCAGCACGATGTTTGGCGCCTTAGGCAATCTGATCGCCAAGGAGGCAGCAGTTCGTTCCTGGCTCGGTCCACGCGCTACACAACAGACAATAGGCGCCAAACGGGACGCTGACGGGGAGGCCTTGCGCAGAGCTGCCTAGACCCGGAATTGTGCCACCTTGGCTGCCGCTGCGGAAGCTAAGGGCCGAACAAAAGTCGATCCCAGAACGAAGGCTGGTGCAAAGTTGGCCGAGAGTCGCCGATAATTCCGGATTGGAGTTGATGACGACATTGGGATGCGAAGCGCGGCTACTCCCTGTTCACGAGGCGAACTTCGTGCAGACCGATGGTGGTTGAGGCCTATGGGCATTTAGTCAAACCTTGACTGAGCGGTGGCGGCCGTCGTGTGCGAGACCCCCTCAGTCAGCCCAATGGACTGCGCGAATGAACTGCTCACGCGTCAGCGCGCAGAGCGCGAATTCACCTTTCTGAAGGGGCGTACCGCCTGTCAGGCGTCGCGCCAAGGCATCGCCAGCGAGGAAGAAAATATGGCCTTGCCAATCAAAGAAGACGTGCGCGGACGCACGCTTCCATTTCTCGATGAATTGTTTGCTGCGGCCCATCCACCGCATGATGGCATAAGTCTGCCCTTCGACAACCTGAATACGCTTGCTGAAATCTAGCGAGAAGCCAAAGCTATATCCTGCAAAGGTTGACTCGTTGTGGACATGCACGAGCCAGAACATGCGATGTGCCTTTTTATAGAAGGCCTCCCGTGCAACTCGCTCTTCCTCGGAAATTGAGGAATGCTGTAACTCCAAAACGGTGGCCCGCCCAGTGCCCGCGCCGCAAATCACGTCGGCCCTGTGATGCTCCCCTGTCATAGAATCGATTAGGTTGATTTCGCGGCATCTTAGATCGAACTGATCTTTCCAGCCCAGATGCCACTGTCCCTCGGGTTCACTCCAAGGATCACAGTCTCCCGCCTTGTGGCGCCAATGCGGGACGTTCTCGACTGGGATGACCGAAGTCAGCACGCCTCCGCAATCGGGGCATGTCGTGTGCTCACCCTTAGCGAGGGGCGGCCGTTTGACCCCATCGATCCATGCGTACAGCATTTGAAGTTCCTTGCGTTCCGGCGTCCGCCTTCATCGAAATGGTACGATTCCGTAATTTTGCTGAAACCTTTTGCGATGTTACGTCTATGCAAATGAGAGGTGGGACGATGGCCTACAATCACGTTCTGCAGGAAGAGAAAAATGCCCTTCACGATGAATTCGCCGAGATCGAGGAGAAGCTGAAATCTTCTCGCTTGTCGCCTGCAGAACTTGCTGAACTCAAGAAGCGAGCCGTCAGCGGCTGCGAGCTATTCGGTGAAAATCCTTCTGGTCGCGAAAGGTCACCCGTCGGTGCCATTCGGAACATCGCGCCCGTTTCGCCTCTTGCCAAATTCCTGATCCATTGCCTTCTGAATCCGCACGGCGATCTCGTTGTCTGACGTATAGATACGAAGATCGCGGCCGAGTTCACCTTCAAGCTGTTCGCGGGTAGGTGGCACATAAGATACCCGCTCAGCTCTCCTCCGGCCAAAATCATAGAGGCGGTTGGTGAGATAACTCAGCCGCGCAATGTCAACGACCATGGTTTCATAGAAATTGATCGCCCGCTCCCCCTTGGGCTGATCAATTCTCGACTCGAACGCCTGCGCGTTGATAGTTAATTCTTGCATGCTGCCAAACGTCTCGTCGTCAACCAGAACGGCCGATGCCATTACCGTTCTTAGCGCATGCGTGGGCGATGGCTTAGGTCGACCATCCGATACCTTGGGCAGCAGAGGCGTCGGAAAGGTCGCCTCGTCGAACATTGCGTGTTCAAGATCAGGCACCACCAATCGAGCAAGCTTGGCGTCGCTATAGGCTAGGCGGTCCAGAATCCCATGTTCTGACGGATCACCTGTCGCAAGTTGTGAATTCACTTCGGCCACAAGAACCTTGCGCACGATCGCGGGTTTTGCCTCGGCGAGTCGCACCAGGTAGTCAGGGAAGCCGTTCAATTCCAAGATGGCATAACGCGCGGCTCTCTCAGCACGGTCGTCATCGATCGACAGCGCCCAATTTGAGGTTTTCGCTGCTTCGAGCGCCATGCCTGCCAAGCCCATAGTCTCGAAGCTAAAAATCTTCCGCTGCTCTTCAGGCGGTCGTTCGCTTGGCAGCAGGGGCTTCCAAGCGTTGGCGAAATTGATCAATACCGTGGCAAACTTCTCCGTAACTTCAGTCCCAAAGATCGGTTCGACCGCCGAGAGATCGTCGATCGCGTAGCGAGATCGGCCTCGGATCCGTGAGGACAGAAACTGCCAAAGATGAACTAGCCGGCTGTCAGCCGTAGTGTCGGTGGTTGGATGAAGCCTGTCCAAGATCGTTGGGTCCGAGCGCAGTTCCTCGATGAATTTTATCCAACTGCCGTCTCGCTTTTCGCGTGCGATCTTATACTTTTCCTCCGTTGCTCGGAGCCGTTCCATCATAGCCAAACGCTCGGGAGGCTCAGGCGGCGGCGATTGCCATGCCGCAAGGAGCTCTCCGAGGCTACAGCACGTCCTGTGATCGATGAATCGATTGTGATGTGACAGCTGCGTTTTGTGCTGATTCAACATCCACCTCGATGGAGAGGTGGACGATGGGAAGAGCATTGAGCGGAGATCTTCGGTCGCGGGTCTTGAAGGCTTCGGACGAGGGCATGTCGGCGCGGCAAGCGGCGGCGCGGTTCGGCGTGGGAGTGTCCAGCGCGATCCGCTGGATTGCGCGGGCGAAGATCGGCGAACTGGCGCCACGCCCGCAGGGCCGCCGCCGCGCCTCCAGCCTCGATGCGCATGAAGCCTTCATCGTCGGGCTGATCGAGGAGCGCAAGGATATCACGCTGAACGAGATGGTGGAGCGGCTCGTCGCCGAGCATTCGGTGCGGATCAGCCGCAGCGCCTTGAGCGCCTGGCTTCGCGGCCACGGCTGGACATTCAAAAAAAGTCCGCGCACGCACTGGAGCAGGATCGCCCCGACATCCTGAAGCGTCGCCGGGACTGGTTCGACGGCCAGCTCGATCTCGATCCGGCGAAGCTCGTGTTCATCGATGAGACCGGCCTCTCCACAAAGATGGCCCGCCTGCGTGGAAGAGCGCCGCGCGGCGAGCGCTGCCGGGCCGGCGTGCCGCATGGCCACTGGAAGACCACGACCTTCACCGGAGCGCTGCGGCTGACGGGCATGACTGCGCCCTTCGTCTACGACGGCGCCATGAACGGCAACGTGTTCCTGGCCTATGTCGAGCAGGTGCTGATCCCGACATTGTCGGAGGGCGACGTAGTCGTCATGGACAACCTGCCCGCCCACAAGGCCGCCGGCGTGCGCGACGCGATTGAGGCCGCAGGCGCGAGTCTGCTCTACCTGCCGCCCTACAGTCCCGACTTCAATCCGATTGAGAACGCCTTCGCCAAACTCAAGGCGCTGCTGCGAGCAAAGGCCGAGAGAACCATCAAGGCTCTGTGGGACACGGTCGGCGCGGTCGTCGACCTCTTCACCCCAGCCGAATGTGCCAACTACTTCAAAGCCGCAGGATATGAACCGGATTAAACAGGACGTGCTCTAGAGTCCTGCTTACCAATCTTCTCTAAGGCTCCGGCTACCGTCGGATCTTGGCCCTGGTCGCGCCAGATGGCGTGGAGAGCACTAAACGCCAGCCGACGGTCACGCTCTTCTGCCTTTCCTGTTGCGTCGTCAGCCAACCAGCTTACGTCATCACGGGACAATTGGCCTTGCCACCCAAGCATCGCCAAATGCCCAATCGAGATGTCGTTGTTCCTGATCCAAGGGTGATCGCGAAGCACATGCACGGCACGCCAAAATGACTTGCGGCGCCGGCCAGGCGTGCTGCAGATTGCCCGTTCCAGTTCTCGTTCGTCTTGATCGCGCCCGCGATATGAAGAATCGTTATGCAGTCGCAAGACAAGATCGACGACAATATCTGGAACGCTATCGGGATGCATCTGTAACAGGCGTGCAGCCGCTGTTACAGCCGCCGAAGCGAATGCGCCGGCAAAGACGGACTCTTCCTGTTCGTCGTTGATCGGGCCTATGCGCTGCAGAACGGCAGCCAGGAAAGCTGACAGATCGGTCTCGCTCGGCAGCGCCTCGCCCAGCTTTTGCCCCAACGGATAGAGCGTCGGCATACCCCCTTCGTCGGTGACACCAATTGCATCGATGACCCAAAGAAACGCTCGACCGAAATCCACTTTGGAAAGAGAACATCAAGGGCGCCGAGCACTACCGTCCGCGCCAATGCTCCCGCCTGATCGACGATGTAGTCGGCATACGTGACGGCATCTGCAGCTGTTCCCACCGCAAGCAGCGCTCTGCCCGCCAAGAGTTGTGATGTTGTGTCGGTCGCTGTGTCGAATGCCTGCGTGCGAGCGATATCCAATCCGCCGGCCTGCTTGCCCAGCCAAATCAATCTTAGCAGTAGGTGACGTGCGTCGCGACCGCCTCCATATCGGGTCCACCAGGTAGGGATCAAAGGATCAAAGGCCGGGTGCGCCAGTCGGAGAAGTGAATCTTGCTCGAGCCAGACGTTTCGCCGGTCGATATGTTCGCCATCCTGAAGAGCACCTTCGATTGCCTTGCTGCGTGTGGCAACTGGCAATGCCCCAGGGTCGCCAAGCGTCAAGAGTGCAAGCGGGTTTCTCGCTATGAGCTTCTCCGCCACTCTTGGGTTCCATATTGACAGCCATGCCGCTGTGGCGAGCATGTCGGGACGAGCGAGTTGATATCCGTAGAGATCAGCGAAAAGCAGGTCATCTATCTGCTGCGGAGGGCAATTGGCGGCAAGACGGCCGGCAAGCCATCGTCCGGTAAAATAGCTCCGGACCGTTCCCTCGTTGTCGTTATGCAGCCGCACGCGCCCCAAGGTAGCAGGGTCGAACACCGGTCTGCCAAGCAACCGCATCATCGCGTCGGATTGCCAATCTGGCAGAAGCCGGTCGAGAGGCAGTGCGTTGTCGGCACTTGTCGCGCTGAAGCTTTCAGTAGGAACGCGTAAGGCATCCTTGCCGCACAGAAGAAGACCCGCCCCAATGCGTTCGAGCGCACTCTTGGCCTCTGCCGTGCTAAGTGTGTCGTTTCGTTTTCTCGCCGGCTTGGGGTCTACAAGCCGCGCATCGATGCTCGCCTCCAGCATCGCCGCAAGTGTCCCGAACCGACCATGATCGTGCCAATAGTCGACCATCCATTCGAGATCGAGTGGACGGCTTGCAAAATGCCAAAGGTTGCCGTCGTCGAGCGCTGTCATGAAAGAATCGAGGTCGCCAATGCCGGCGCTCTTGGCAAAGAGCCGAATGCGTGCCTCATCGAGCCCGGTCATTAAGAGGACTGACACGTCGTCTTCGTGCTCGGGCGGCTTCTCGGGCGCCTTGTGTTGGAGCGTGGCGCGGATTTCATCTTGATAGCTGGGTTCGGGTGGCGGCGGCATGCGCGGGATCGAAAGCCACTCATCCATCGAATGGCGATCCGCGATGAAATCCCAGTCGGTAAAGCGACCGGAAATGACCACGCGGGCACGGTCCTCGAATCCCGCGATAGCTTTGGAGAACTTACGCAGGGCTGTTTCGAATCGCACACCCTCATCTTTCGCTTCGTCGACGGAGTCGATGAAAAACCAGCAAATCGATCCAGCTGCCGCCTTCCAGGTTTCGAACCGTCGAGTATCATCCGCGCCAAGAGCGTCCTCGAGGCCGCTTCGGCCGAGATCTTGTACCGTGGCATAACAGGCAAATTCGTCAGATTTCACCGCAGCCTGCCACTGAGCTTTGAGCTCGTAACTTTTGCCACTGCCGGCTTCTGCCAGAAGGACTACTCGTTTTCGTTTCTTGAGGTCGGGCCAGCTTAAGGAGCCGCTGAAGCGGGGGGCGAATAGCAGCGCCGGTGTTTTCGCCTCCTCACGCGAGACGATACGAAATCCGGTCTAGATCGACAAAATTGCCACTCATGGCGCAACGATAAGTGCTGCAGTATAACCTGCAAGCTCTAATACTGCGCTTCGAAGGAGGCGAGGCACATCCACCACTGTTTGGAACGGGAGCACCCATAGATGACTGCGGAAGAGCAGGTAATCCACATCAGCATCCACGACGGAGAGACCAACATCCACGTAACCGTGACAGAGCGGGAAAACCCACTCGGCTACTATTATTGGGGCGATGGAGATAGAGAGGCAGAAATCGCCAAAGCGCGGGCCGATGCAAAAGAGTGGGCCCTGTATTATGACGCAGCGATTGTGGAACATTACAGGTAGATGGGCGGCCTTGCGGTTGACGTTCATTGGGAGCGGTTGGTCCTCCCATCTGTTCGCGGATTCATCGACAGCGAGGATTCGTTGCAGCACATTATTGCGGGGGATAACGCCAAGCTGGCGCGGGACGTTAGCTATGAGACCCTGCGTCTCGGTATGGTAGGCGCTATTTTCCTCTACCATTTCGCCGAGGTTGCCTTAGAGCCTGACTCGAAACTCGGTTAGGCACGACGTGGAGTTGCGCTGCGACGAAGCATGAGGCGGATGGAGGCGATGAGGATCCACGCCTCCGCGCTGGCGATGGTCGCCTCGAAGTCCTTGGCGAGCCGGCG